>NZ_JCALCX010000048.1:0-31588 GCF_059812565.1 Mycobacterium sp. NGS49 | reverse complement strand
GGCGCGCCGCCGGTGCCGGCCGCGCCGCCGAGTCCGCCCGTTGCGTGTGCGATGCCGGCGTTGCCGCCGTTACCGCCGTTACCGCCGGTACCCATGCTGAGGGCGGAGGTGAAGTCGCCGGTCGCGCCGGTACCACCGGTGCCGCCGACTCCGGCGCTGCCGCCGTTGCCGCCGTTGCCGCCGCTACCGTTTCCTCCCAGGGAGCCGAACCACCCGCCGGAGCCGCCACCGCCACCGGTCCCACCGTTACCCGCAGCGCCACCGCTTCCTCCGTTGCCGGCGTTGCCGCCAACCCCGTCACCGCCGCCGGCGAAGGTGCCCAGCACGCCGTCGCCGCCGGTGCCGCCGGTACCTCCGGACCCGCCGATCCCGCCGGACCCACCGGCCCCGCCGCTGGAGAACAGCGCACGTCCGGCACCCCCGGCGCCGCCATTGCCGCCGGTACCCCCGACGCCTCCGTCACCGCCCTGCAGTCCCAGGCCGGGGGTGACACCGATGCCGCCCGCGCCACCCGCCCCGCCGACGCCGCCGGCGCCGCCGTTGCCACAAAGCCACCCACCGGCGCCACCAGCGCCGCCGGACCCGCCGGTCCCGCCGTTCGCGCCACCCGTGCCGGCCCACCCAACCCCGCCGGCGCCCCCGGCACCGCCGCGGCCGATCAGGCCGGCCGACCCGCCAGCCCCGCCGGTTCCGCCCGCGGTGCTGGTGGCCGTACCGGCCACCCCGGACCCACCGGCCCCGCCGTTGCCATAAAGCCAGCCGCCGTCGCCGCCCTTCTGCCCGGTTCCCGCCGCTCCGTTCGCGCCGTCACCGATCAGCGGACGGCCCGTCAAGAACAGGCTGGGCGCGTTGATCACCGCCAGAATGTCCTGCTCCAATGTCTGCAGCGGTGTCGCGGCAGCGGCCTCAGCCAGCGCGTACGCCGCGCCACCGGAGTTCAACGTCTGCACGAATCGCTGATGGAACAGCGCCGCCTGGTTACCGAGCTCTTGGAACTCTTGGCCATGCGTGCCGAACAACGCCGCGATCGCTGCCGACACTTCATCGGCGGCTGCGGCCGCCAACGTGGTCGTCGAACCCGCCGCGGCCGCGCTGGCCGACTGAACCGCCGACCCGATTCCGGCCAGGTTCGACGACGCGGCGGCCAACGTTTCGGGCGATGTGATGACAAAAGACATCTGCGGCTCCCGCCACTGACGATGACGCCAGAACGACTGCTCTGGGTCGACTCCCATTCCGAACGGGGCCAGTATCACTTAAAGAACGCAAATTAGGACGAAATCGACCATATTGACTCCTGCGGAGCCTCTGAGCCGGAGCTAGGTTTGCTATCGCGGGAAACCCAGGTCAGACCGAACTGTGGTTGTCCAACCGGCGGTACGCCTGGTTTGGCGGCAATCATGCCTACAGCGGCTGATCTCTGGTCTGCAGCACTCTGTTGCGTTGACAGCCATCGGCGGTGCCCCCGGTTGCCGATCGGGAACTGCGCGACGAACCGAATGTGCTGCTGCACTACCGCCGGCTCGCCGACGACGTGCATGGACAAATCACCTGGCTCGCGGAGTTCATCGGGATCGACCCTGCCTCGCTGGACATGGACGTCATCGCCGAGCATTGCTCGTTCGATTACAAGCGGCCACGCAGACGAGATGGCTCCGTTCAGCGGAGCACACATGTCCAGCGCCCAAGCCTTCTTCCACAAGGGGCCCACGCGTGATTGCCGCAGCGAGCTCGAGGCGGAGCAGGTTGCGCGCTTCGACCATGTCGCCGTACAGAAGCTGGGCAGCCAGTGGGCGCACTGGCTGGTAACGGGCGAATTAGCGGGCGGCGGCGAAATCGGCGGGCTCTGGTAGCTCTTTGCAGCCTCGAAACCAATCACGTTGAATCAGAACATCATCCGCTATCCGCTGCAGAGCGGCGTCGAACTCTCCGGCGTCGTCGGCGAAGCCGGCAAAGTCAGGTGTCGACCACCCAGCCCCGGATCAGAGCAGACACGAAGTTGATCCAGATGTCCACTGCCGACATCGAGTATTCGAGGCCGACATCGAGAGCACTGCGATGAAGATGAATCGGCATCACCGGAGCTGGATCGTCACCTCGTTGATGTTGCTGTTGAACGCGAACGTGCCGTCATAGGTGTCCGCCGCGGGGGTTCCGCCATCCATGCCGATATCGAGTCCCTCGTCGGCGCTAAAACCGAATGGCACGGTGCGTTCGATGCGTGCGGAACCGACCTGGCGGCCATCGAGCAGCAGCCTAGCAACACCGCCTTTTCCCAAACCGCCACCGTCGTAGTCGAATTGGATCTCGACCGTGGCCACGCCGGCGGGCAACACCTCAGCTGCGGTGATGGTGGTGTAGTCGGTGCCGAAATAGTTGTAGGTGAAGGCCGGCTGTCCCTCCATCACGTACAGCGACAGTCCCGCGAAGTGTCCGCCCGCGGCCAACAGAACGCCGGCTACCGCCGCACCGCCGGGGGTGTCGACAGTCGCAGTGATGGAATACGACCGGTTGAACGTGCTGCGGATGATGTCCTCGGGCATTCGGATTGCGCCTTGCCCGAATGAGATCGACGAACGCTCACCCAGAATCGTGGGTCGGGCACCCATCGCGCGGATCGGTCCCCGGTCATCGATCGGAAAGACATTGTTTCTGGCGGCTTCGGCTTCGAACAATGCCTTCAGTTCGACGAGCTTGTCGGGGTGCTCCGCAGCAAGGTCGGTGGCCTGGCTGAAGTCGCTGCGTAGGTCGTATAGCTCCCAGCGGTCATCGGAGAAAGCCGGCAGTTCGGATTTCCTCCACTGGATCTTGGCGTGATAGGTGCAAGCGATCCAGTCCTCGTGGTAGATCCCCCGAGTCCCTTGTATCTCGAAATACTGGGTGCGACGACGGTCCTCCGCCGCGGCACTGTCGAACGTGTACGCGAAGCTGATGCCGTCGTAGGGCTTTTGGACCGCACCGTTGACAATCGTGGGTTGCGGGATGCCTGCGACTTCCAGCACTGTCGGGGCGATGTCGACGACGTGGTGAAATTGGCAGCGCAGTCCGCCCCCGTCGGTGATCCGCTGGGGCCAGGTCACGATCATCGGGTTGCGGGTGCCGCCGAAGTGGCTGGCGAACTGCTTGGTGAACTGGAACGGCGTGCACATCGACCAGGCGAATCCGACCGGATACTCGTTGCTGGCCTTCGGGCCGCCGAAATCGTCCATTCTCGACAGCACGACGGTGACGTCTTCTTGTAGTCCGTTGAGTGCCACCATCTCGTTGAAGACGCCGTCGATTCCCCCGGCCGGGGCAGCCCCGTTGTCACCGATGACGTAGATGAACAAGGTGTTGTCCCATTCGCCCATGTCCTTGAGAGCCATGACCATCCGCCCGATCTCATGGTCGGTGTGGGCGAGGAACCCGGCGTAGATCTCCATGAGCCTGGCCGCGATGCGCCGCCTGTCTGGCGAGACAGAGTCCCACGCGGGGATCGAATCGTGGCGCGCGGTCAACACGGCGTCGGCGGGGATCACTCCCAGTTGTTTTTGGCGAGCGAAGATCTCCTCGCGAACGCTGTCCCAGCCCGAGTCGAATCGGCCCCGGAAGGGCTGGCTCCACTCTGGCGAGACATGGTGCGGTGCGTGGGTCGCCCCAGGCGCCCAGTAGACGAAAAAGGGCCGATCTGGCGAGATGGCTCGCTGCCGACGTACCCATTCGATCATCCGGTCGGCGAGGTCGGTCGTCAGGTGGTAGCCCTCGACGTCCTCGGGACGTTCGACCGGCACCGTGCCGTGGTACAAACCCGGATTATATTGATGCGCTTCTCCTCCCATGAAGCCGTAGAACTCCTCGAAGCCCATACCGGTGGGCCACCGGTCAAATGGACCGGTGGGGCTGACCTCCCACACCGGAGTGTTGTGCCACTTGCCGAACGCTGCGGTGCTGTAGCCGTTGAGCCGCAACGTCTCGGCAATGGTGGCGGCCGATTTCGGGATGATGCTGTTGTAGCCGTCGTAGCCGGTGGCCCACTCGGTGATGTTGCCGGTGTTGACGACGTGATGGTTCCGACCCGTGAGCAACGCCGCCCGCGTTGGTGAACACAGCGCGGTGGTATGAAATCGGTTGTAGCGCAGACCTTCCCGCGCCAGCATGTCACCGGTGGGGGACGGAACCGGACCACCGAAGGTCGCGGTGGCTCCAAACCCCACATCATCGAGCAAGACGATGACCACATTGGGTGCGCCGTGCGGGGGCCGGATGGGGGCAATGGTCGGCATCACCGACTCAGCAATGGTAGGACCGGCCTGACCGCCACTCGGTGTGTCAGGAAGCGGCAGCTGCGTACGATCGAAACCGGCCGCGTCTGGTTTGTTCATGTGCACGCCTTCTCAGGTAGGCGAAATCCGATGTCTTTCGAATACCACACAGATGATGTACAGCAGGACAGTTCACGCCGATCAGGCCACCCAATAAGCCTGCGACTTAATTGATTTGCGCGGAATTCCGAAGTTGTCCCGTAGCACCTTGACGACCGAGCGGGTAGTTCGGCTGTCGCAGGCCACCCAACCGAAACAGCCGCCTCCGTCGACATCCGCCGACCGCACCGCCTCCAGGAGCGCCTCGCCCTGGCGGTTCACCCAGGTGACATCGGTGTCGCGGGCGACTGGAAGGTGTTTGTCGTCGGCGCAGCCGGCCTCGAGGAAGATCTGTGCGGGAGCATCGCCGATGGCTGTCAGTAGCGAGTTGATGGCGGGCAGCGAGGCGCAGTCGCCGACGATGATGTACCCGATCGGGCGCGGTTCAGGGAGCGCGAACTTGCTGCCCATCACGGTCGCCTCGATGGTGTCGCCGGGTTGGGCCGCTCTCGCCCAGTTCGACGCGATGCCGTCGTGCAGCGCGAACTCGATGTCGAAGGTGTCGGCGTCGGGATCGGGGTCGACCACCGTGTAACCGCGTTGATGCGATCTGTCGCCGTCGGCGAACCAAAGCCGTATCCACATGGTGGGATGCACCTCGTTGGCGGCGAGCAGACCACCCGCATCGAAGCTCAATCGATGGTAGTGGGGGCTGATCTCTCGCCGACCGGTGACAGTGAGCCGATAATCGCCCGCCCGAAGTAGCTTGAGCACTGCTCCCGCAAAGCCTCGAGACGTCTTGTGTTCGCTCATCCTCACCCTTCGTCGTAGCCGACGACTTAGGTTAGGGTAACCAACCTGCGCGCTGATCGACCGATAATCATCAGCGAACTCACCGAACAACCGCGCTATCGAGGCAGAGACCTCGTCGGCGGCTGCGGGCAACACTTGGGTCGTTGAGGCTGCGACTGTCGCGTTGGCTCGATTGATCGCCGCGCCCAGCCCGTTCAGATCCGCGGACGCCGCCGCAAGAGCCCCGGGTTCAGCGATCAAGAAAGACATTCCGGCTCCCAGGAAGTTCGACGGCACCAACAGTTCACGACCGTTGCGAGACTCTACGCGTGTCTGATAATCACATCTGCAGATTCCAGCGGTGCATGTCGAGCTCTGTGGCTGCACCCGGACGGCCCCGCGAGATCGCGCGGCGGTAACCCCTAACCTGGGCGCACGCGGGTGAATCGGCGCATCAAGGCGGCCCTCGACCCCGACGGCATCCTGAACCCCGGCGCCGGCATCTAGCCGCTCCTCCTCCCCCGCCGGGTGGGAAATCCTGTGACGTCAACACGGCGTAGGATCGTCGATTTCACACCCGGTGCTTGACACCTTCAGGCCGGTGTCGTACGAATAAGACATGACCGCGGTTATGTCTCATGAAGCCCCGCCGACATTCGTGTTGGCCACCCCGCAGAGCTGGGCGAACCCGTGGCCGATGTACCGAGCGCTGCGTGACCGCGACCCGGTGCATCACGTCGTGCCGCCGGGACGGCCCGACGACGACTACTACGTGCTGTCCCGCCACGCCGACGTCTGGGCGGCCGCCCGTGACCACGAGACGTTCTCCTCGGCACAGGGACTCACCGTCAACTACGGCGATCTGGACATGATCGGGTTGCGGGACAATCCGCCGATGGTGATGCAGGATCCGCCGGTACACACGCAGTTCCGCAAGCTGGTGTCGCGCGGTTTCACGCCGCGGCAGGTGGAGGCCGTCGAACCCAAGGTGCGCGAGTTCGTCGTCGAGCGCATCGAGAAGATCCGGGCGCGCGGCGAGGGCGACATCGTCACCGAACTCTTCAAGCCGTTGCCGTCAATGGTCGTCGCGCACTATCTCGGTGTCCCCGAAGAGGACTGGGATCAATTCGACGGCTGGACCCAGGCTATCGTCGCGGCCAACACGGCCGAGGGCGGCATTGCCAGCGCGCTGGAAACGGTCGGCGACGCGGTGGGGACGATGATGGCGTACTTCACTGCACTGATCGAGCGACGCCGCACCGAACCCGCGGACGACACGATTTCGCACCTGGTGGCGGCCGGGCTGGGCGCCGACGGTGATATCTCCGGCATCCTGTCCATCCTGGGGTTCACCTTCACCATGGTCACCGGAGGCAACGACACGGTGACCGGAATGCTGGGCGGCTCAATGCCGTTGCTGCACCAGCGACCCGATCAGCGTCAGCTGCTGATAGCTGATCCCGGCCTCATCCCGGACGCGGTCGAAGAACTGCTGCGACTCACCTCGCCGGTGCAGGGACTGGCCCGCACGGTGACCCACGACGTGACGATCGAGAACACCACCATCCCGGCCGGTCGCCGGGTGCTGCTGCTCTACGGGTCGGCCAACCGCGACGAGCGCCAATACGGCCACGACGCAGGCGAACTCGATGTCACGCGCCGGCCACGCAACATCCTGACCTTCAGCCACGGCGCACACCACTGCCTGGGGTCGGCGGCTGCGCGGATGCAATCCCGGGTGGCACTCGGTGAGCTGTTAAGTCGATGCCCCGGCTTCGAGGTCGACGTGGCCAGCGTGGTGTGGTCCGGCGGTCACTACGTACGGCGCCCGTTGTCGGTGCCGGTTCGGGTGCCGTCCTGATGGCCGACGACTGGCTGGGTGAACGCCGTAGCGAGGTCGCCGCGGACCGGATCCTCGACGCCGCCGAGCGACTGTTCACCGCGCACGATCCGGCGTCGGTCGGCATGAACGACATCGCCAGAGCCGCCGGCTGTTCGCGCGCAACGCTGTACCGCTACTTCGACAGCCGGGAATCCTTGCGCACCGCCTATGTACACCGTGAGACACACCGATTGGGCGCCGAGATCCTGCGGCTGATCGACCGCATCGAGGACCCACGCCAAAGACTGATCGCCGGCGTCACCGCCACGTTGCGGATGGTTCGCGAAAACCCGGCACTGGCAGCATGGTTCGGCTCTGCCCGATTGCCGATCGGGGGCGAACTGGCCGGTCAGTCCGAAGTGATCACCGCCCTGGCCGCCGGCTTCCTCGGCTCGCTGGCGCCCGACGAGCCGGCCGCCATCGAACGCCGCGCACGCTGGGCGGTGCGGGTGATCATCTCGATGCTGATGTTCCCCGGGCGAGACGAGGACGACGAGCGGGCGATGATCGAGGAGTTCGTCGTCCCCGTGGTGACGCCGGTTTCGGCCTGTAGTTAAACACCCGGCCAAGCCGTACAATATCGCGCGGCAGGCGTACTCACTTCGGGCGTGTACGGCAGAGAGCAGGGTTTGCGATGACGAAACCGTTGATTGCTCCGACCAGAGTCGTGCGGGACTATTTGTCCAATTCTCTGGTGTGGCACGACTTCCTGGCCCAGGGCGGCTTCGTCGAAGGTGACATCGTCATCGCCACGCCGGTCAAGTCGGGCACGACCTGGACCCAGCGGATAATTCAGCAGATCCTGCGTAACGGGGCCGAGAACGACGGCAGCCTGTCCGACACCTCGCCCTGGCTGGATTCCAGTTGGGGTGACCATGCGGGGATGCTCGACGTGCTCGGGCAGCAGCGCGACGCCGGCTGCAGGCGCGTGGTCAAATCGCATCTGCTAGCCGATGCCCTCCCGATCGCCCAAGAGGCCAGGTACGTGTTCGTCGGCAGGAACGGCAAGGACTCCGGGATCAGCTTTCACAACATGTTGTCGAACTACTCCGAATCGACGATGGCGAAGATCAACGAGGTTCACGCTCAGTGGTCGGGCAGTTCGGCACCCTTGGTCGTCCCCCCGGACATGCAGACATTCTTCGATCTGTGGCTCGACACGGGCGGCTGTGGCTGCGGTGACCTGTTCGACCTGGTGAAGTCATGGTGGGAGCTGCGCGACGAGCCGAACGTGCTGCTGTTGCACTATCGGGAGCTCAAAGACGACTTGACGGGTCAAATCGCCCGTCTGGCAGAGTTTTTGGACATCGACCCAGGTTCGCTGGACATCGATCTGATCGCCGAGCATTGCTCGTTCGACTACATGAGTGGTCGGGCGGAGAAGATGGCTCCGTTCAACGGGGAACACATGTCCAGCCCTAAAGCCTTCTTTCACAAAGGTCCCAACCGGGACTACCGCAGCGAACTCACGGCGGCGCAGATTGCGCGCTTCGACCGGGTTGCCGTGCAGAAGCTCGGCGCGCAGTGCGCCCACTGGCTGGAAACCGGACAACTCTCCGGGGCCGGATAACGTTCGGCATTGCGGCCGGCACGCTAGCGCGCACCGGTGAGGCTGTCGGGTTCGGTCAACTCGTCGAGGTCTTGATACCAGTCGCGTTGTATCAGCACCTTATCCGTGATCCGTTGTAGAGCCGCCTCGAAATCCTGGTCGCCGTGAGCGAAACCGGCAGGCGGGGTCAGGTTGTCGACCACCCACCGGCGGATGACGCCAGCCACGAAGTCGACCTGTCGCAGGCCATCCGGGGTGAGCGAAATCTGGTCGCCGTCGCGAGACACGTAACCGGTCTGCACCAGTCGATCGAAGACCGGTTCGAGCACTTGATAGGGCAGGTGGAAATGTCTGGCGATTTCGGTGAGCCGCGCGGTACCCGATGTCCGCTCGCGTTGATATGTCCGAAGCACTGCCCACAGCCCGGCGATGTCCAGCTCGCAGTCGGGCTGCCGGGTCATCTCGTCCAAGCGCACCGTGGGCGCCTCGGCCAGCAGATGCCCGACCGCGATTTCCAAGACGTCTTCCGGTGATTTGTTCCGCGGCACGGCAAACCCGTCGCCCAGGCAGGTCGGGCTGTCGTGGATTCCGGTGAGCGGGGCCTCACGCAGGAACAGCGCGAAGACGAACCCCACCAAAGCGACAAAGGCCGCGCAGAGAAACACCTGCGCCAGGGAACCGGCGTACGCCCGCACTATCACGGTGGCCACGTTCTGCGGGAGACGATGCAAAGCCGTCGGCGAATGCATCACCTCGGCGGGCACGCCGGTGGACTTCAACGCCGAACCCACCCGCCGCTGAAGGAAATTCGCGAACAGTGCGCCGAATATCGCGGCTCCGAAAGCACCGCCGACCAGACGGAAGAACGTTACGCCTGAGGTGGCCACACCGAGGTCCTCGAAACAGGCGGTGTTCTGCACGATGAGGATGAGCACCTGCATGGCGAAACCGATCCCGGCGCCCAGGATGATGAGGTAGATCGATTGCACCAGCCATGGAGTCGCCTCGTCCATTCGTGCCATCAGCAGGAATCCGACGGCCATCAACGCCATTCCCGCGACCGGGAAGATCTTGTACCGTCCGGTCCGGCCGACCAGAATGCCTGCGGCCAGCGAGGTGGTCAGCAGCCCGACCACCATGGGCAGCGTGCGCAGACCCGAGGTGGTCGCCGAGACACCGTCGACGTAGCGCAAGTACATGGGCACGAACGTCAGCGCGCCCAGCATCGCGAACCCGACGAGCAACGACAGCACGGAACACACAGAGAAGACCGAGCTGCGAAACAGCCGGGGCGGCAAGATCCCGGCCGTGGCCCGCCTCTCCACCCAGACGAACGCCAGCAGCCCCACCGCGGCGGTGGCAAACAGCGCGAGGATCGGCACCGAGTCCCACCGGTAGGTGGTCCCACCCCAACTCGCAGCCATGATCAAAGCTGTGGTGGCCAGGCCGATCAGGACTATCCCGACATAGTCGATCGCCGGTTTGGGGCGTCGCGGCAACGCGGGAATAGCCGCGGCGGCCACGCCGAGAACCAGGATGGAGGTGGGGACGTTGACCCAGAACGCCCAGCGCCAACTGAGGAAGTCGGTGAACAGGCCGCCCAACAGTGGGCCGGCGACCGTGCCGACCCCGAATACGGCTCCCAAAGTGCCTTGGTAGCTGCCGCGGCTGCGCAGTGGAAACACCTCGCCGACCAGGGCGGCGGCCGTGACTGACGTGGCGCCCGCGCCGATGCCCTGAACCGTGCGGGAGACTGCCAGCATCGTCATCGTTGCGGCAGACGCGCACAACACCGAGCCGACCAGGAACACCACGACGGCACTCTGCAGCACCCGTTTACGTCCCAGCAAATCGCCGAGCTTGCCCGCCGCCGGGACGACGACGATGCCGCCGAGCAGATAGGCCGCGACGGCCCAAGATTGCTGTCCGGCGTTGCCCAGGTCCGCCACGATCGTGGGCAGTGCGGGCACCACCATGGCCTGGTCCATTGCCGCAATCACCACCCCGAGCGCGAGCGCGGCGAAGATGACGGTTTGGCGTACCGAACTGATTGGCGTGGAGGGCAATCCACCACCGACAGCGGTCGCGGGTGCGGTCGAACTCGTCATGACGTCGTTCCCGTCGATATTGGAGCCCGCATAGAAAGTTCCAGCAGCGCTTGCAGACAGGCGAGGTGGAGTTCCTCTTCCGCCACGATTCGTTCTAGCAGCTGAATACGGGCCGCGCCATGGTTTTGTCGGCACTTGTTCCGGCAACGAGTCGGATTCCCGATGCCCCGGGTTGTGGAACGACCTGGCCGTCAGGTGGCCGGGCCGGGCGGCGGATCTGTCGCCGGCAGCCGCGCCGGGTCGTGACGCGACGCAAGATCGGCAGCGATCTCCCCGGCGCGCACGGCCACATTGGACAACAGGGTCGACGCCAGGCCATGCGTGTGTTCCACCGAGCCGTTGAGGTAGATGTCGCCGGGTGCCGTCGGCCCGCGCACCAAACGGTAATCGCGCGTCACGGACGGCCTGCCGTCCGAGTCGAATTCATACGAATCGGCGAGGGCGCCCAGAAAGCAGCGGATATCCAGTGGCGCATAACCCGTCGCGTAGACGACGGCATCGCAATCCAGGATCTGCCGGGAGTGGTCCACCAGGTGCGTGAGCGTCACCCGCACGCCATCGGAATGTTCTTCGGTGGCGGTCACCTCTGAAGCGTTGTCGATGAACAGCCGGCGCCGGCCGGCAACCCGTTCGGCGTACTCGCGCGAATAGAGATCATCGATCAGTTCAGGGTCCACCACCGAATAGTTGGTCGACCGGTGGTAGTCGAGCAGTCGTTGCCGAAAAGTCCGGTCCGCGGCGTAGAAGTCGTCGACCGCTGACGGATCGAAAATCCGGTTCGCGTAGGGATTGTCGTCGGCCACGCTGTAGCCGTACCGGGCGAAGACCGCATGCACCTCCGCGGCGGGGTAACGGTGGTGCAGAAAACCGACCACCTCTGCCGCACTCTGTCCCGCACCCACGACGACGAATCGCTGTGGGCTCGACGAGTTCATCGCGGCCAGCCGATGCAGCAGGCCGTGGCTGTGCCACTGCCTGTCGGTTTCGACCCTCCCGTGCGGCAGCACAGGGTGCAGCCCGGTACCGATGACCAAAGCGCCCGCCTGGATCGACCAGTCGGAATCCGTGCGCACCACGAACCCCGGTTCACCGGGCGTCACCTCGGTCACCCGCCGGCCATAACGGACATCGGCTCCGACCCCGGCGGCCACCCATTCGAGATAATCGTGGAATTCCATGCGGCTGGGAAACAGGGTATGGCGACCGATGAACTCGACGAGCCGTCCGCGCTCACTCAGGTAATTGAGAAATGTGAACTTGCTCTGGGTGTTTCGCAACGTGACCAGGTCCTTGAGAAAGGGCACCTGCATTCGCGTACCGGTTAGCAGCATGCCCCGGTGCCATCCGAACTCCGGCTGCGCTTCGGCGAAAACGGCGCGAATCTTTCGCTCTGCCAAAGCGATTCCCAATGCCAGGTTGGATGGACCGAAACCGATGCCGAGTAGATCCGTTCGTTCAGGCGTGGGCATAAGCGCGCGTCAACCGTTCCAGATAGCGTTCACGCACCATTCCCCGTTTGATCAGGACGACGAAATCAGCCATGTCGAAGTCGGCGTCATAGGAGGGTTCCCCACAGATCAGGCCCCCGATCCGCAGCGAGCCCTGCACCATGGGCGGCAGCCGCACGCGTCCGGGATCGGGTAACTCCGTCAGGGTCAAGCCGTTCACCTGCACCGGGTTTCGCGGAGTGACCCGGTATTGCGGCGGCGCCAGATGTGAGCCGAAGGCCACGTCCCGCACACCCCGCACCAGTGCGCCCCGCGGCCCACCGGCCTCCATTCGCACCGACAGGCAGCCGATACCCCATTCGTGGCCGGTGAGTTCCTGATAACGGATGATGCCAGCCCAGAGCAGACCCATGACCGCGCCGTTGCGATGAGCGGAATGCACACTGGCCCGGCCGATTTCGACTAGCGACGGGCGTAAGTCGTTCAGGCCGCCGATATCGAAGATGGTGTCGGTGAAAATCCCTCCTGCCGCCCGCGCGCCGTCGGGCGGCAGCAGCCGACAGCAGCCGACGACCTGGCCGGTCGTGTCGTCCTTGGCGATCACGTGGTCACTGTGCGGATCGAACTGATCGACATCGATCATCTCCTGCGTCCGCGTTCCCCGGGTAGCCCGAGGCAGCGCCGCGCCCAGTTCCTCGGCGAAAGTCTGATATCGCAACCGTTGCGCGGCTTCGACGTCGGCGGGATCGGTCGAAATCACAATGCTGTAGCGGCCGCCATCGGTCGCAGGAATCAGGATCGCGTCACCCATCATGGTATTCGCCAGGTTACCCAGCACCGGCCGTCAGCAAATCATCGATTTTCGTCGGGCCCGGACTCACTGCGGCGGCCTGCGCCGACCGCGATGAGCACCGTCGCCCCCATCGCAGACACCGTTGCGGCAACGGCAGCGGCCAGCAGGGCGGCCTGCATCCCGTCGGCACTGGCTTGCCGCGCGACTCGCTCGATCGCAGGCAGCGCCGGCCTGAGGTTGTCCGGCAGGTAATCGAGGACTCGCAGACCGGCGCCCGCCGACAGGCGGTCGACGAGAGTGCGACGCGCTCCCGCGCCGAGGGGCAAGGTGGCGAGCCCCTGCCGGGCGCCGTCGGCCGCCTGCCGACTGAACAACGCTCCCAGGCCGGCGACTCCCGCCAGGATGCCGATCTGGCGCACCGTGCTCACCGCGCCGGTAGCCATTCCCGCATCCGCGACCGGTACGAATTGCAGTGCAATGTCGGAAGTCAAGGCGAACAGGCCGCCCAGGCCGAGGCCGGCGACCACCGAGCCGCCGATGAAGTGGGTCCATTGCGTGTCCGCCGTGATGCCGGTCATCAGCCACAGCCCCGCCGCGATCAGGGCGACACCGGCAGGTATCGACATCCAGGCCGGAAAGTAGCGCGCGCCGATCATGGCCAGCGGGGCGCCCAGTACGCAGGCGACGGTCAACGGCAGCGCACGCACGCCCGCCTGAAATGGGCTGTAACCCAGCGTGTTCATCAGATACAGCGCGAGATAGTTGGTCGACGCGATCAGTGTTCCGGCCGCCGCGAACGCCGCGAGGGATACGCCGGCGAACCCCGGTCGCCGGACCACCCGCAGGTCGAGCATGGGTGCGCCTACCCGCGCCTCCCACCAACCGAACATCAGCAGGCCCGACACGCTCAATGCGCCCAGTGCCAGGATCGCTGTGCTCGTCCAACCCAACTGATTGCCCTCGATCAACACGTACACGCCCGCGAACAATGCGGCGGACAAGATCGACGTACCGACCAGATCGAGCGAGCGGTCCTGCGCGGCAAGGCTTTCCGGAACGAACCGCACCGTGATCGCCAGGGCCACCGCCCCGATGGGCAGGTTGATCAGAAAGATCGACTCCCAGCCGAAGGCACCGACCAGCGCCCCACCGACTAGCGGCCCGACGGCGGCGCCGGCGCCCATCACGGCGCCGTAGATCGCGATCGCGACGCCTCGGCCGCGTTGTTCCGGGAACGCCGCCGCCACCATCGGCAACGAGACACCGAGCAGCACCGCCCCGCCCGCCCCCTGCAGCGCCCGGCACGCGTTGAGTGCTTCGATGCTGCCGGCCAGTGCACAGCCGGCCGAAGCCAGCGTGAACACCACCAGGCCGCCCAGGTAGAGCCGTCGTCGTCCCAGTCGGTCCCCCAGGGTGGCTGCGGTAAGGAGCAGCGCCGCCATCGGCAGTGCGTACGCGTCGACCACCCATTGCAGGCCGCTGAGTTCGGCGTCGAGCGAGGCCTGGATATCGGCAAGAGCGGCCGACACGATGGTCATGTCCAGCAGCAGCATGAAAACGGCCAGGCAGACCGCCAGCAGCGTGAGGCGAGGATGCAGCCTTGCGCCCTGGGCCGCATCGGACTCGCCGGAACTCAACTACCCGGCCTTGACCCGGGTGAATCGGTGCAACAGCCAGGCCAGCGGGATGGTCACCACCATGGTGGCCACGAACAGGTACAGCATCGGGCCGGTGTACACGTGTGCGCGCACGATGTAGACCATCGCGAATTCCATTGTCACCAGGTGGATCAAGAAGATCTCGTAGGAGATCTCGCCGAGCCACACCATCGGCCGGCTGGCCAGCAGCCGCGAATACCACCCGTGATCGCCCAATGCCAACGGCGCCACCGCCAGCGTGGCGATCACCGCGTAGAACACCGTCTTCCACAGCGCCTCGGGCAGCGATGCCGGCGAGGTGGTAGGGGCGCCGGCGATCGGAGTGGAGACGATGAAATAGCAGATGAGCGCGAGCGGAATGGCCAAGAACGCGTAGCAGCGCACGCCCATCTGCTGTAACACCGTGAGCATCATGCCGCCCAGGAACCACGCCAGATAGGTGGGTAGCCACAGCCGCGCGCCGTCGGGAAAGAACCGATCGATATGCACCAGGACCAGCCATCCGGGGCTGGCCAGCGCCAACGCCGCCAGCGCCGCGAGCACCAGTTTCGGCTGCCACCGCCGCCGGCTCAGCAACACCAGCAGCGCATAGGCCAGCAGCGGAAGCGTCACGTAGAAGGCCGCCTCGACTGCGAGGCTCCACATCTGGGTCAGCCCTTGGTGCAGGTATTTGCCGAGGTAGCCATCGGTGTAGATCTGGGTCAGCGTGAGGTTGCGAACTAGCCCCAGCCAGCTGTGCCCGGGGTTGGGTCCCGCCTCGCGGTAGTGGTACAGCACGTAGGCGATCAACACGGTGACGATGTAGGCCGGCATGATGCGCCGCACCCGATTGCGGGCATAACGACTCACCGACGGCCAGGGACTGCCGGTGGCCGCCGATTTGACCCACGGGCGGAACAGCAGATACCCGGACAGCACAAAGAACATCGGGACGCCGATCTCCATGCGCGCACCGACCAGACCCCAGTAGCCGTGGGTGTACTTGCCGGTGGTGTAAGCCGCGTGGGTGCCTACCACCAGCATTGCGGCGACCGCACGCACGCCGGTCAGCGACGCGACCCGATCGACGCCGGCGGTCTGCTCGAGACCGCCTTGAGCGTCCTCGGCCTCTGAGATTGTCATGCGTCGCGCTTCCGGCGTGGGTTGCCGCCGCCACCGGGCGGTGTCCGGCGGCCGGTCTTTCCGGTGTGCCGCTCGGGCCGAAGGTTGATCAGAACACCTGAAATGCGGGTTTGTTCCAGCTTTTTCAGTGTCGCACCGGGCAACTTCGCTGGGAGCTCGACCAGGGAGAAGTCGGGCCCGATGGCGATGTGGCCGAAATCGCTGCGGTGCAAACCGCCCTCGTTGGCGATGGCGCCGACGATTGCGCCCGGGCCGATCCGGTGCCGCTTGCCCACGTCGACCCGGTATGTCGTGAAAGGCCTTGTTTGCCTTGGCTTTTCGGAGCGTTCTCGGTGCTCGTCACGTTCCTTGCGCTCTTTGCGCCGCTCCGGCGGCGGATCCGGCGCCAACAGGAATGCCTCGCCGTCGCGGGACTGCAACGCCAACGCCGCCGCGATATCGGCCATCGGGACGTCGTGTTCGCGTTCGTAGTCCTCCACCAGCCGGCGGAACAGTTCTATTCCCGGGTCGGCGAGTGCGCTGGTGATCGAGTCGGCGAACTTGGCCACGCGCTGCGCGTTGACGTCCTCGACGGTGGGCAACGCGGTTTCGGTGAGCGTTTGCCGCGTGGCCTTTTCGATCGCTTTGAGCAGGTGGCGCTCGCGCGGAGAAACGAACAGCAGCGCGGTTCCCGACCGCCCCGCCCGGCCGGTACGCCCGATGCGGTGCACGTAGGACTCGGTGTCGTGCGGAATGTCGTAGTTGAGCACGTGCGAGATGCGTTCGACGTCCAGCCCACGGGCGGCGACATCGGTGGCGACCAGGATGTCGATCCCTTTCAAGCCGCCTTCTTTAAGGGCCGCGATGGTCCGCTCCCGTTGGCCCTGGGGGATGTCACCGTTGATGGCAGCAGCGGAAAAGCCGCGGGCGCGCAACTTTTCGGCGACCTCCTCGGTCGCCTGCTTGGTGCGCACGAAGACGATCATGGCCTCGAACTGCTCCACCTCGAGCACCCGCGTCAGCGCGTCCATCTTGCGTGGGCCCGCCACCTGGATAAAGCGCTGTGAAATGTTCTCGGCGGTGGCGGATTTCGCTTTGGACGCGACTTCGAACGGATCGTGCAGATACTTGTTGGTGATCTTGCGGATCGCCGGGGGCATGGTCGCCGAAAACAGGGCCACCTGTTTGTACTCCGGCGTCTCGGACAGGATGCGGTCGACTTCTTCGGCGAAGCCCATGGCGAGCATCTCGTCGGCCTCATCGAGCACCAGGTAGTCGACTCCCGACAGGTCCAGGGTTCCGCGATCCAGGTGGTCGATGACGCGGCCGGGAGTGCCCACCACGATGTGTGCCCCGCGTCGCAGCCCGGCCAGCTGCACGGTGTAGGACGACCCGCCGTAGATCGGGAGCACGTTGAGCTGCTTGAGATGCGCACCGTAGCGGCCGAATGCCTCGGCAACCTGCAGCGCCAGCTCCCGGGTCGGCGCCAGGACCAGCGCCTGGGTGGCTTTGCTGGTGGTGTCGATCTTGGACAGGATCGGCAGCGCGAAAGCCGCCGTCTTGCCGGTCCCGGTCTGCGCCAGACCGACCACGTCCGAACCCGCCATCAGCGCCGGAATGGTCGCAGCCTGGATTCCCGTCGGCGATTCATAGCCGACGGCAGCGATCGCGCGTACGACATCAGGATGAATCTGCAGGTCGGCGAACGTCGCGAGGGGTGTTTCAGGGTGATCGTCGGGGATTGCCATCAGGAGATGCAGTCTAGAGTGTGCCGTCCGCTCGGCCATGTCTGCCGCACCCCTGTGCCCGATAGCGGTACGGTGCCCGGTGTGTGGACGCTCCCCTGCCGTGCCGCGCCTCTGACGGCCATGGCTGCCGTCGCGGCGGCGGCGACGTTAGCCGGATGCGGCTCGGGCGACTCCACGGTCGCCAAGACGCCGCAGGCCACCAAACCCCCGACGGCGGCGAGGACCGCGGGACCGGCGAACCCGCCACCCGGCACGGTCGCCCCGCCGGCCAGCAGCGAGGCGCCACCCGACCCGTGCGCGGTCAATCTCGGCTCGCCCACCATCGCCAAGGTCGTCTCCGAGCTGCCCCGCGACCCGCGCAGTCAACAGCCTTGGAACCCAGAACCGCTGGCCGGCAACTACAACGAGTGCGCGCAGCTCTCGGCGGTGATCATCCAGGCCAACACCAACGGCGACAACCCGACGACGCGCGCGGTGTTGTTCCACCTGGGCCGGTTCATCCCGCAGGGCGTGCCGGACACCTACGGCTTCAACGGGATCGACGCCGCCCAGAGCACCGGGGATACCGTCGCGCTGACATACAACAGCGGAGTCGGTTTCAACAGCGTGGTGAAGTTCCGCTGGAACGGCAGCGGGGTGGAGATCATCGGGAACGCGCCGGGCCGTTAGTCACGCGAATTTGCCGGCGCGGCCGTCGCTAACGATGGCAATACGTTGTCGGTGATCAGTAGCTAGGCAGTCTCGGCGTCAACTCAGGCACTATTGCGATGACATCAGCCAACGACGCCTGCGAGCTGCCGTCACCAATTTCGTTTCGGCACTGAAGTCGCATCCCGGCGCAGGTCGCTTGATCACCTGCCACAAGGTTTAGACATCCGCCGCATTCCTTCTTTAGCAATAGCTTTCGAAGGCATTGACGCACCCAAAGCCCCTTTGGCCGGCGACGTCCCGTCCAGATGCATGACCGCCACCGGACGCCCGTCGTCGGTTGCTGGAAACCTCACCGCGCCGATACCGCGCTGCCGAAACCTCATCGGCGGTCGGTTGGTAGGTCGACATATTCGACTGGACGCTCGCGAAATCGGCTGCGCGGACGGCGGTGCGACGAGGTTCATTCATTTCATCGCGGGGTGTGCCGCGCCTGGGTCGAGCCTACTGGCCGCCTTGCTGCGACAGAACCCACGTTGTCAGGCCGGGATGTCGGGTCCCACACCAGCCGGCCGTGGGGTGGCGTCCGGAGCGGCGAGTCCGACCATGAACAGCGCTGCTGCGATACCCAGCAACGCAACCGACGCGGGCAGCCACATCGACTGTGCCGTCGCCGCGCAGAACGGCTCACGCAAGGGTTCAGGCAGGAGCAAGCCCGCGCCCCCGGCCGCGGGCACGGGCCGGGCACTGCCGGGGGTCACCGGCACCTCGGCGGAGATCCGCGACGTCATCAGTGCCGCCATGCCGGCGCTTCCCAGCACCGCCCCGAGTTGACGGGTGGCGTCGTACACACCCGAACTCGCGCCGGCCAGATGTGGCGGTAGGTTGCGAGTTGCGTTGGCAGCCAGAGGAGACCAGACAAATGCGACACCAATTCCCATGGCAAGGAAGGGCGCTGTCAGCCGCCACACCGGCGTTGACGGAGACATCTCTATCGACAACCACGTCAGTCCGATCGCTACCACCGAGAAGCCGAATCCGATGACGCGCCGCGGGTGTAATCTGTCGACGATCCGGCCCACCATCGGAGCCAGGGAACCACTGACGATCGCCATCGCCGCCGTCAACAGCGCCGCGCGGGTCGGGGGCAGCCCGCACACCGCCTGCGCGTAGAACATCACCGGCAACGTCATCGACGTCATCGTGAACGACATCGCTGCCACGCCGAGGGTGGACGCGGTGAAGTCGCGGTGTCTGAAGATGCGCGGCGGGATCAGCGGCTCGCCGGCATTGGTCGACTGCCGGTAGATGAACACTGACATGAACCCGATCCCGGCGACGATCATCGTCAAAATCCACGGTTGCCACTGCGCGGATTGGCCCTGCTGCAGGCCGAAAACGATCAGAAAAACGCCGACCGCGGACAAGCCCACGGCGACCCAGTCCACGCGGTAGTGCTGAGTTGGCAGCGCAGGGATCACCCGGGCCGCCAACGCCAGTCCCACCGCGCCAATCGGGACGTTGACCAAAAAAATCCACTCCCAACCCACCGTGTCCACCAGCACGCCGCCGGCGAGCGGCCCGACGAGTGTCGCGATCGCAGCGGTGACGCCCCACACGCTCATCGCGGCACCGCGACGATGCGGCGGGAACAACCGGGTGACCGTGGACAGTATCTGCGGCGCGAGAAAGGCGGCCCCGATGCCTTGGATCGCACGCGCTGCGATGAGCATGCCAACGGAGGGGCACAGGCCGCACCATGCCGACGCACCGACGAAGACGCTGAGACCCACAACATAGAGCTTCTTCTGGCCGAAGCGGTCACCGAGACGGCCCGCGACCAACAACGGCACTGCAAACGCGAGCAGGTAGGCGCTGGTCACCCAGATCACCGTGTCGTAGGTGGTGTGTAGCGAGGCCATGATGCTCGGGTTGGCAACCACGACGACTGTGGCGTCGACCAGGATCATGAAACGACCGACCAGCATGGTCGCCAGGATCACCCACACGGCGCGGCAATCGTCGTGCTCGTTTCTAGTCCACACCCCTGTGGATATGACGCCTCGCTCGCCTGACCGCGTCGTCGCCATGGCCGTCACCCATCTCGTTCGGCACCCGCATCGCCACCGGCGCGACCTGGTGATCCGCGTCACAAACGTTAGACACGCGTTGAAAGCGGGGTCTAGCAGAAGCTTTAGAACGGGCCGTTCCGCGCAGCGCAAGCGTCGGCTGCCCGGGCGTCGTACCCCTCGCCTACCGTGACAACTGTGTTCATCGCCGACGGAAGCATCGTCTACAGCGCTTCGGATCTTGCGTCCGCCGCGCGGTGTGAATACGCGCTGCTGCGGGATTTCGACGCCAAGCTCGGCCGCGGTCCGTCGGTGTCCGTCGAAGACGAACTGCTGGCGCGCACGGCCGTCCTGGGCGACGAACATGAGCGCCGGAGGTTGGACCGGTTGCGTGCGCAGTTCGGGGACGAGATCGCGGTCATCGGCCGCCCCGCCTATACCCACGCCGGTCTCACCGCCGCAGCCGATGCCACCCGGCGCGCCATCGCCGGGGGTGCGCCGGTGGTCTACCAAGCCGCGATGTTCGACGGCCGCTTCCTCGGTTTCGCCGACTTCCTGATCCGCGACGGTGACCGGTACCGGATCACCGACACCAAGCTGGCCCGGTCGGCCAAGGTCACCGCGCTGTTACAACTGGCGGCCTACGCCGACGCACTGACCGCGGCGCAGGTACCGATAGCCGCGGACGCCGAATTGGAACTCGGTGACGCCACGGTGGTTCGTTACCGCCTCAGCGACCTGTTGCCGGTGTACCGGACCCAGCGCGCACAGCTGCAACGTCTGCTCGACGAGCACTATGCGGGCGGGCGCGCGGTGTCCTGGGACAACGCCGGGGTGCAGGCCTGTTTCCGTTGTCCGTTGTGCACCGAACAGCTGCGCTCGATCGACGATCTGCTGCTGGTCGCCGGTATGCGAGTCAGTCAGCGCGCGAAGCTGATCGACGCCGGCGTCACCTCCATCGGGGAGCTTGCGACCCGCAGCCGACCGGTACCCGGCCTGGGCACACAAGCCTTTAACAGGCTGACGGCGCAGGCCGGACTTCAGCTGCGGCAACGCGATAGCGGCACCCCGCAGTTCGAGGTGGCCGATCCGCAGCCGCTGGCCCTGTTGCCGGAACCCAACCCGGGCGACGTGTTCTTCGACTTCGAAGGCGACCCGCTGTGGACCGCCGACGGCAGCCAATGGGGACTGGAATACCTGTTCGGCGTCCTGGAAGCCGGGCCCTCCGGACAGTTCCGTCCGCTCTGGGCACACGACCGCACCGAAGAGCGCGCGGCGCTGAAGCAGTTCCTGGCCATGGTGGCCAAGCGCCGCAAGCGCTACCCGAACATGCACGTCTACCACTACGCGGCCTACGAGAAGACCGCGTTACTGCGGCTTGCCGGACGCTACGGAACCGGCGAGGACGAGGTCGACGACTTGCTGCGCAACGGGGTGCTGGTGGACCTCTATCCGTTGGTGCGCAAGAGCATTCGGGTCGGTGCCGAGAGCTTGAGCCTCAAGGCACTCGAGCCGCTGTACATGGGCACCCAGCTACGCGCGGGTGACGTCACCACCGCCACGGACTCGATCACCGGCTACGCGCGCTACTGCGAGTTGAAGGCCGCCGGCCGCGCGGACGAGGCCGCGACGGTGCTCAAGGAGATCGAGGAGTACAACCACTACGACTGCCTGTCCACCCGCAAGCTAAGGGACTGGTTGTTGATTCTCGCCTGGGAATCGGGCGTCACACCGATCGGCGTGCAGCCGGTTGGCCCGCGTGAGGCCATCACCGACCAGGATCGGCTCGCGGCGACCCTGGCGAAGTTCGCCGGGGATGCGGCTGCCGGTGACCGTACCCCCGAACAGACCGCAGTCGCCTTGATAGCCGCCGCCCGCGGCTATCACCAACGCGAGGACAAGCCGTTCTGGTGGTCACACTTCGACCGGCTGAACTATCCCGTCGATGAATGGTCGGACGACACAGATGTTTTCGTCGTGGACTCCGCGTCCGTCGTCACCGAATGGCATACGCCGCCGCGAGCTCGCAAGCCGCAGCGTCGGCTGCGCCTGAAGGGAGGGCTGGCCCGCGGCGACCTCAATTCGGAGGTGTTCGCGCTCTACGAACCTCCGGCGCCGCCCGGCATGGCCGAGGACCCGGATCGCCGCGGCGCGGGACGCGCGGAGATCGTCGCCGTCGACGATCCCAGCCTGCCCACTGAGGTGACGATCCTCGAGCGAACGGGCAAGGACGGCAATGTTTTCCACCAACGACCGTTTGCGCTGACACCCGGGCCGCCGGTCAAGACGGCCGCGCTGCGCGAGTCCATCGCGTCGACGGCGCAGACCGTCGCCACCGGGTTGCCGAGCCTGCCCCGCACCGCACTGATCGATGTGCTGCTGCGGCGCGCGCCGCGCACCCGTGGGGCGCTGCCGCGCGGCGCTGACACCGTCGCCGACATCACCGCCGCGACGCTGAGCCTCGACTCCTCCTACCTGGCGGTGCATGGGCCACCCGGGACGGGCAAGACGCACACCGCGGCCCGGGTGATCAGGAAACTGGTCACCGATCATTCCTGGCGGGTCGGCGTGGTCGCGCAGTCACACGCGGCGGTGGAGAACCTGCTGGATTGTGCGATCGACGCCGGTCTCGATCCGGCCGTCGTCGCCAAGAAGCGCAACGATCACGTCGCCGCCCGCTGGCAGGAGATCGACGCGGGCCAGTATCCGAGCTTCGTCGCCGACCACGCGGGCTGCGTCATCGGGGGCACGGCCTGGGACTTCGCGAATGCACAGCGGGTGCCGCCGGGCAGCCTGGATCTGCTGGTGATCGACGAGGCGGGCCAGTTCTGTCTGGCCAGCACCATTGCGGTGGCACCGTCGGCCGCAAACCTGTTACTGCTTGGGGACCCTCAGCAACTACCGCAGGTCAGTCAGGGCACCCACCCGGAGAAGGTCGACATCTCCGCGCTGGAATGGCTGGTCGACGGCCAACAGACGCTGCCCGACGAGCGCGGATACTTTCTGGACCTGTCCTACCGGATGCATCCGGATGTGTGTGCGGCCGTGTCGGCACTGTCCTACGAAGGCCGGCTGCGATCGCATGCCGAGTGCACGGCGGCACGCCGCCTGGACGGGCACCGGCCCGGCGTGCACGTGCTGCCCGTTCGCCATCAAGGCAATTCGATCGAGAGCCCCGAAGAGGCGGAAGCGATCGTGGCCGAGGTCGCGCGCATGATCGGCCGACCGTGGACCGACGAGCACGGCACCAGGCCGTTGAAAGCCGCCGATGTACTGGTGCTGGCGCCGTACAACGCGCAGGTGACCCTGGTCCGTCGCAAACTCGCGGCAGCCCGACTCGGTGGAGTCCGGGTCGGCACCGTCGACAAATTCCAGGGCGGGCAGGCGCCGGTCGTGTTCATCTCCATGACGGCATCATCGATCGACGAAGTCCCGCGCGGCATCTCGTTCCTGCTCAACCGCAACCGGCTCAATGTCGCCATCAGCCGGGCGCAGTACGCGGCGATCATCGTGCGGTCGGAGTTGCTGACCCAGTACCTGCCCACGACGCCGGCCGGCCTGGTGGACCTCGGCGCCTTCCTGGCACTCACCGAGAAGCAGTGACGGTCAGCGTCGGCCGGCAACCGGGTCGTCGGGATCTGGCTGGTGCGCAAAGTCCACGACCGGACCCAGGCCGTCCACGTGAACACCGTTGCGCCGGGTCAGGGACAACAACGGTGGCGCGCTGTCGTGGGTGGCTTCGGGTTCCCGGCGCAGTATGTATTCCACGTAGCCGTCGTCGTCATCCTCTTCCGGGTCGTCCGCGAGCGCGTAGCCGGCCAGGTCGTCGACTTCGCGCCGGCTTCGGGCCGAGCCCATCGCCCCGACCAGAAACAGTGTCGCCACGATGCCGAACAATGCGATGAATGCGGGCAGCAACATCGACTGGGACATCGCGGCCGAGAAGGGTTCCCGCACGAAGGCGGGCAGTTGCAGGGCGGCGTCCTCGGTGGCGGGCGCGCTTGCACCTTCCGGCATTTCCGCGCCGATGCGCCACGTCATGAAGGCCGCCATGCCTGCGCTACCGAGCACCGCACCCAACTGCCGGGTGGCGTTGTAGACACCCGACCCCGCGCCGGCCCGCTCGTGTGGCAGGTTGCGGGTCGCGGTGGCGGCCAGCGGTGACCAGACGAACGCCATCCCCACACCGAGCCCCACGAACGGCAATACCAAACGCCAGACCGGTGTGGCCGGCTGCAGTTCCAGCGCGAGCCACGTCATGCAGATCGCCAGTGCCGAAAAGCCGAACCCCAGAATCGGCACCGGGTGGACCTTGTCGATGATCAGCCCGACCACCGGCGCGAGCAGGCCGCTGGCGATGGCCACCGGCGCGATCAGCAGGGCAGAACGCGTCGGCGACAGCCCGCACACCGACTGGGCGTAGAAGGTCAGCGGCAGCATCATTGCCGTCGACGCGAACGAGATGACGGCCACGCCCACATTGCACAGGCTGAAGTCCCGGTCGGCGAAGATGCCCAGCGGAACCAACGCCGCACGCCTGTTGATGGACTGCCAGTAGACGAAGGCCGACATGAAGCCGAGGCCGGCGACCAGCACCGCCCAGATCCACGGCTTCCAGTCCGCCGACTGCCCCTCCTGCAGCCCGAACACCAGCAGGAACATGCCCGCGCCGGACAGCGCGACGCCGATCAGGTCAAACCGCTGCCTGCGCACCGGCAGGACCGGCACCAGCCAGATCGCCAAGGCGAGCGCGACCACCCCGACCGGCACATTGACGAAGAAGATCCATTGCCAGCCCAGGCCGTCGACCAGCGTGCCCCCGGCCAGCGGGCCGATCAGGCTGGCGGCTCCGGCGGTGGCGCCCCACATGCTCATCGCCGAGCCGCGACGCTGCGCCGGGAAGATCCGGGTGATGGTCGACAACGTCTGGGGAGTGAGCAGGCCGGCGCCCACGCCCTGCACGACCCGGGCCGCGATCAACATGGCGGCGCTGCCGGCTAGTCCACACCACACCGATGCGAAGGTGAAGATAACCAGGCCGATCACGTAGAGATTCTTCGGGCCGAACCGGTCGCCGAGTCGGCCGGCGACCAGCAACACCACCGCGTATCCCAGCAGGTAGGCGCTGGTCACCCAGACCACCGTGTCGTATCCGATGTGCAGGGCGGCCATGATCGTCGGATTGGCCACCGCGACGATGGTCGAGTCGAGCATGATCATGAAGAAGCCGAGCATCATCGCCCACAGCGCCGCCCAGGGGCTCCCGGAGAGGCTGTCCCCGGCCACCCCGCTCGTCGCCGTGCTCATATGTCGCACCTCGTTCCGGCTCCCGCGTCGGGTCACTCAGGAGTCCCGCCCGCATTATTCCCGTCGCGTTCTGCGCTTCGCCCTTCGGCCGGGAACCACGACGACCGACCACCAGATGATGTGAAGCTCTCCTGCCCGGCACTCATCTCGCGGGGTGCGCGTTAGCCTGGAAGGACGCCGTCCCGGAAAGGGTCACTATGAGCGCTCGACGAAACAAGTCGGTACCGGACCAGCAGTCCGTCGGCAACGGAGGCCGGCCGAAAGCCTCCAGCCGGGCATTGGCGCACATCATCGAACGCAGTTCTCGCATCCAGGGTCCCGCGGCGGAGGCCTACGTGGCACGCCTGCGCCGCACGAACCCCGGCGCCAGCCCGGCCGAGATCGTGACCAAGCTGGAGAAGCGCTTCGTAGCCGCGGTGACGGCCAGCGGCGCGGCGGTGGGCGCGGCCGCGACGCTGCCCGGCATCGGCACCTTGGCCGCACTGTCGGCGGCGGCCGGCGAAACCGCTTTGTTCCTGGAAGCGACGGCGATGTTGGTGCTGGCGCTGGCGTCGGTGTACGGCATCCCCCTGGACCACCGGGAACGGCGTCGCGCGCTGATCCTGGCAGTGCTGGTCGGCGACAACAGCAAGGCCGCGGTGTCGGAGCTGATCGGTGGCGGGCGCACCAGCGGCGGCTGGGTGTCGGAAAGCATGGCCTCGTTGCCGCTGGCGGCGATATCCAAACTGAACAACAGCCTGTTCAAGCGTTTCGTCAAGCGTTTCGCGCTCAAACGTGGCGCACTGATGTTCGGCAAGCTGCTACCCGTCGGCATTGGCGCGATCATCGGCGCGATTGGCAACCGGATGGTGGGCAAGAAGCTGGTCCGCAACGCACGGTCGGCCTTCGGCCCGGCGCCGGACCGGTGGCCTGTCACCCTGCACGTGCTGCCGCCCGTCCGGGATGCCAGCTGAAGCGGTTGGTCTCTCTCGCGGATCTCGGGTAAAGCGCTAGCCTTTATGGGTCAGAAACGGTCGGAACCCTGTACCGACCACCGAGGGGTGTGAGGCGCCCCCGTGACCCGGGGCGCCAGGAGTGGCAGGCGTTCGCCAAAACGCTTGCAGGACACAAGAATCGAGGCGAACAGCGGCCGTGGCCAACATAAGTTCACCATTCGGGCAAAACGAGTGGCTGGTCGAAGAGATGTACCGCAAGTTCCGCGACGACCCCTCCTCGGTCGACGAGAGCTGGCACGAGTTCCTGGTTGACTACAACCCGGAGTCCTCCGGCGAAACCGGACAGGACGCTCCGGCGGCCAGCAAGCCCAAGCCCGCGGAAACCAAGCCGGCCGAAGCCAAGACCGCGGCGGCCCAGCCCGCCGCGCCGCCCAAGCCCGCCCCAGAACCGGTCAAGCCGGCCAAATCGACCGCCGCGGGCGCTGCCGGCAACGGCGCACCCACCCCCGCGGCGGCGGCTCCGAAGTCCGCCCCGCCCCCGCCCGCCGAAGGCGACGAGGTGCAGGTGTTGCGCGGCGCAGCCGCGGCCGTCGTCAAGAACATGTCGGCGTCACTGGACGTGCCGACGGCGACGAGCGTGCGCGCCATCCCGGCCAAGCTGCTGATCGACAACCGGATCGTCATCAACAACCAGTTGAAGCGCACCCGCGGCGGCAAGATCTCGTTCACCCACCTGCTGGGCTACGCGCTGGTGCAGGCGGTCAAGCAGTTCCCGAACATGAACCGCCACTACACCGAGGTAGACGGCAAACCGAATGCTGTCACACCAGCTCACACGAATCTAGGCCTGGCGATCGATTTGCAGGGCAAGGACGGCAAGCGCTCCCTGGTGGTGGCCGGCATCAAGCGCTGCGAAGAACTGCGCTTCGCCGAATTCGTCTCCGCCTACGAAGACATCGTGCGCCGCGCCCGCGACGGCAAGCTGACCGCCGAAGACTTTGGCGGCGTGACGATTTCGCTGACCAACCCCGGCACCATCGGCACCGTGCACTCGGTGCCGCGGTTGATGGCCGGCCAGGGCGCGATCATCGGTGTGGGCGCTATGGAATACCCCGCCGAGTTCCAGGGGGCCAGTGAGGAACGCATTGCCGAGCTGGGCATCGGCAAGCTGATCACCCTGACCTCCACCTACGACCACCGCATCATCCAGGGCGCCGAATCCGGTGACTTCCTGCGCGTCATCCACCAGATGCTGCTCTCGGACGACTTCTGGGACGAGATCTTCCACGAACTGGGCATCCCCTACCTGCCGGTGCGCTGGAGCACCGACAACCCCGACTCGATCGTCGACAAGAACGCCCGCGTGATGAACCTGATCGCGGCGTACCGCAACCGCGGCCATCTGATGGCCGACACCGACCCGCTGCGGCTGGACAAGACGCGGTTCCGCAGCCACCCCGACCTCGAGGTGCTGACCCACGGGCTGACGCTGTGGGACCTGGACCGGGTGTTCAAGGTCAGCGGGTTCGCCGGCGCGGAGTACAAAAAGCTGCGCGACGTGCTGGGCCTGCTGCGCGACGCGTACTGCCGCCACATCGGCGTGGAGTACACCCACATCCTCGACCCCGAGCAGCTGCGCTGGCTGGAACAGCGGGTCGAGACCAAGCACGTCAAACCGACTGTGGCACAACAGAAGTACATCTTGAGCCGGCTCAACGCCGCCGAGGCGTTCGAGACGTTCCTGCAGACCAAGTACGTCGGGCAGAAGCGCTTCTCGCTCGAAGGCGCCGAAAGCGTCATCCCGATGATGGACGCTGCGATCGATCAGTGCGCCGAGCACGGCCTGGACGAGGTGGTCATCGGGATGCCGCACCGCGGCCGGCTCAACGTGCTGGCCAATATCGTCGGCAAGCCGTATTCACAGATCTTCAGCGAGTTCGAGGGCAACCTGAACCCGTCGCAGGCGCACGGCTCCGGTGACGTGAAGTACCACCTGGGCGCCACCGGCGTGTACCTACAGATGTTCGGCGACAACGACATTCAGGTGTCGCTCACCGCGAACCCGTCGCACCTGGAAGCCGTCGACCCGGTGCTGGAAGGCCTGGTGCGGGCCAAGCAGGACCTGCTCAACCACGGTGACACCGACAGCAACGGCGAGAAAGCCTTCTCGGTGGTGCCGATGATGCTGCACGGCGACGCCGCTTTCGCCGGCCAGGGCGTGGTCGCCGAGACGCTGAACCTGGCGCACCTGCCCGGCTACCGGGTCGGCGGCACCATCCACATCATCGTCAACAACCAGATCGGTTTCACCACCGCGCCGGAGTACTCGCGGTCCAGCGAGTACTGCACCGACGTCGCCAAGATGATCGGTGCCCCGATCTTCCACGTCAACGGGGACGACCCCGAGGCGTGCGTGTGGGTGGCGCAGCTGGCCGTCGACTTCCGGCAGCGGTTCCACAAAGACGTCATCATCGACATGCTGTGCTACCGGCGGCGCGGTCACAACGAGGGCGACGACCCGTCGATGACCAACCCGTACATGTACGACGTGGTCGACAACAAGCGCGGCGTCCGCAAGAGCTACACCGAAGCGTTGATCGGCCGCGGTGACATCTCGCTCAAAGAGGCCGAGGACGCACTGCGCGATTACCAGGGGCAACTGGAGCGGGTGTTCAACGAGGTCAAGGAGCTGGAGAAACACGGCGCCCAGCCCAGCGAGTCGGTCGAGTCGCTGCAGATGATCCCGGCCGGCCTGGACACCTCGGTGGACAAGGCGCTGCTGGCCCGCATCGGTGACGCGTTCAAGGCGGTACCGGAAGGATTTACCACCCACCCGCGCGTGCAACCGGTGCTCGACAAGCGCCGCGAGATGGCCTACGAAGGCAAGATCGACTGGGCGTTCGGTGAGCTGCTGGCGCTTGGTTCGCTGGTGGCCGAGGGCAAGCTGGTCCGGTTCTCCGGCCAGGACACCCGCCGCGGCACCTTCTCCCAGCGGCACTCGGTGATCATCGACCGCAGTACCGGCGCGGAGTTCACCCCACTGCAGCTCCTGGCCGTCAGCAAGGACGGCACCCCCACCGGCGGCAAGTTCCTGGTGTACGACTCGCCGCTGTCGGAATACGCCGCGGTGGGCTTCGAATACGGCTACACCGTGGGCAACCCGGACGCCGTGGTGCTGTGGGAGGCGCAGTTCGGCGACTTCGTCAACGGCGCCCAGTCGATCATCGACGAGTTCATCAGCTCCGGTGAGGCAAAGTGGGGTCAGCTCTCGACGGTAGTGCTGTTGCTGCCGCACGGACACGAGGGCCAGGGGCCCGACCACACGTCCGGGCGCATCGAGCGTTTCCTGCAGCTGTGGGCCGAGGGTTCGATGACGATCGCGATGCCCTCGACCCCGGCCAACTACTTCCACCTGCTGCGCCGGCACGCCCTGGACGGTGTCAAGCGGCCGCTGATCGTGTTCACACCGAAGTCGATGCTGCGCAACAAGGCCGCGGTCAGCGACATCAAGGAGTTCACCGAGATGAAGTTCCGCTCGGTGATCGAGGAACCCACCTACGACGAGGGCGACGGCGACCGCAGCAAGGTCACCCGGGTCCTGCTGACCAGCGGCAAGCTCTACTACGAACTGGCGGCCCGCAAGGTCAAGGACAAGCGCGACGACGTGGCGATCGTTCGGCTCGAACAGCTGGCCCCGCTGCCGCGGCGCCGGCTCGACGAGACGCTGAACCGCTACCAGAACGCCAAGCAGTACTTCTGGGTGCAGGAGGAGCCGGCCAACCAGGGCGCCTGGCCGTCGCTGGGCCTGACGCTGCCGGAGGTGCTGCCGGAGCGGCTCAGCGGGATCAAGCGGATCTCGCGGCGGGCGATGTCGGCGCCATCGTCGGGGTCCTCGAAGGTGCATGCGGTCGAGCAGCAGGAGATCATCGACACCGCGTTCGCCTGACCTGCTGCCCGCGAGCGTGCGTGTCTGTACACCGACACGCCGCATCAGCTGACATTCTGCGCACGTTCGTGAGGTGACCAGCCGGGTGCGCTAGGCACCATCCGTAGCGCCGTTGTTGCCTGTCGCGCCGGCAATTGAGCCTGACCCGCCCGCGCCGCCGGCGCCGCCGCCACCACCGCTGCCCTGCGCCCCGGCGATACCGAGGGGACCGATGGGATCCTTGGTACCCCCGGGTAACTTGTCCGTGACGCCGCCGGAGCCCCCTCCGCCACCTGCGCCGCCGTCCCCGCCGGAGCCTCCGGCGCCGCCCGCCCCCGTGGTGGCGCCGGCACCCGCCTGGCCGAACAAGCCTCCCTGCCCCGCCGTTCCGGCGGCACCGCCGGACCCGCCTTGCCCGCCCGTACCGCCCACACCGCCGATGCCGCCGACGCCCCCGTTGCCACCGATCCCGAACTCGCTGCCAGGGCTGATTGCGTAGGCGTTGCCACCGTTGCCGCCAAGTCCCCCGGTGCCGGCAAAGCCGCCATGGCCGCCCAGACCGCCGGTGCCCCCAGTGCCGGCCGCACCGCCGGCACCGAACAGCATTCCGCCGCGACCTCCGCCACCCCCGACACCCCCGGTTCCGCCGACACCCCCGGTACCGCCGACGCCCCCGATGCCGCCGTAGCCGCCGCCGCCGCCGACTGCGTTGACGTTGTTACTGCTGGAAGTGGTAGCGGTACCGCCGTTGCCGCCCAGCCCACCGTTCGCGGCTACGCCGCCGGTGCCACCCATGCCGCCCGTACCGCCGTGCCCGCCTGCCCCACCGCCACCGAACAGCAGCCCGCCGTTGCCGCCCAGCCCCCCGGCGCCGCCGGTACCGCCCCCGCCTGCACCGCCGGCGTTGCTACCACCGCCCCCGACACCGCCAATGCCGCCAGTGCCGCCCTGGGCGTCGGCATTTGAGTTTGGGACGGTGGGGCCGTAGCCCGCCCCGCCGGTTCCGCCGATCTGCCCTACAGTCCCGTTGCTGCCAGCGCCGCCGGGTCCGCCGACGTTACCGGCGGCCAGGCCGGTGCTGCCGGTAGCGGCCGTGCCGTTGAGGGGGGTGACGGCGTCGACGCCCGTAAGGCCCGCGCCGCCCTGGCCGCCCGCCCCACCAGCACCGAAGAGAAGCGCGCTGCCTCCCGCACCGCCGGCGCCGGCGTTGCCGCCGTTCACGCCCGCCAGCGCTGAGCCGCCCAAACCGCCGGTGCCACCGTTGCCGTACAACATTCCGCCGGCC
>NZ_JCALCX010000047.1:0-32459 GCF_059812565.1 Mycobacterium sp. NGS49 | reverse complement strand
GCAAGATGTCACTTCGGGCATCGACCACAGCGGAGTTGGTATTCGACGAATGTCGGCTGCCTCCGGAATCCGTTCTGCCCGACGCCAAAGGTCTGCGCGCACCGCTCGCGTGCCTGAACGAGGCTCGATTCGGGATCGTATGGGGGGCAGTGGGAGCTGCCCGCGCCTGTTATGAGGCCGCGCTCGATTACGCCGGGACTCGCACCCAGTTCGGCCGACCAATAGCGGGCTTTCAGCTGACCCAGGCCAAACTCGTCGAAATGGTCACGCTCGTCAACAACTGCTATTTGCTGGCGTTGCACCTGGGCCGGCTCAAGGACGCCGGCCGGCTGCAACCCGAACAGGTCAGCTACGGCAAGCTACACAATGTGCAAAAGGCACTCGAGGTGTGCCGTTCGGCACGAACAATTCTGGGCGCCAATGGAATTACTCTCGAATACCCCGTGATGAGACACATGGCCAACCTTGAATCGGTGCTCACGTATGAGGGAACCGGCGAGATTCACACACTTATCGTCGGGCAGGCCATAACCGGTTTGGGAGCGTTCCGCTAGGAGATCCCACCCCGCAGATTTGCCGAGCAGGGCGCTGGTCGCGTCGCGCCCTGCTCGCTGCACGTCATCGGAGCCGGGGTATGCAAGTATATTTCCTGCTCGTGGAGCTCTACCAGCTGCGTTACTTCCAGACCGTCGCCGAGCTCGGAACGCTTCGTGATGCCGCCGAGAAACTGCTGGTGTCGCAGTCGGCGGTCAGCCGTGCTATCGCCATGCTGGAGTCCGAGATCGGGGTCGAACTGTTCACCCGGCGTGGCCGGGCCAACGAACTGAACCGTTTCGGGCAAGCATTCCTACGCTCGAGCCTGGCGAGCCAGCGCAGCCTTGATGCCGCGGTAGCCGGGGTGCGCGAACTCGCCGGCGCAGACGCCGGGACGGTGGCACTGGGGTTCCTGGTGTCCCTGGGTGTGGCCACCGTGCCGCGGTTGATCCGGCGTCACCACGATGCATACCCGATGGTCCGCTTCGAATTGCGCCAACGCGCCGGACCAGCACTGGTCAGTGACCTGGCTAGCGGGCTCATTGACGTGTGCCTGAGCTACCCGATGTCCTTCGACGAATCACCCGGCGTGCAGTGGCACAAGTTATTCACCCAGCAGCTCTACGCCGTCGTCGACCGCGAACACGCCCTGGCCCGTCGGTCTTTGATCGGTTTCGACGAACTCGCGGGCCAACGTTTTGTCGCCCTCGACCGTGATCACACGCTGCGCAGGATCTTCGACAACGCCTGCGACCGCCACCACTTCACTCCTTCTATCGCCTTCGAGGGCACCGACATCACCACGCTGCGCGGACTGATCGGAGCCCGACTAGGCGTCGGGGTGCTGCCCAAAGCCGCCACACCTCCGCCCGACATCGTCGAGATCGCCGTCGATGACAAAGAACTTGTGCGCCCCATCGCTGTCGGTTGGACGACCAACCGCTACTTGACGCCGTCAGCGGCCGCGTTTCGCGACACCGCCATCGCCTCATGCGGACTACCCGACCAAGATTTCATCAACTAGGTCCCGCAGCGTCGCCCGTGAGGGCCTACGTGAGTTTCAAGAGACGCAGTACTTCAGCATCGCCGACACCGTTTAACTACGCGACGTTAACCGCGACAGGCCCGCAGTTCGGAAGCGAAAGGCTGCACCCGGTTATGGACGCGGTTTGCGAACAACGGCCCAATGGTTGAGGACCGGATCGCGACCATTCTTGGACGTTGCCTACCCATATCCGCACAAGCGCAAGATAGTCTTGCATCATTTCGGACGAAGTTCTGCTTGCGCCACCGCGTACCGATCCGAACTCATGTAGGTCGCCCCTCGGAGCAGGTGTCGTCGGCCGGTCAATAAGCCGTGGTGCACGCGCGGATCGACGCGCGTAATGTCGTTGATCAGGCAGTTTGCTGCCCAATGCATCGAGTGCACGAGCATGGCGCGACTTCGCGCCATGCTCGGTACGCGGCGAAGGAATCCCGCCGGATGGACGGCGTCAAAATCAACAATATCTTCGAATATCTGTACATTATCATTTCGCTAACAAACTGGAATCGGCCACCGTAGCGGTTATTCTGACATCCTCGAATCCGACACGCCGTCCGGTTCTTGGCAGGATTCCAGTTTCAAATAATACCTCAATGACTGAAGCCGGCGTCACGGCAACGCCCCAGTAGGAGCCGATGGTGATTCAAAGAAAGTCACTATTCGAAGTCCCAGAAGAAAGGGTTTGGCGATGAGCTATGCAGTACTTCCGCCTGAAGTCAACTCCGCGCTCCTGCACTGTGGCGCCGGGTCAAGCCCGATGCTGGCCGCAGCCGCAGCTTGGGGCAATTTGGCTGGCGAGTTACAAAGCATGGCCGGCGCCTTCTCATCCTCTATAGCCGGCCTAGTACAGGGCGTATGGCAGGGGCCAGCGGCGGCGAAAATGGTCGAAGCCGCCGCGCCGTACGCCAGTTGGCTGCATGCCGCGGCCACCCATTCTGAAAGTGTCGCAAGGCAATCCAACACAGTAGCGGCGGCTTTCGAGACCGCCCAAACCGCCACCGTGCACCCTGTCGCGATCGCCGCTAATCGTGCGCTCACGGCTGCTCTGGCGCGAGCGAACTTCCTCGGATTCAACATCCCGGCGATCATCGCGATGGAGGCTGAGTACGAAGCGATGTGGGCCACGGACGTCAGCGCCATGTTCAACTATCACGTCGAAGCATCAGCCGCCTGGTCGCAGTTGGGATCGCTACAGAACGGTGCGCCCTTGCAGCAGTTGCTCCGCCTGCTACCGGGAATCCCGGCGGGCGGAGCCCCAACACCCACAACCGTCACCCCCGCCACCGAACCACAACCACCCACCACCGCAACCCCACCCACCACCGAAACGCCGGTGACGGGCGGGAGTTCGACACCTACTGCACCGAATCGTCCAATCAAGGTTCTGGCGCCTGAAGATGGGGGTCAAGCCACCATCCCGCCGATCAGGAAGGTGGGCTCTGCAGGCTGATCGAAGGCCCGCGTAGCCCAGAGATGAGCCAGTTCATGACCCCGCTCCGGGGTATGGACTGGCTTATCTCAGACGGTGATGCAAGTGCCCGCAGTGACGGGAGTAGTCGCTGAACGGCCGTAAGCGAAACGTTCGCGTCCCCGACCCCAACGTGAGGGATATCGCCTAATGCAAGAAATGACTCAAAATCCGGCTGTATTCACCAGCGGTGCTCAAATCGTGGCCGACGGCGTCGACGCCACGAATCGCCGGTTTGCGCCCAGCCGGTGCGGACGAGATTTCGGCGAAGGCGGTGGCCGCGTTCACGACCAGGGCCATCGATTTCCTGCGAATGCATTGGCTCAAAGGGAGCTCATGCGGGCCGGCCGGACCGTACACGGGGCGACCGTGTGTAGCGGATAACGACGCCTGCGATTCCTCCGACGACTGGTAGCGCCGTTGTCTGCAAACTTCCCGGCCCGACGGCGCCGGAAGACTCGCCGCTTCCCGGCGGGGTAACACGAGAGAAAGAAGATACGTATGGCAGAGATGAGAACGGATGCCGCGGCCCTGACCGCGGAAGCGCGAAACTTCGACCGGATCGCCGGCGAGTTGAAAGAACAAATTGCGAAAGTGGAGTCGACGGCAAGCGCATTATCTGCCCAATGGCGCGGCCAAGCCGGCGCTGCCGCACAGGCCGCCCTGGTCCGCTTCCAACAGGCCGCCGCCAGGCAAATCACCGAACTGAACGACATATCTTCGAACATTCACGCCGCCGGCGGACAATACGCCGCCGCCGACGAGGAACACCACCACGCGCTCGCCGCACAGATGCAGTTCTGATTTTCGACACTGAGACGGAGCAGAATATGACTTCACAGCACTGGAATTTTGTTGGTATCGAAGGCGGTGCCGGCGACATCCTCGGCTATTCCCAGGCGACTGAAAGCCTTCTCGACGACGGTAAAAGGTCGCTCACGAATCTTGCAGCAGCCTGGGGGGGCGCGGGGTCCGAGGCCTACCAATCGGTCCAGCGAAAATGGGACGAGACAGCCAACGACCTGAATTCATCCCTGCGCAACCTGGCCCGAGCCATTAGCGAATCCGGTCAGGCGATGGCGCAGACGGAATCTAACATCACCGGTATGTTCGGCTAACTCGGCGAGCGAAGACGGGGCGAGTTCGGCTGCGGACTCGCCTTTTCTTTAATTGCATACAAAATTCGGCGATCTTAATTCGGCACGCACGGTGGCAGACGTCACTGCTGGAATTGCAACCTAGGAGGTTCAGCGTTGGTGAGAATATTGACCGTGGACCCTTGCGGCCTGAGCGATGCGGCGAAAAGGCTGCAAAGTGTGGTTCTCCCGGCGGCTCCGACCGCGGCGGTTATCGCCGGTACAGATCCGGCCGCACTGGCGATTAAGTCCACCATGCCGGCGGTGGAGGCGCCGGTCGTCGACGGCCTACCGGCCACTGCCTCGGCCATCAGGCGGACAGGATCCGACATGGCCAGCGCCGCCGCCATGTATGCCGAGCTGGATCAGACATTGAGCGATGCAATTGCCCGGCTCAGCCAGATCACCACGGGGGCGTCACACGTCGGCCAGACGGTCGCCGCACAGCTGCAGACGGGAGAATCGCAATTTGGCTTGGCGACCATAATGCCCAGTTTGGCTCTGCAGCAGGCAACTCCGATTACTCAGGGCTTGATCCAAAGCGCGCAAGCCGCTGCGGAAAGCAGTTCGGGCGCGAATGCAATGCCCGCACAGTTCGTCGGGGACAGCGGTCCCGCTGTGTCCCCTTGTGCGCAGGCGTTGGAAGGCGAAGCCGATGGGCCCGGCCGGGACCGGCACCAGCAAGAGCCCGAGCCGGAGCGCTCCGCAGACTTAGCCACCCCAGACACTCAGCCATTTGACGGCGATATCCCGAAGGACGGTTCTGACAGTCCTGACGATGGCCGGCAGCGATCACTGGAAAGTCTGCCCGGGCGGCTGCTGACGACCCGCAGCACTGAGAAGAGACCGGTTGAGAGTGATCTATGACGGTTGCCTGTCAGCTGCGACGGTTTCAGGTGTGAAATCCATATCGGTTGGAGAATAGGGCGGTCTGCGCTGCGGCGACCTGCTCCGGCGTCGACAGCGCGACCCCCTTCGCAATGAAGTCATGAAATGCCTCGCCGCCCTGCACATTCAATGCTCGCAATACGTCCGATATCGAATCGTCCCCTGATGATTGCGGGTGCTGTCCGGCCAGGCCTTTCCGGCGGGCGAGGTCGGCAAGCACGAGAATCTCGTCTACCAGCTCGGATTCACTCATGCGGGTAGCCTGCGGCGCGAGCTCCACCTGCTGGATCCCGCCGTCGAGGCGCGCTGAGACGGACACCGTTTCATAAGGATTCACCACGGTGAAAACCTCGCCCCTCTGCTCCCCCTCCCCTTGGTCACACGCGCGTTCGGCATGCAGGCGGAGGGCTTCGCGCTCGGTTGGGGCGTCGTGCGGATCAGATGGCAGATAGGCGCGTAACGCTGCGGCAAGCAGCTCTTCGGCCGTGCCATCGTCGCTGACTGTGAAATTCAGCGAGACCAAATCGTCGCGGTTCTTGTCGTCACCTGGCAGGTGCTGCGGCATGAAATCCCCGTCTTGCAGATCGATTGCGGAAAGGTGAAGTCGGGCGTCGGGTCATCGGTGCTCGGCGAAGCGCGACCGGCACGGAAACCGAATCTCAAGGGCCATCTCGTGGGGTGCCATCACCCAGCGCGCATGCTCGAAGACCGAATACCTGCGCGTCACAACGAACGCATCAGTTGGTCGAGCGCCCTGCTGGTTCGCTCATCTGTGTTGCTATAGCCGTCCTGAGCGGCTCGTAAGCGAGCAGCGAGGCTGGCAGCGGCCTGCCCGATGGCCTCACCGGCTGTGCGGCGCACTTCCTCCGCGTCGCTGAATGCAGTGTTGGACGCTCCGCAGACAACCCCGTGGGTCACCCAGACCTCGGTGCCGAGTCCTGAGGTTGCCGACGCCGCGGTTGCTGCCACAGCGGCAGCCTCGTCTTGTTTTGCTGCCAGCGCTTCGAGGTATCCGGGTGCGACGGTCAAATCAGGCATCGTGGGCCTCCTGTATCTCTCGGTTTGGCGTCGCCGCGTCGCTGGTTCGCTTAACTGTCGGTGTTCAATCCGTGCTCGACGTGAAGTGCCGACTTGGCAACAGCAGCATCGCTCCCGCCGGATTCGATCGGCGCTCGCTCGCCGCCGTCGGCGCCCGGACCGGCGCCACCGGTGTTGAGGTCGCGGGTGAGGGCCGTCAGGTCGTCATTCGTTTCCGGCGCCACGGTCGCTGCAGACCACGAGGGGTTCTTCACCGATGGAGTGCGGGCAGTCCGCGGTCGCTGTCCGGTCGCAAGGCTGCCGCCGTAAAGGGGTGGGGTGCCGTGCCCGTGTGGAGTCGCCTCTTCGGAAGCCGTGATACTTGCTGACACATCGCTGGCCGGCCGTGCGCCATCGCCGATCAGGGCGTCCAAGGTCCGACGTTGTGTCGGCGACGCCGTCTTGCGGGCCATGGAGCCGGCCGAGGTGGCGACGCTCGGTTGGGACGGTTGTGCGGAGGTGCGCTCGAACGGATCGCCGATGCCAGCAATCGTGGGCTGATCTGCTGCCCGTGCCCCGCTTGACGAACCGGCAGAAACCGCCTGTGCAGATTCGAGGACTGTGCGGTACTGCCCGGCGATGGCGTCCGCCGATTTCGCATTCTCGGAGGAGTACACAAGCACCGTGCCCATCATGCCCGCGACCGTGGTCATCGCCAGGCTGCACACCGTAATTGAGAAAACCCGCGACGCGACCGGGCCAGCCCCCGGCATCCAGATCATCGCCAGCGCCACCAAGTATGCGGCGACCAGGAGCGCTTTGACGATCCCCAGGGCCAATCGGAGGTGGGTGACCCATTCGGCCTGGTTCTTGACCAGTTCCGCCAGCTTCCGGTCAAGGTCAGCCATCGCATGTGCGACGTCGAGCAGTATCGTGTCCTGCGCCGCATAGGCCTGCGACGCTGACCCCTGCCAGCTGGAATCAGGCAGAGCTGACTTCAGCTGCTCATGCAGGGCGGAGAAGTGTTGACAACCGGCTTCAAGATGGTCTCCTTGCGTTGGCGGCCCGAAACCCGTCGTCAACTCCACGGCGTCGACGAAGGTGATCGCCCAGCAGATAGCATCGGCCGCCCGCCCCGCTGCCCGGAAATCCTCGGCGTTTATCGTCAAACCCAGATTTCGGTCGACGCGCCAGTTGTACATCGAAGTAACGATTCGTGTAGCTAGCTTCTTGCCGAATATCGCGACCGTGTCCCCGCCCATGCTGGTCGCCATCGACGCATAGTATTCATCACTGCCGTCGCCCCCCATACCACCGAATTGGTGGCCCATTTCACCACCGAATTGTTGACCCAAGCCGATTAGACTCCCGATAATCCTGGCGCCTTCAAGATACACAGATGCCATCTGCAGTCCTTATCACGATCTCACGGCCGTATCGGCTCGTTCAATGGGGGAAACTGGGCCGTAATTTCCGTTGTATCGAAGTTCGAATCCAAACTCTTCTGCAATTCACCCACAATGCCTTTCAGTGACGCGATGAGCCGCTCTTCGTCAGCTTCCATGGTCGCAATTGCGTTTGCGTCCGCGGCGCCGAGCGCCTCGTTGATGCGCCGGGCGACCTCTTCGGCTCCCAGTCCCAGCAGGCCGTCGTCGATGCGCAGGCCGGTGAGCCAGCGGCGCCAGTCGAGTGTTACTTCGACCGAATTGGCCGCGTCGGTACCCGTGAATGACGCCGCGTTTGCCCGAACCTGCTCGCCCTCAAGGGCCGACCGAAAGCGGCCTATCTGTCCTAGCGCCGCAGCCATCTGAGGATGAATTTCAGGGCTCATCGTGAGTCCTTACGCTCAGCAACGCCCATCAGTGGCAAAGTTCCGATGAGGCCCTCGGTCCATGGCCTGTCCTCGGTGTAAAGCGGCTCGTCTTGCTGGCGGGCACGGGCGCCCTTGCCAACCGGGCCCTGCCCCGGAACGGAAGGGGCTACTGGCGCCATCCCTGCTCCAGACGCACCACCTGCCGTGAGGTTCGCGCCGCCACCGGCGCCGGTTTCCCGCGCAGTCGCCAGCGACACCGCCTCTGCTGAATCCATTGCCGAGCGCGAGGGCATCGGGGGCATCCCGCCGCCCTTGTACGCAGCCGGTGCAACCCTTACCCCCGCAGACGAGCCCGGCGTGCCCATCGAGCCATTCAGGGCGCCAGGGGGCATCACACCGTTCGGCGTCATGGGTGCGCCGCCGAACGGCAGGGACGGGATGCTCGGCAATCCATCCGCGGCGGTGGCGGAGGGACTGTAGAGCAGCGCGCCGTCGTTGGGCACCGGCGACGGCGCCGGATCTATCGGCTGAGCTGGTGGGGGCCGCGGCGGATCTACCGGCGTGAGCGGCAACTCCGCCTTCTTCATGTACTGGGCTATCACGTCATCTGACTTCGCCTGCAGGGCCGCGTATCGGGCCATCGCAACTGCCCTTACTGAGCCACCCTGCTCGTAGGCGCGGTCCAAAGTTTCGAGATCCGCGTAGCCCATCCTCGTGCCGTTGAACACGATGTGCTCTTGAACTGCCCAGCGTTGTGTCGAAGTAACGGTGCGGGCTTGCGCTGCAATAGTCCCGCACAGCTCGGCCATCTGCGCTAACCAGGTCCTGTGTTGATCGAAGGTCGCCGCGACGGCATCGGCGGCCGCTCCCTCCCAATACTGGAAGGGCCGGAAGCGGGAGGCGGCACGCTGCAGATTCTGCTGCATCGATTCCCACGCATCCGCGAAAGCGTTCAGTGACGCTCCCTGGTCACCATGTTCGATGTCCAATGCCCGCTGTTTGATATCTGCGTATTCAACCGGTCCTGCAGCGCCGGCAACTCGCGTGGTGCTGAGCGCCACCGCCTGACCATCCTCGGTAACTCCCGGCGTCGCCGGGAGAATGGAAGCCGTGTCCGAACCCAAAGCGTGAGCCGCTCCCTCGTCGACCTGCTGGTAGGCCTGCGCGGCCTTGCGGAGTAATTGCGCCAGTTTGGTCCACCCCCGCACTCCGGCGGCCAGATAGATCCGCATGTTGTCGGTAGAGAATTGCAGTTGTTGCGCCGCATTGATGGCCAGACCGAGGTTGCTCGGCGGTTTGGGCGCACCCTCGGGGGGCTGGCTGATCGGACCCTCCAACTCTTGGGCTCGAGCCAATATTTCCTGCAACTCCACCGTTGCTGCCTGCGGTCCCGTCATCGGATATCGGTGCTCCTTCCGCGATACCGCACTTCGCTAGCTCTCTCTGCCAAATCCACAGGCGATGGCCCGTCAAGCGCGAAACCGTAGCCTCCGCCACGGAGGGGACGGGCCGGACCATCCATGGCGCAAACGAGACGGTATGCAGCCCCTTCATCGGCGTCTAGTAGAAGGTTGCGAAGATTAACTTGCGCTGAGCCCAAGCGTCCGCAGCTGGCAATATCTCGCTAGAGCGCCAAGATTCTGCTCCATCGCAGAAGCTGTATGTGGCTGCCGCTCCCCGTGATTCACGGTTCGTAGCTGGCAGGGCTGCGGAAATGTCTGTTCGTCCACTTTCGACAGGCACCGCCTGCCAGTACGACGACCGCCCAACACTGCCCATGGTCGTTAACCCGACCCGGTTGGACTGATGCCAATGACCGCTGCCCATCGAAGGTGCATTACGCAACAATGCCGGTGCTGATCCGCGTTAGTACGCCAGTAGAGCGAGGTGACATCGACTAGGTTCACCGACCATGACTGCCCACGGAGAGCCGCGACGGGAGGGGCGTAGGGATGAGCATGCCGAAACCGGCGGGTGCATATGTGGAGCCGATGATCGACCAGGGCGGGTGGCCCGAAGTCGATGAGGACACTCTCTACGATCGGGCACGGGCATTCACGCAGGTCCTTCAACATGTCACCGAGGTTTTGGAAAGTGCTGAACATCAACGGGCCGAGATCTTCGACGGCGGCATATGGGCCGGCGATGCCGCCGAGGCAGCCAATGTCAGTCTGGATAGGAATGTCGAACAACTGACGAGGCTGCAGAACGCTGTGACCACCGCCATCAACTGGCACAGCTATGCCGCCGCAGCAATCGTGGAAGCCAAGACGAACATCGGCCACAACGTGGAGGCGGCGCACCGCCAGATCCACTCTGTGCAAAACGATCCAAAATTGAGCGCAGTCGAGCGAGGCGCCGCAATCTCTGCCGCTGTGAGCGTCGCGCGCAGCGCGAACGTGAGCGTTGTTGCCGACACCGCCGAACAAATCCTGGCAACCCAGGATTGGGCAGCCTCAGCCAACCCCTCGAACATCCGTCTTGACCGGAACCCCCCACCGCCGGTGGTCGCACCGTCCAGCAACGAGCCGCCGCCGACTCGGCAACCAGGAGAACCGAGAGGCCCTCGACCCGGATGGCCCCTGACTCAGGATGCCAGCATGTCGAACGCGCCTTCGGCGACATCATCTCTGGCTGCGCAGGCGTCGGTGGTGCGTCCGGCAAACGAATCCGGTCCTTCAGCGGCGGGCGACGCAGCTCAGGAACCGGTTGGCCAGGTCACTGCTGCGCCGCGGACGATCAAGGACCAGTGGGCCGATCGACACGCCGCTGCCTCGCCGGCAGCGCAAGGTCCGGGTGGTGTGTCGGTGAATACTTCGTCACCGGTCGTCGCGCCGAATTCGGAGACCGACGCTCCGATCGTCCCGGCACCGGCCATTCCGGCTCCCGGCAGCGGGGGTATAGCCGCGGGGGCAGCCGCAAGTGTGGCGTCGGCATCGTCGGGCCGGCCGCCAACCCAGGCAGTGCTGACGAGAACCCCGCCGACACCCACCCGGCCCGCACCAGCTTTGCGTCGGGAACCGGCCCGACCGGCCGATTGCGCTGCGCCGCCTCTGATTCCAATTTCGGCGACGCGGGCCGCCCGCGACGCGGCGATCGAGGCCGGCACCGTGGATGCCGTGCGCCGAAGGAACAACGGAACTGACCCGCTCCTCGTCGCACGACGCATCGCGGGCGCCTTGAACGCTCCCGATCATGGCGCGGAGTACTACGGGTTTCTCTGGCTGACCGCGGTCACCGCCGCCGGCGCGATTCTGGTCGCCAACAGCTATGGACTGGCCTACATTCCCGGCAGCGTGAAGCTACCCCAGCAGGTGATCATGACCAGCGCCGATACGCGCATTCCCGCCGGCGAGCGGGCAAGTTGGGCTACCCATCCGCTATCTGCTTTGCAGCGGTGGGCAATTCACCACATCACTGATCTTCGCGCGGTAATCGGCACGGCGGAACAGCTTGCCAACAGCGATCCCGGTGTGGCCAAAGTGATTTTGGAACCCGACGACATTCCGGCCACAGGGCGGCTGGGAGGCCGGTCACGCCTGGAGGTCGTCGACCCAGCGGCGGCGGCGCGCCTGGCAGAGACTGCCGACCCGCAATTGATCGGACTCTTGCCCCCTGCGCTCGCAGGACAGGGTCCGCCGGCTGAATTGCGTCCGAGGCTGTGGCTCGAGGTGCAAAAACCGATGACCAGCAATGCCGTCGGCCGAGAGCGGGCACACCTTCGCGCTTTCCACGCGTTCGCTGCCCACGCCCGAGATGTCGCACTCAGCGAGGGCCACACTGCGCGCGACGCCGGTACTCAGCGCTCGGCCATTGCTGATTGGTTGTACTGGAAACATGTCAGTGACGTGCTCGACACCACCCATTCGGCGCGGAGCTAGCTGGGTCTGAACCAATCATTACTGCCGGCCAACGTCACCTAATTGGCCCTACCGATTGTCTGGCAACAAATTTCATTCCACAGGCGGACCCTTCCTCCCGTCCACACAGGCTTGCTCGGCCGACACTCTTGGGTAAGGCGGGTTGACTGGAAACGCTTCGCGGCGACGGGCACGTCGGCCGACACTTACTCCGCACGCAAGTGTTCGTTTCTTAACTGCTGCTAGACCAGAAATTTCGTGTATTGGATACTGTGTTTGCAGCACCATTCGCCTGTTCAAGTCGATAAGCACCGCGCCGTGTGGTCAACGATAGAGTCTGTCCGGCAACGACTTTGGGGCGTTCGGCGGTTTCCCGCTGCGATCTTCACAGTTCCGAAACTGAGGAGTCGATCTTGCAGACGCAGCGTAAACCAGGCTTGGGTGTAACAGCCGAACACATCGCTCTCGGCCAGAGGGCAGCCAGCGTCATCGCAGAAACGCATCCAGCCACTGACGCGCGCGCCGACCTAAAGGCGTCGTGGCAAGAACTGGGCGCGCAGGGCCTCTTGGGATTGCACGTAAGTGCGCGCTACGGCGGCCAAGGCGGGGGACTACTCGAATTAGCAGCGGCGCTAGAAATGATCGGAAGTTCCTGGGCCGCAGAGTCGTTCGTACCATCGGTGCTCGCGTCTGCCCTTCTTGACGCAGGCGGCGGCGAGCTCGCCGACAATCTCATACCGGAATTGGTCGACGGTTCCTCGCTGGGCGCAATCGCCGCGGTCGAGCCGCTGAAAGGACACATCGAGGCATCTGGCTGCCTTGTCTTGGACGGCAGAGTGCCGGCCCTGGGTGTCATGATCGCCAAGACTGTTGTCGCCCGTGTTGATCTCCAGGGGGCATTGCGCTGGGTGGCGCTGGACACCGACACCGTGGCCGTCGGGCGCACTGTCCCAGGAAACGCGAATTCCGTCGATGGATCAATCTGTGCGAGAGGGTTGCGAATACCTCTCTCGCGTGTGCTCGATATCCCCGATATCGCTGTGGCACAGGCAATTCCGTCGGTCATATTTGGCGCGGAAGCGGTGGGGATCATATCGTGGTGCGTTGCCGCCTCCATCGAGTACGCCCGCCAGCTGATACATTACCGCCGCGCCATTGGGCAGTTCCAGCATCTCAAACGCCACTGCGGCTCTAGCCGCTTGCTGCTCGAGCAGGCCCGCGCCTCAGTTTGGGACGCGGCGCGCGCCTTCGACTGTTCCGACCCTTCTCTTGAATACGTAGCCACCATCGCACGGCGAGTAGCTCCAGATAGCGCGGTGCAAGCGACCAGGGACTGCATCCGGCTAGCCAACGAGATCGGCTACACGGTGCATCATCAAACTTTCCCGCACTATCGGCGTGCGAAGATGCTGCGCCGCGTGCTCGGACACAGCCGATACTGCGGGATTCGCGCCGCCGAGCTCGCGCTCGACGGCCAATCACGGATCGTAAGTTATCATTTGCCACCTGAAAGTGAGCAGTACCGGTTGCAGATCAGGGGTGAACTTCAGGCCATCGCCGAATTGTCACAACGCGAGCAGTTGACTCGGTTGGCCAAAGGTGGTTGGACGATCCCATGGATGAGCCGCCCCCTCGGCCGCGCCGCCGGTCCGGCAGAGCAGGTCGTCATCGCGGAGGAACTGCAACGCATAGGTATCGCTCTTCCTAACTCCCTCGCACCGATGTGGTTGCTATCGACACTCTTGGCGCACGGCACTGAATCGCAGAAGGCCGAATTGCTCGGTCCCACAATGAGCGGCGACATACTCTGGTGCGAGTTGTTCAGCGAACCCGGCGTCAGCGCAGAACTTGGTCCGCTGCGGACTTTCGCTCTGCGAGTCAAAGACGGCTGGCGAATCAGTGGAAGGAAACTCTGCACTTCCTCCGGTCAACTAGCGCACCGCGCAGCGTTGCTGGCGCGAACCGACCCCGCGTCACTGAGATACCAAGGCGTTACCTACTTCTTGACCGATATGCAGAGTGCCGGAATCAGCGTCCGCCCCATACCCGAATGGAAGGGCGGAACCTCCATGCGCGAAGTGGTGTTTGATGACGTGTTCATTCCCGATGCCGATGTGATCGGCCAACCGAACGAGGGTTGGGTGGTTGCGCGACACGCACTCGAGGCCGACCGGCTATCAATAAGCAAATCAGTCCGATTGCGGAGAATGGTCGAGAGCGTCCTCGAGGCCGTGCGCCCAAGCAGGCGCGCATGGGCCACCTTGGACCTGGCCGGCAAGCTCGTCATCGAGCACCAGATCATGCAACTCGTCCGTGGAAGGATATTGCTCAGGCAACCAGGAGGTGCCGCGCCCGGCATCGACGTCAGCGTCGCCAATTACCTGACCGCGGTCGTGGAACAATCGATCGTGGAATTCGGCCGCCTCAAACCAAACCAGGCTATCCGTGCCGACGATCCGGATGCTCTGCCGCACAAATGGAGTGAGCAAATGGCGTCGGGAAGTACGATGGCTCTCTTGCTGAAGATCATCGGCGAGTCCTTGCTGTATGAGGCCGACATCGATGCCGTATCCGGCGACAGGGTTGACCAGACACTGCAATGCAGGACAGCGACCGCTTAGCCGCCGGTCAACTCAGCCATGTCAGCGCGCGGTTGGTGCAGACCTGTCCGTACGCTGGCGGCCTGCCTTGACTGGGTTCCAACGCGGCAGTAGTTGCTGAGCCGCTGCGCAGAATGACTTCTCGTTGGACAGCACGCCAATCGATGGCCCAGGGCGAAGCGAGTTATCCCTAACATCGGTGGAATGAACAACCTGTGGCTCCATTTCACCCGGCACGGCCCGGACTTCACCCCGCCGGTCATCACCAGGGGCGACGGCGTCACCATCTTCGACGACCGCGGCAAGAGCTACCTGGACGCGCTGTCCGGGCTGTTCGTGGTGCAGGTCGGTCACGGCCGCGCCGAACTGGCCGAGGTCGCGGCCCGGCAGGCCGAGACGCTGGCGTTCTTCCCGCTCTGGGGCTACGCCACCCCGACGGCCGTCGAACTCGCCGAACGTATCGCAGGTTACGCACCCGGTGACCTGACCCGGGTGTTCTTCACCACCGGGGGCACCGAGGCCGTCGAAACCGCCTGGAAACTCGCCAAGCAGTATTTCAAGCTGACCGGCAAACCCGGTAAGCACAAGGTCATTTCGCGTGCAGTCGCCTACCACGGCACCACCCAGGGCGCGCTGGCGATCACCGGTCTGCCGAAGTTCACGGCGCCGTTCGAGCCCGTGACACCGGGGGGTTTCCGGGTGCCCAACACCAACTTCTACCGCGCACCGGAGCCTTTTCAGGGCGGAAACGCCGGCGACGAGAAAGCGTTCGGCCAGTGGGCCGCCGACCGGATCGCCGAGGCGATCGAGTTCGAGGGTCCCGACACCGTCGCGGCGGTTTTTTTGGAGCCGGTGCAGAACGCGGGCGGTTCCATCCCGCCGCCCCCGGGTTACTTCGAGCGGGTCCGCGAGATCTGCGACGAGTACGACGTGCTGCTGGTCTCCGACGAGGTGATCTGCGCGTTCGGTCGGATCGGATCGATGTTCGCGTGCAACGACTTCGGCTATGTGCCGGACATGATCACCTGCGCCAAGGGGCTGACGTCGGGTTACTCCCCGCTGGGCGCGATGATCGCCAGCGAGAGGTTGTTCGAGCCGTTCAACGACGGCAAGACGATGTTCCCGCACGGCTACACCTTCGGCGGGCATCCGGTGTCGACCGCTGTCGGGCTGGCCAACCTCGACATCTTCGAGCGGGAAGGCCTCAACGATCACGTCAAAGCGCACTCCCCCGCGCTGCGCAGCACACTGGAGAAGCTCTACGACCTGCCCATCGTCGGCGACGTCCGGGGCGAGGGTTTCTTCTTCGGCATCGAACTGGTCAAGGACCGGGCAACCAGGCAAACCTTCACCGACGAAGAACGCTCGGCGCTGCTCGGGCGGGTGTCGGCTGCGATGTTCGAGGCCGGACTGTACTGCCGCACCGACGACCGCGGCGATTCGGTGATCCAGCTGGCCCCGCCGCTGATCAGCGGTCAGGCCGAGTTCGACACCATCGAATCGATCCTGCGCGGCGTCCTCAGCGAAATACCCTGAGCCACCGGGTCAGTCTTCCTCCCCGAATCGGATGAACAACGCCAGGGCGATGGTGACGACCGCGGTCGCAGTGCCGAAATACAGGGTGTCCAGCGCGCTGGTGAGCATCATGCGTTCGACGAATTTGATCACGATGACCACCACCAGCACCTGAATGATCGGTCTCTTCAAATCACCCAGGTTGCGGATGGTCAACCACGCAGGCAGGTGCAGGTCGGCCACGAACAACTCGAAGAGACCCATGGCGACGATGAGTTGCACCGTCGCCAGCAGGAAGAGGTCGACGACTTCGAGCAAGCTGATCACCGCCGCATCCTGTCGCCAACCACCGCGAGCCAACACCACGATGAGTTCCACGGCCCGCCCGGAGGCCCACACCAGCGTGATCGTGGTGGTCACAGCCAGGCCGCATACCGCGATCAGGATCAGGAAACGCAGTCGTTCGAACGCTGATCGCACCGGGTTACCTGAGCCTGATCGGTAGCCGCTTGAGCGAATTGTTCAGGTTCGAGCGGACCCGTACCGGCTCGCCGTCGAGCTCGATGTGCCCGAAGGCGCTCAACAGCTCTTCGAAGAAGACGCGGCCCTCGAGTCTGGCCAGGTGCGCGCCCAGGCAGAAGTGAACGCCCATGCCGAAGGACAGATGCGGATTCGGGTGGCGGCGAATGTCGAACGCCTGCGGCTCATCGAAGACCGCTTCGTCGCGATTGGCCGACGTGTAATACATCGCTACCTTGTCGCCGGCTTTGATTGGGGTGCCACCGATTTCGGTATCGACACGTGCGGTGCGCCGGAAGTAGTGCAGGGGATTGTCGTAGCGGATGATCTCTTCGACGGCGAGCGGGATGAGCGAAGGGTCGGTGCGCAGCTCGGCCAGCTGGTCAGGATGGCGAAGCAGCGTCAGCAGGCCCGACGAAAGCATGCCTTTGGTGGTGTCATTGCCCGCGGTGACCAGCTGCACGAAGAAGCCGCCGAATTCCACATCGCTCATCGGCCGGCCACCGAATTCCCCATGCAGAATCGCACTGGTCAGATCGTCGGTCGGCGCGCCCTGGCGCCGCTGCGCGGCGAATTCCACTGCGTACCCTGCCATTTCGGCGCCGCCCTCACCGTCGCCGTAACCGGCCAGCTCCGGGTCCTGACTGGAGGTGATGCGCTCCGCCAACTCTTGCAGGAAGCGCCAGTCTTTTCGGGGTAGGCCGAACAACTCGCCTATCACGTGCGTCGGCAGCGGTGCGGCGACCTCGTGCACGAACTCGACTTCTGCCCGCTCCCCGGCATCCGCCATGATGGCGCGACATATGTCCCGGACCTGCCGCTCGAGTCGGGCGATGGCGCGCGGCCGGAAGTACTGCGACAGCGGCGCGCGATGGGCCTGATGCCGGGGCGGGTCCATGGCCGCCAGCATGTTGCGCATCCTGTCCAGCGTTGCCGCGGGTGGGTCTTCCACGACGATGCCGCCCTCGCTGGCCGAGAAGATGTCGGGGTTGCGGGCGACATGGACGACGTCAGCGTGCCGCAAGCTGGCCCAGAAGCCGGGTTCGTCGCCCATCGGCTGCCAGTGCACCGGATCAGTGCGCCGCAGTACCGCGAGGGCTTCGTGCGGCACTCCCGTGACGAAGGTATCCGGACTGGCCAGGTCGACGAAGTCCGATGCGGTTGCGGCGCTCATTGGACGAACACGTTGGGCCGGGGCAGGCCGGCGGCCGCACACAACGACAAGTAGTTCGCCAGGGTGCTGGTTGCGTCGTAAACGCTCTCGATGTTGCCGTCGGCGTCGAGGTTGAGGTTGGCCCCGTAGATCTGGAACCACACATGGGTGTCGTCCTCGAGCACCTCCAGGGTATGAATCGACCCCGCGGGTTCGTACAGGAACGACCCGGCTCGGTTGACGTAGCTGTACTCCTTATACCGCCAGGCTCCCGATGTGGTGTAGGCGTATACCGGTCCGGTGTGTTTGTGCCGCCCCACCTGGTAGCCGGCCTGGAACACGTTCTCCACGATCCACAGGCCCTCGGCCTCGCGCACCTGGATCACCTTGAGCAGCGAGCCCCCGCCGACGTCGACGAACGGCAGGTCGTCGGCCCCGATGTGCACGGCGGCTGGGATGTCGATCATCGTCATTCTGGCAAGCCTCTCGTCAAAAGTGACAGCGACGTGCTTGGCCGAGCCACGTCGTACACGATTACGATAGGCGAAATAAAATACGTGTCAATATTTTCGCGAATTTCACTACGCTAACGCGGGTCGGCCCCTACCCGCTTGCACGCGTCACGTCCAGAAGCGCCGCTTCTGCGGCCGGCCACCGTCGCCCATGGCGCGCTTCACCGCGTCGAGGGCCACCAGAACCTGCCGACTCTGCGGTCCGGTCGGGTGCTGCAGGAACAACGTCAGGGCCGCGCACAACTGGTCGAGCGCCGCGCGCAATTCGGGGTCCGATGCGGCATCGCGGTGCTGCTTCAACTCGGCGAGCACCGCGTCCAGCCCGGAGCGGCGCACCTGGGTCCCCTTCTCCACCTGCTTGAGCAACTTATCCAGCGACCTCGGCGGTGCCGGAGACACGGTCGCGGCCTGCTCGGGGGCGGGCATCGCACCTGCAGGTGCGGGCATTGCCACCGACCGGGCCATGAACCCGACATTGGTCGCCCAGCCCGATGGCTGCTCGACGGGCTGGACCACCTCGGTCAGCGGCCCGGCGTCGGTGCGTTCCGGGTCGATGGCGACAAACGCGGTGAACCGCGACAACACCCCGAACCGCACGGAGTGCTCGACCAATTGCGCGGCCAGTTCGTCGTCGGGGGAGAACGAGGCGTACTCGTCCTCCAGGTCACGCACCACCGACCGCGCCCAAATAGTCCGCACCGCAACGGCTTCCGGCGCCACCCGGGCAGGTATCGTCGCCGTGAACGAGTCGTCGGCGGTTACCCGCAGCGTCGCATCGCCACACCCCCGGTACCGCCCGGAGATCACGCACGGCACGCCGGCAAAAGCGTCGGGCAACCGGCTGGGCGTCACCGTGCCCTCGAGGATCGAAACCCCGTCGGCGCTCACCCGCAGCGAGGTCAGCGCCGGGCGACCGATGGTCCGGGCCAGCCGCGCCATGACGTCGTCGAGACGCTCCTCGGATTCCACCAGCTCGGATCGGCCCTGACCCAGCCGCGCGAGGCGGTCCAGAAAACCGGCGTTGACGGCACGGTCGATGCCCACGCAATAGATGCGGCTCCGCCCGACCGCGGGCGCCAGCGTCTGCAACAGGTGGTCTTCGCCGGTGATCTGACCGTCGGTCACCAACACCACGCTGGCCTGCCGGTCGGCATCGGAGGCCGCGAGGATGTCCGCGGCCCGGTACAGGGGTTCGGCCATCACCGTTCCGCCGCGACTTTCCAGCGAACCCAGCCACGACGCCGCGGCAAACCGATTGCGGTCGTTGGCCGCAACCAGGCCGGCAGCCAGACCCCCGGGTGTGTCGATCCGGTCATCGAAGGCCAGCACGCAGAACCGGTCACCGCTGTCGAGCATGTCCACGATCCGGCCCGCGGCTCGTCGCGCGGCGATCATCTTCCAGCCGTGCATCGACCCCGATCGGTCCAGCAGCACCACGACATCCCTTGGTGCACTTGATGGTTGCGCCGGCGGCAGCACCGTCACCGACCAGGTGCCCTCCTCCCCGGCCGGGTCCGGGACCAGCAGCGCCGACGACGCCAACTCGCTGCGGCCGACGCGGAAGCGCAGCACGAAGTCCCGGTCGGCGCGTGCCCCCGAGGCCACCTGCAACCGGGTCAACCCGTCGACTTCGGTGACCTCGGTGGGCAGTGAAGACCGCAGATCCGACAACTTCAGCCCGGCCCCGTCCAGGCTCAGGGAGATCTGCAGGTCCGGGCGATCGTCGGAGTCGACGAGGCGCGGCGGAGTGACCCGGGAGGCGTCAGGCACCGCGTCGGTATCGGACGCCAGCCCCGGCCCGGTCTGATCAGCGGGCAGGGGGGTCCCGGCCGTGTAGCGCGGCGCGACCACCAGCGGGAAGCGGAAGGTGGCCTCGCCGTCCTCGAAGGACAGCGGCCCGGTCAACCGCATTTCGATGGTGGCCTCCTCACCCGGCCCGAGATTGCCCACCCGCACCGAGAACACGTCCGAGCGGTCCTCCTCGACGATCGCGGCGCGCTGGCCGGACACCAGTGCCTGCTCGTAGTCGGCACGGGCCTGCCCGCGTTCCTTGAGGACGCCGATCACCCGTCGTCCGGCCAGATCGGCGGCGAAGTCGGTGACGCCGGCGCGAGCCGGCAGCGGGAACACGTAGGTGGCCTCGATCGTGGTGTCGCCGGCATTGACGAACCGCTGTCGCACCGTGGCCGTGGCCGTCATGCCGACCAGGACTGCCTCGATGCTGAGCGCCTTCAGCGGCAGCGGGCGGCCGTCGTCGGCGCTCAGTTGACCGCAGCCCGGGCGGCCGGTTGGCACCGGTTGTGCGGGTTCGGCGGAGAGCAGCGGCAATAACTGAGCACTCATTGAGAGTCCTTTCCTGGGTGGGCGAGCAGGTCCAGCAGCGGCGCGGCGGCGCGGTGCAGCGAGTCCAGCGGCGGCACCGGCCCGTCGACCAGCAGGGTGACAGTGTCGGAAAGCCGGACGGCATGCAGCTGCGTGACGGGCGCGCGCGAAGCCGGAGCGGGCGCCGCCTCGGGGACGGTGCGCCAGAATGCGCCGGCGGCCCGGGCGGGCCCGGCAGCCGGCTCGGGATCACCCAGGCCGGCCGGCATGGCGTGGTCGGGGATCGCAGCCAGCGCCTCGACCTGGGCCACCGACATCCCGGCCAGGCGGTCGGCGATCTCCTGCAGCGACAGGCCCTGACCCTGCAGGCGCTTGATGGCGACCAACCGCACCAGATGCGTGCGCCCGTAGGTCAGGGCCCGGCCGCGGTTGCCCGGGCGGGGCAGCAGGCCCCTGGACGTGTAGTAGCGGACCATCCGTTCGGCCGGGACGGCCTTGGCCTGACGGTTGTCCGGCGCAGCACCGGACGCCTGCACGGCGCGGGCGGCCGCGGCGGCGAATTCGGGCAACGTCAGGACTTCCGACACAATTGACAGTGTCATACGTTTATACGACAGTGTCAAATGCACCGGCACAGGCAGCCACTTCCGCATCACCAGTCACAGCGCGGCGTCCTGCGATCCCGGCCCCGATCCCTTAATCTGCTCAGCGATGCCCTTCACACGGACCTCTCTGCGCGCAGCATCCTGCATGGCCGCGGCACTGTTCGCCATCGGCGGCTCCGTCGCGCCGGCCGGCGCCGAGCCCAGCGCCGAGGTGACCCCGCAGGCCGCCACCTGCCCGTACCGGATCAACACCCCGCCGGCCGTCGACTCCTCGGAGGTTCCCCGCGCCGGTGAGCCACCGCTGCCGCTGGCCCTGCCCCCAACCCCGATCGGCGGCAACGCGCTCTCCGGTTGCGGCATCGTGGCCGCACCCGACACTCCCCCGGTGCCCGGCGACGTCTCCGCCGAAGCCTGGCTGGTGGCCGATCTGGACAGCGGCGCCGTCATCGCCGCCCGGGACCCGCACGGTCGGCACCGCCCCGCCAGCATCATCAAGGTGCTGGTGGCCATGGCGTCCATCAACGCCTTCAGCCAGAACAAGACGGTCCCGGGCACCGACGACGACGCCGCCGCCGAAGGCACCAAGGTCGGCGTGGACGCCGGCGGCGTGTACACCATCAACCAGTTGCTGCACGGCCTGCTGATGCATTCGGGCAACGACGCCGCCCACGCGCTGGCCATCCAACTCGGCGGCATGCAGCAAGCCCTGGAGAAGCTCAACGTGCTCGCGGCCAAACTGGGTGGGCGGGACACCCGGGTGGCCACCCCGTCCGGGCTCGACGGGCCCGGCATGAGCACCTCGGCCTACGACATCGGCCTGTTCTACCGCTACGCCTGGCGCAATCCGGTGTTCGCCGACATCGTCGCCACCCGCACTTTCGACTTCCCCGGCCACGGCGACCATCCCGGCTATGAACTGGAGAACGACAACCAGCTGCTCTATCACTACCCGGGGGCGATGGGCGGCAAGACCGGCTACACCGATGACGCCGGTCAGACGTTCGTAGGTGCCGCCAACCGCAACGGCCGGCGCCTGATGGCGGTACTGCTGCACGGCACCCGGCAGCCGATCGCGCCGTGGGAGCAGGCCGCGCACCTGCTGGACTACGGGTTCAGCACCGCCCAGGGCACCCAGGTGGGGTCGCTGGTCGAACCGGACCCTTCGCTCGTGCCCACCACGCCGAACCCCGCGAACCGGGCGCCCGACAACAGTCAGGCCGCGGGGCTGATGTCGTCGGCCGACTCACTGCCGATCCGGGTCGGGGTCGCGGTGATAGGAACCGTGATCGTGTTCGGATTGATCCTGGTAGCGCGGTCGATGAACGGGCGAACGCACTCCTGAAACGGACTGGTCGGCACGTGACCGGCCCACACTGACCGGTCGCGCTTTCGCGGATTTCCGTGCCGGGTCCCGGTGCCGCCCGGTCCGAAGATAACGAAAACCTTAAATTCAAGCTGTGCAGCCCATCCGCGGTGTACGTTCGCCGCGGTGGAATCGCGAGCAAAGACGTTTTCGATCACCCGCGTTCTGAAACGAGCGTGGCTACTGCTGGCTGTCCTTTTCGTAGCGCTGGTGGCCGCCCTGGGCATCTATCGCCTCCACACCATGCTCGGCGTGCACCCGCTCCCGGCCGTCCGGGTCGCGGCCGACGACGACACTCCGCAGTTCGCCCCGAAAAGCGTGACCTACGAAGTCTTCGGCCCGGCGCCTACCGCGAAGATCGCCTACTTGGACCCGGACGCCAGGGTGCAACACCTCGCAAGCATTCCCCTGCCCTGGTCGCGGACGATCACGACGTCACTGCCTGCCGTCACCGTCAACCTGCTGGCGCAGAGCAACAGTGAGCAGATCGGCTGCCGGATCGTGGTGAACGGCGCGGTCAAGGACGAGCGGTCCGAGACCGGGCCCAAGGCGCTGACCTTCTGCCAGGTGACGTCCGCATGAACCCACCGGAAGACACACCGGCATCCGCCCCGCCACGTCTGCCCCGGCTGCTTCGCCGGTTCGCGGTGCTCATCCTGCTGATGTGGCTGGGGCTGACGGCCATCGTCAATCTCGTCATCCCGCAACTGGAAGTGGTGGGAAAAGCGCGCTCGGTGTCGATGAATCCCGAAGACTCGACCTCCATCGAGACCATCAAGCGCATCGGTCAGTTGTTCCACGAATTCGATTCCGACAACGCGGTCACCATTGTGCTGGAGTCCGACAAACCCCTCGGCGACGACGCGCACCGCTTCTACAAAGACCTGATGGGCAGGCTTTCCGCCGATACCCGCCATGTCGCCCATATCCAGGACTTCTGGGGGGACCCGCTGACGGCGGCCGGATCGCAGAGCGCGGACGACAGGGCCGCGTACGTCGTCGTGTACCTCGTCGGCGACGGCGAAGCGGCCGCATACAACTCGGTGCACGCCGTTCGCCGCATCGTGGACCACACGCCGGCACCGCGCGGTGTCAAGGCATACGTCACCGGTCCGACCGCGTTGAACGCCGATCAAGCGGAGGCCGGCGACCAGAGCATCGCCAGGGTCACCCTGATCACCAGTCTGGTCATCGCGGTGATGCTGCTCTTCATCTACCGGTCCGTGGTCACCATGATTCTGGTGCTCATCATGGTCGGCATCAATCTCGGCGCGATTCGCGGAGTCGTCGCCTTTCTCGCCTACCACCACGTGTTCGGGCTGTCCACGCTGGCGGTCAATCTACTGACGCTCCTGGCGATCGCGGCCAGCACCGACTACGCGATATTCATGCTGGGCCGCTACCACGAGGCGCGCTACGCCGGACAGGATCGAAAAGCGTCCTGGTTCACCATGTTTCACGGGACCACCCACGTGATCCTGGGCTCCGGCCTGACCATCGCCGGCGCGATGTACTGCCTGAGCTTCGCCCGCCTGCCCTACTTCCAATCGCTCGGTGCGCCGTGTGCCATAGGCATGCTGGTAGCGGTCCTGGCCGCGGTCACCCTCGGCCCCGCCGTGCTGGCCGTCGGCAGCGGGCTCGGGCTCTTCGAGCCCAAACGCAGGATGAACACCCGGCGCTGGCGGCGGGTGGGAACCGCGATCGTGCGTTGGCCCGGCCCTGTTCTCGCGGCCACCTGCGTTGTCGCGTTTATCGGCCTGCTGGCCCTGCCCAGCTATCGGACCACCTACGACCTGCGCAAGTTCATGCCCGCCAGCATGGCGTCCAATGTCGGGGACGCGGCGGCGGGGCGCCACTTTCAGCAGGCACGACTCAACCCCGAGGTCTTGTTGATCGAATCCGACCACGACATGCGCACCCCGGTGGACATGCTGGTGCTGGACAAGGTGGCCAAGGCCGTCTTTCACAGCCCGGGAATCGCGCAGGTGAAATCGATCACCCGCCCGCTGGGAACGTCCATGAAGCACACGTCGATTCCCTTCATCATCAGCATGCAGGGCGTCACCAATGCCGAGAACATGCAGTTCATGAAGGACCGCCTGGACGACATGGTGATTCAGCAGCAGGCGATGGATCTATCCATCCAGACCATGCATCACATGTATGAACTGATGGGACAGGTCATCGACAACACCGTCGACATGGACCACCTGACCCATGACATGTCGAATATCACCGACGGGCTGCGGGATAAACTCGCCAACTTCGAGGATTTTCTGCGCCCGGTCCGCAGCTACTTCTACTGGGAAAAGCATTGTTTCGATATTCCCGCGTGCTGGGCGATCAGGTCGATATTCGACATGTTCGACAGCGTTGACGAGTTGAGCGAAAAGCTGGAATACCTGGTCAAAGACATGGACATTCTGGTCGCTCTGCTGCCGCAGATGCGCGCTCAGATCCCGCCCATGATTTCCACGATGACGATCATGCGCGACATGCTGGTCGTGTGGCACGGGACCCTGCAGTCGTTCTACAAGCAGTCGGAGATCAACAGCAAGGACCCCGGCGCGATGGGCCGCGTGTTCGACGCAGCCCAGATCGACGATTCGTTCTATCTGCCGCAGTCTGCCTTCGAGAATCCCGATTTCAAACGGGGCCTGAAGATGTTCCTGTCTCCGGACGGGAAAGCGGCCCGCTTCATCATCGCTCTCGACGGCGATCCCGCGACACCCGCGGGCATCGCTCGCGTCGAGCCGATCAAGCGGGCGGCGAGCGAAGCGATCAAGGGAACACCCCTGCAGGGTGCACTGGTCGCCCTCGGGGGCACCGCTGCGACGTTCAAGGACATTCAGGAGGCGGCCGTCTACGATCTGCTGATCGCCGGCGTGGCAGCGATCAGTCTCATCGTGATCATCATGATGATCGTCACCCGCAGCGTGATCGCCGCCGCGGTGATCGTCGGCACGGTGCTGGTGTCGATGGGCTCCTCGTTCGGCCTGTCCGTGCTGGTCTGGCAGGACATTCTCGGCGTCCCCCTGTACTGGCTGGTGCTCGCGATGTCGGTGATCCTGCTGCTGGCGGTGGGATCGGACTACAACCTGTTGCTGATCTCGCGGCTCAAAGAGGAGATCGACGCCGGTCTGAACACCGGCATCATCCGCGCGATGGCCGGCACCGGCGGGGTGGTGACGGCGGCCGGCATGGTGTTCGCCGTCACCATGTCGCTCTTCGTGTTCAGCGATTTGCGAATCATCGGACAGATCGGCACCACGATCGGTCTGGGCTTGCTGTTCGACACCTTGATCGTGCGCTCGTTCATGACGCCGTCCATCGCCGCGCTGCTCGGCCGCTGGTTCTGGTGGCCGCAACGGGTGCGCCCACGCCCGGCCAGCCAGATGCTGCGGGCGCACGGACCCAGGCGCCTGGTTCGAGCGCTGTTGCTGACGCCGGCCGATCGGTCGGCCAAGCCCGACCCGGCCCGCACCCGGCCCTGAGCGCTAGCCGCCGCTACGAGGCTGTCGCCGCCCGCTGGGTCTCAGAGCGCGGGGCACCCAGCGCCGCCGCAGCGGCCAGCAGGGCCAAGATCAGCACGACCACGTCCGGCCAGGCCGCGGAGCGTTGCTGCGCAATGCCGCCGAGGATTCCGCCCAGCACGGTGGACTCGACCGCCACCATCGTCGAACCGAACCCGATCAGCGTCCCGCGGTGCTGCACCGGGGCCACCACGCTGATCCACGATATGGCCGCGACGACGACGGCTTGGGCGGCGATGGTCGCCAGGAAGAACACCGTGCCGTAGGCCCACAAGTGGGCCCACTGGCCGCATGACTCGGCGACCATGCACAACACGGCACCGGCGGCGCTCAGCAGCGCACTGCCCAGCAACATGCCGCGTACGCCGTGCCACATGTAGATCTTGCGCCACAGCGTCGAACCGATCACCAGTCCGACGCTGGACAGGATCACCAGCACGTGCAGGCTGCCGTTCTGGTGCGCGATGCGCAGGGTGTAGAAGGTGGTGCCCAGGGCGACCGGGGCGAACAACAAGTAGGTGACCGTGTACCGGCGAAACCACGGCTGCGAGCGAGCGAAAGCAAAACCCTGACGGTAGGTTTCGCGCAATGACAGCCGGGTGGTGACCGCGCTGGATCGCAGCGGGCCGACGGACAGCGCCACGATGCCGGATGCGGCCAGGCCCACGGCGCCCAGCCACAGCAGGTCACGATGGAATGCCACCTCGTCGCCGTGCGCCAGCGCGGGCACCACCAGCAGCGCGACGATGGTGGCCAGCACGGACCCGGTGGCGCCCTGGACCAGGAGTAGCTGGCCGCGCCGCACGGCGGACAGCCGGCAGGAGATCATGTCGGAGTAGGCGACACCGGAGAGCGCGATGACGAACCCGCCGCCGGCGCTCGTCGCCAGAAAAACCGCGCCTACCCCGACACCGTCCCAGGGCACCAGCACGTCGCAGAGAAACAGCGCGGCCGCGGTGAGCGCGATCGCCGCCAACAGCAGGTGCCGCATCTGACCCACCCGCTGCAAAACTGCCGGCGACGCCGAATTTCCCAAAATCGACCCGATGCCGTATGCCGGAAAAAGCAGCGCGGCCGCCCAGGTGATCCCCTGGTGTGCGCAGATGAATGGCAGGACCACCGCGCCATTGCTGAGCTGCATTCCGGCGGTATAAAAGCTACCCTGGGAAAGCAGTCGCCCGTAGGGTTGTACTTCTGCCCTGGGCATCAGCGCTACCATGCGATGAGTTTATTGGCGTTGACCAGCCAAAACCATCCTCCAATCGGATGAAATGGGGGATTGTGGTGTCCCCCTATCGGTGGAAGAAAGTTACCGAATATTTACTTCCGTCACTCAGGCCACAACAGTTGTGTAGCCGGCCACGGTGTTTGCGCCCAGCGTCATTTCCACGGGTGAACGCGCGGACGCAGCAGTGCAAAGCACTACAATCTGCCGGATGACCGCCCTGTATGCAGATGCCGGACTCGCGCTGGACGAGGACGGAATCACCATCAAGCGCTACTACTTCCCCTTCGCCAACGCAAAGCGGATCGCCTATTCAGACATCCAGGGCATCAAGACCCAGCAGATGGGCTGGGCGTCCGGGAAGGGCCGGTTGTGGGGCGCCACCGATCCCCGCTACTGGTTCCCACTGGACGTGCGCCGCGGCCGCAAGTCCACCTTGCTGGTGATCGACGTGGGCCGTCGGGTGCGGGCGTGCATCACCCCGGACGACACGGCGGCGGTCGTCAAAATCCTGAAAGCCAAGGTAAAGGTCTGATCGGCCGGGGTTTGCTGGTCGGCCTCACCGCGGCCAGCGTCGGGGTCATCTACGGCTACGACCTTTCCAGCATCGCCGGCGCGCTGCTGTTCATCACCAAGGAGTTCGACCTCACCACCCGCCAGCAGGAGCTGGTGACCACCACGGTGGTGATCGGCCAGATCGGCGGCGCCCTGGGTGCCGGCGTGCTCGCCGACGCGATCGGTCGCAAGAAGACGATGGTGCTCATCCTGATCGGCTATGCGTTGTTCGCCCTGCTCGGGGCGTCAGCCGTGTCGGTGCCCATGTTGCTGGCCGCACGCCTGCTACTCGGGGTGACCATCGGGGTGTCGGTGGTGGTGGTGCCGGTGTACGTGGCCGAATCGGCGCCCGCGGCGGTGCGCGGATCGCTGCTGGCCGGCTATCAGCTGGCCACGATCAGCGGCCTCATTCTGGGCTATCTGACCGGATACTTCCTGGCCGAGTACGGAAGCTGGCGTGCGATGCTGGGCCTGGCCGCCGTGCCGGCCACGTTGCTGCTACCGCTGCTGTGGCGGATGCCCGACACCGCGCGGTGGTATCTGCTGCGGGGCCGCACCGACGACGCGCGCCACGCCCTGCTTCGGGTGGAGCCCGAAGCCAACGTCGACGCCGCCCTGGCCGACATCGCGGCCGCGCTGACCGAAAACCGCGGCGGCTTCGCGGAAATGGTGCGGCAGCCCTATCTGCGCGCCACCCTGTTCGTGATCTCGCTCGGCTTTCTCGTCCAGATCACCGGGATCAACGCAATCGTGTACTACAGCCCCCGGCTGTTCGCCGCCATGGGTTTTCAGGGCTATTTCGCGCTCCTGGCGCTGCCGGCGCTGGTGCAGGTCGCTGGGCTGGCCGCGGTGTGCACGTCGCTGTTTCTGGTGGACCGGGTGGGTCGGCGCCCGATCCTGTTGTCCGGTATCGCGATAATGATCCTGGCCGACGCGGTGCTGATCGCGGTGTTCGGCAGGGACCCCAACGCCGCGGGCGCACTGGCGCTGGGGTTCGGCGGCGTACTGCTGTTCATCATCGGTTTCAGCTTCGGCTTCGGTTCGCTGGTGTGGGTGTTCGCCGGGGAGAGCTTCCCGTCGCATCTGCGCTCCAAAGGATCCAGCGTGATGCTCACCTCCAACCTGACAGCCAATGCGATCGTCGCCGGTTTCTTCCTGACGATGCTGCATTTACTGGGCGGCGCAGGCGTTTTCGCGGTATTCGGGGCTTTCTCGATAGTCGCGTTCTGGGTGGTGTACCGGTTCGCCCCGGAGACCAAGGGCCGCCAGCTCGAGGACATCAGGCATTTCTGGGAGAACGGTGGGCGCTGGCCCACCGAAGTCACGTGACCCTGATCCGAGCCGGCACCGTCGTCGTCGACGGCGAGGTGTGCCGGCCGGGCTGGGTGGACATCGACGGGCCGCTGATTCGCGGCTGCGGCGCCGGGGCGCCGCCCGGTGAAGCCGACACCGATCTCCCCGATTGCGTTGTGGTGCCAGGGTTTGTCGACATGCACGTGCACGGTGGCGGCGGCGCGTCTTTCAGTGACGCACCGCAGCAGGCCGTCGGGTTTCACCGGCGACACGGCACCACCACCACCGTCGCCAGTCTGGTCACCGCGGCCCCCGCCGACTTGCTGTCCGCCGTGCGCCTGCTGGCCGACGCGACCAGGCAAGGGGTGGTGGCGGGCATTCATCTGGAGGGACCGTGGCTGAGTGCTGCGCGCTGCGGCGCCCACGATCGCACCCAGCTCCGGCCTCCCGACCCCGCCGAGATAGACGCGGTACTCGCCGCGGCCGGCGGCAGCATCCGGATGGTGACGCTGGCTCCGGAACTGCCCGGCAGCTACGACGCGATCCGGCGGTTTCTGGACGCGGGCGTCGTTGTCGCACTGGGTCATACGGATGCGACCTACGAACAGGCCAGACACGCTGTGGCCCTGGGCGCCACCGTGGGCACCCACCTCTTCAACGCCATGCCACCACTGGATCACCGCCGGCCCGGACCGGCGCTGGCCTTGCTGGAGGATCCACGGGTCACCGTTGAGCTCATCGCCGACGGCGTGCACATCCACCCTGCCGTCGTGCAGGCGGTGATCGCCGCCGTCGGGCCGAACCGGGTGGCGCTGATAACCGATGCGATGTCCGCCGCCGGCTGCGGCGACGGAGAATATCGACTGGGCGCTGTTGCCGTCCAGGTCGAGTCCGGCATTGCACGGGTACGCGGCACCTCCACCATCGCCGGGAGCACAGCCACCATGGATCAGATCTTCCGTTCGATTGCGATGGGTTCAACGGCCGATGCCGGGCTTATCGCCGCGGTGCAGATGACCTCGACGACCCCGGCCCGCGCTGCCGGGCTCACCGGCACCGGCGCTCTCCGGCCCGGCAGTTTCGCCAATCTCGTTGTGCTGGAACGCGATTTGCAGGTGACCGCAGTGATGATTCAGGGTGACTGGCGGGTATGAGAGGTCGCGCGCGACCCGGTCATTCGATATTGCGCTATTGCGCGATTTCGGCAGCTTCCGACTCCTCGTGTTATAGCCTTCGTCTGATGCCGTTTCCATTGGCTGAATTCGATGCTCTAGCTCTAGAAAGTCCCAGCTGGGATTAGGCAGGAGTTGACCATGGCCTTTGTGATCACCGAGTCCATGGCGGCGGCGTCCCAGGAACTCGCGGGGATCAGGACACTGATCGCGCAGGCGAACGCGGGAGTGGCCGCCTCGACGACCCACCTCGTCGCCGCCGGCGGTGACGAGGTGTCGGCAGCCATCGCAGGATTGTTCAGCGGCTACGCCCGGGAGTACCACGCCCTGAGCGCGCGCTCGGTGATCTATCACGATCAGTTCGTGAATACGCTTCGCGCCGGTGGCGGCGCGTATGCCGCCGCCGAAGCCGCCAACGCAGCACCGCTGCAAATCCTCGAACAGCAGGTGCTGGGGTTGATCAATGCGCCCACCCAGACCCTGTTGGGCCGTCCGCTGATCGGCGACGGCGCCAACGGAGCCGCGGGCACCGGGCGGGCCGGCGGCGACGGCGGAATCTTGTGGGGCAACGGCGGCACCGGGGGATCGGGCGGCACCGGCCAAAACGGAGGTGCCGGCGGGTCGGCCGGTCTGATCGGCAACGGCGGCGCCGGCGGGGTCGGCGGGATCGGCGCGGCGGGTGGCAGCGGCGGAACCGGAGGTTGGCTTTACGGCAACGGCGGCGCCGGCGGAGCCGGCGGGATCGGCGCGCCCGGGCAGACCGGCGGCACTGGCGGCACTGGCGGAGCCGGCAGCTGGGTCTTCGGCAACGCCGGCGTCGGCGGTGTCGGCGGGACGGGCGGGGCCGGCGAACCCGGACAAGCCGGTGGGGACGGCGGGGCAGGCGGAACCGGCGGCACCGCGCGGCAACTGCTGTTCGGCACCGGGGGCGCCGGGGGTATCGGCGGGACTGGCGGGGCGGGGAGCGCCGGCGCCGCAGGCGATCCCGTCGGTGGAAACGGCGGGAGCGGCACTGCCGGCGGCGCCGGCGGCCTCGGCGGGTCAGGCGGGGCCAGCCAATCGTTGTTCGGAAACGGCGGAAACGGCGGTGCCGGGGGCAGCGGAGGCCTCGGGGGCACGGGTGGCGCAGGAGGCACAGGCGCCGGCTCAGTGGACGGCGGCACCGGCGGGGGCGGCGGAACCGGCGGAAACGCGGGGATCGGCGGTGCCGGTGGCGCGTCCGGATACTTCGGGACGACCGGCGCGGCAGGCACCGGCGGTACCGGCGGCACCGGCGGCACCGGCGGCACCGGCGGCGACGGCGATGCGGCCGGCACGGCCGGCGGCACCGGCTTCAAGGGCGGAGGCGGCGGCCAGGGTGGCTCCGGCGGCAGCGCCGGGCCAGGCGGCACCAACGGCGACGGCGGCCGCGGCGGTGCGGGCGGCAACGGCGGCGCCGGCGGCGACGGCGACGCCGGTGTGGCCAGCGACGGTTCGACCGGCGGAACGGGCGGCGACGGCGGCCATGCCGGTACCGGCGGCTCCGCCGGTGCCGGCATGGGGGCGGCGGGCAGCGCCGGTGCCGGCGGCACTGGGGGCAACGGCGGTCGCGGCGGCAACGGCGGCGACGGCGATGCTGCCAACACCGCCGGCGGCACCGGATTCAAAGGCGGCGCCGGCGGCCAGGGCGGCAACGGCGGCGCCGCGGGACCCGGCGGCACCAACGGCAACGGCGGCCAGGGCGGCAACGGCGGCACCGGCGGCGCCGGCGCCAACGGCGACGCGGGCGTGGCCAGCGACGGCTCGACCGGCGGAACGGGCGGTGACGGCGGCAACGCCGGTGCCGGCGGCGCGGCCGGCACCGGGATGGGAACTGCGGGCAACGCCGGTAACGGCGGCACCGGCGGCAGCGGTGGCCGCGGCGGCGACGGCGGCGACGGCGATGCCGCCAACACCACCGGCGGCACCGGATTCAAAGGCGGCGCCGGCGGCCAGGGCGGCAACGCCGGCGTCGGCGGTAACGCAGGCGGTGCTGGTGCAGCGAACGGAAACGGTGGTGCCGGCGGTTTCGGCGGTGACGGCGGCAAGGGCGGCGACGGCGACGACGGCGGCTTTGTCCTTTCCGGCAACGGTGGCGAAGGGGGCGAAGGCGGCGCCGCCGGTGACGGCGCCACGGCCGGCACCGGCGGTATCGGCGGGACGGCGGGCAACGGCGGCAAAGGGGGGACTGGCGGCACCGGTGGGGCAGGCGGCAACAGGACCGGCAGCGACGGCGTCGGCGGCCAGGGAGGCGGCGCCGGCGCCGGCGGCGCCGGCGGCACCGGCGGCGCGGCCACCGCGCCCGGTCACATT
>NZ_JCALCX010000046.1:0-33066 GCF_059812565.1 Mycobacterium sp. NGS49 | reverse complement strand
GGCGCCGCCGCTGCCGTTGGTGCCGCCGGCATCGGCGTTGCCGCCGTTGCCGCCGAGCCCACCTTCGCCTCCCGCAAAGCCGCCCTGGCCTGGGCCGCTGGCGTTGGAGCCGTTGCCGCCGGCGCCGCCGGCGCCGCCGTTGCCGCCGGTTCCCGCGTTGCCGGCCACCCCGCCGAAGTTGGCCAGGCCGCCGGCGCCGGCGTCGCCGCCGGTGCCGCCGGTGCCGCCGGTGCCTGCGGTGGTCAGGGTGCCGGCACCGCCGGTGCCGCCGGCGCCGCCTTGGCCGCCGTTGCCGCCGGTGCCGCTGGCCGCGCTGCTGAATCCGCTGGTGTTGAGGCCGCCGACGCCGCCCTGGCCGCCTTGGCCGCCGGCCCCGCCGGCGCCGCCGTTGGTGTTGAGCGGACCGCTGCCACCGGACCCGCCGGCGCCGCCGTTGCCGCCGCTGCCGGCTGCGCCGCCGATGCCGGCCGCGCCGGCTCCAAAGCCTGCGCTGCCGCCGTCGCCGCCGAGTCCGCCGGCGCCGCCATTGCTGCCCGCGGCGCCGCTGCCGGCCGGGCCGGAAGTGCCGGCACCGCCGTCGCCGCCGCGGCCGCCGGCGCCGCCGCTGCCGTTGGTGCCGCCGGCATCGGCCAGGCCGCCGTTGCCGCCCAGGCCGCCCTGGCCGCCGGCGAAACCGGTCTGGCCGATACCCGTCGCGGCCGCACCGGTGCCCCCGGCGCCCCCGGCGCCGCCCGTGCCGCCGGTTCCCGCGTTGCCGGCGGTGCCGCCGAGGTTCGCAACACCACCGGCGCCGGCGTCGCCGCCCGTGCCGCCGGTGCCGCCGGTGCCTGCGGTGGTCACGGTGCCGGCACCGCCGGTGCCGCCGGCCCCGCCTTGGCCGCCGTTGCCGCCGGTGCCGCTGACGCCGCTGACCGCGTTGGTGTCGAGGCCGCTCATGCCACCCTGTCCACCTTGCCCACCGGCGCCGCCCGCACCGCCGCCGGCGTTGAGTGCGCCGCTGCCGCCGGCCCCACCCGCGCCGCCGTTGCCGCCGGTTCCAGCCGCGCCGCCGGTGCCGACTGCTCCTGCGCCGAAGCCCGCGGTGCCGCCGTCGCCACCGATCCCGCCAGCTCCACCGCTGCCGCCAATGCCGCCGGTACCCGCCGCGGCAGCTCTGCCTGCTCCGCCGTCACCGCCACGGCCGCCCATGCCGCCACTGCCGTTGGTGCCACCGGTGCCGGCACTTCCGGCCGCACCGCCGAGTCCGCCTTTACCGCCGGCAAATCCGCCCTGGCCTGCGTTGGTTCCGGCCGATCCGGCCCCGCCCGCTCCGCCCGAGCCCCCGTCACCGCCGTCACCCGAAAGACCGGCGACGCCGCCCGAACCGCCGGTTCCGGCCAGGCCGCCCAGGCCCGCTTCGCCACCGGACCCGCCCATGCCCCCATCACCGCCCACTCCACCGACCGCGGTGAGGTTGTCCGCGCCGGTGCCACCCGCCCCGCCGAGCCCGCCGCTGCCTCCGGCCCCACCGGAACCGTTCGTGCCGCCTGCCGCACTGCCGCCACCCTGGCCCCCCGCACCGCCGGCGCCACCGGCAAACCCGCTGTTGCCGGCACCACCCGAACCTGTGGTGGCGTTGGTCCCGTTGCTGCCGGCGCCCCCATTGCCGCCGGTTCCGCCGGCGCCGCCGGTGCCCGCTTTTCCTGCCACGCCGCCGGTGCCGCCGGTCCCGGCCGCTCCTCCGGCACCGGCGTTTCCGCCCACTCCGCCCTGTCCACCGCCACCGCCGTCAGAGCCGGCCACGGTGCCCGACCCGCCGCCGCCGCCCACACCGCCTACACCGCCGACGCCTCCGGCGCCACCGGAACCGTTGACACCCCCGGCGCCGGAGTTGCCGCCGGCGCCGCCGGCCCCGCCCGCGCCGCCGGCCGCACCGGTGCCGCCTACCGCGCCGGTCAAAGACAACGCGTCGGCTCCGTTGGCCCCGGCACCGCCGGTGCCGCCTGCCCCACCGGTGCCTCCGACGCCCGCACTACCGGCCGCACCGTCGAAACTGAACAGCTGGCGTGCGCCGCCGGCGCCCCCCAACCCGGCGTTGCCGCCGGTGCCGCCGGTGCCGCCGCCACCGCCAATGCCGCCCAGGCCGGCGACGCTGCCGTCGCCGCCGCTACCACCGTCGCCGCCGAGACCGCCAGAGCCGCCCAGGCCGCCTTGTCCACCTGCGCCGAGGAATAGCGCGCCGCGGCCGCCGGCGCCACCGTCGCCGCCCGCGCCACCGCTGCCGCCGGTGTCGCCGACCGTCGTACCGGCGCTTCCGGCGCTGCCCGCCCCACCTGCGCCACCGTTCCCACCCGCGCCACCGCCGGCGAACCAGCCGCCGTCGCCGCCAGCACCGCCGCGCCCTCCCGCTCCGCCGTTGCCGCCCGGGCCGGCATCGCTGCCGACTCCGCCGCTACCCCCGATGCCGCCGGCACCCCACAGCATTGCCGCGCGACCGCCCGTCCCCCCGGCGCCGCCGCCGCTGCCGCCCGTGCCTCCGGCCCCGCCGACACCGGCCAGCCAGCCACCGGCCCCGCCCGCACCGCCGGTGGTCCCACCGGATCCACCCGCGCCGCCCGCGCCGCCGTTGCCCCACAGACCGGCCGACCCGCCGGCGCCACCGGCCTGGCCGGCCGCCCCGGCCGCGCCATTGCCGCCGTTGCCGTACAAGATGCCGCCGTCGCCGCCGTTACCGCCCGGAGTGGTGGCGTTGGCTCCGTTTCCGATCAGGGGGCGACCCAGCAGTGTCTGGGTGGGGGCATTGATCAAGCCGAGCACTGCCTGTTCGGCGTTGATCGACTCGGCGGATGCGTACGCACCAGTCCCGGCGTTCAGGGTGGCTACGAATTGCTCCTGAAAGGCTGCCAGTCGCGTGCTAATCGCTTGGTACTCAAGGCCGTAGCCGCCGAACAGCGCGGCGATCCGGGCCGATATCTCATCGGCGGCGGCCGCCAGCACCTCGGTGGTGGGTACTGCCGCGGCGGCATTGGCCGCACTGAGCGTTGACCCCAACCTGCTCAGGTCCCCTGCCGCGGTGACGACGAAATCCGGCGAAATCGACACGAACGACATGGCACAGCTCCCAACCGACTCTGGGTAGAAACCACCGCGGCGCACACCGACGCGTAGGTCGGGATCTTATTAGGCACTTATGCAATAAGTCAGTGTTTTTCCGCACCGGATTTTTCGGGGTCACCGAACCCGATTCCAGAATCGGCAAACGTCCGGGTGGTATGAAACGCCTACAGTCGTCACGCATGTGGTGCATCAGCCCTTGGTCGCCGGCATGAGGGATTTCGTCAAACAGAATCCTGGTGCGCCCGGTGGCTTCTTCGAGTGGGAGGCGGCCGGCTTGCGATGGCTGTCGGCTGTCGACGGTGGTGTGCCGTGCGCCCAGGTAATTGCGGTCGACGCTACGAGCCTGAGCCTGCGCCGGCTTGAGCCGGTGACACCCAGTGTGGAGGCGGCGCACACGTTCGGCGGACGGTTGGCGGTGATGCACGATGCGGGTGCCCCGGCGTTCGGTGCTGGGCCAGACGGGTGGGACGGTCCGGGGTTCTTCGGCCCGTTATCGCAGCCGCTACCGATGTCCTTGCGGCGCCATCAGGGGTGGGGCGTCTTCTACGCCGACGAGCGACTGGTCCCGATGGCCGAACTGGCCGCGCCCCGGCTCGACGTCGCCACCCGCCGAGCGCTGGATGACGTAGCGGCTCGCTGCCGGGCGGGTGACTTCGACGACGATGACCCGCCGGCGCGGCTGCATGGCGATCTGTGGAGCGGCAACGTGATGTGGACCCGGGACGGCGTGGTGCTGATCGACCCGGCCGCGCATGCCGGTCACCGCGAGACCGACCTGGCCATGCTCGCACTGTTCGGCTGCCCGCATCGGGACGCGGTGCTGGCCGGCTATCAGCAGATTCGATCGCTGAAGCCCGGCTGGCGCAAGCGGATTGGGCTGCACCAGCTCTACCCGCTGCTGGCGCACGTGGTGTTGTTCGGCGGCGGATATGTGGGGCAGACACGCGCCGCTGCCAGCTCCGCGCTCGGCGCCTGATGTTCCACCTGGCGTGCTCGGAGCCGCGAGATGCAAAGTCCCTCCGGTTGGATCACGGCGGGGCAAGCGGTGCCCGCCGACAGGCCTTCCCACCGCCTGGCCCGAGGAGCGCCCGCGGCGCGGCCGGCGGGCGAGGACGTAGGGCGCCGCCGGGCGGCCGGCATCGTCGGCGGGGCGGTGCTGCATTGCCCGCCTCCTCCTCCTGCCGCCGGGCGGCCGGCATCGTCGGCGGGCTAGTGTCAAACCCCGATGACCATCGACGTGTGGATGCAGCATCCGACGCTGCGCTTCCTGCGTAGCGACATGCTGGCCTCGCTGCGCCGCTGGACCGGTGGATCCATGCCGGAGGCCGACATCCCGATCGAGGTGACGGTGGCTTCGATGGACGCCGCGGGCGTGGAACTCGGGCTATTGAGTGCGTGGCTGGGGCCGGGCGGCCAGGACCTGGTGTCCAACGACGAGGTCGCCGAGTGGATCCGATTGCACCCCAGCAGGTTTGCCGGCCTGGCGACGGTTGATCTGGACCGCCCGATGGTGGCGGTCCGCGAGCTGCGCCGCCGGGTTGCCGAAGGATTCGTCGGGCTGAGAGTGGTGCCATGGCTGTGGAACGCCCCGCCCACCGACCGGCGCTATTATCCGCTGTTCGCCCAATGCGTCGAGGCGGGCGTGCCGTTCTGCACGCAGGTCGGACACACCGGTCCGCTGCGGCCGTCGGAGACCGGACGGCCGATCCCCTATATCGATGAGGTGGCCCTGGATTTTCCGGAGTTGGTGATCGTGTGCGGACACGTGGGATACCCCTGGACCGAGGAGATGGTCGCGGTGGCCCGCAAACACGAGAACGTCTACATCGACACCTCCGCCTACACCATCAGTCGGCTCCCGGACGAGCTGATCAGGTTCATGAAAACCGCTACCGGACAACGCAAAGTCCTGTTCGGCACCAACTACCCGATGATCGCCCACGCGCACGCCCTGGCGGGCCTTGACGAACTCGGGCTCAGCGACGAAGCTCGTCGAGACTTCCTGCACGGCAACGCCGAGCGGGTCTTCAAGCTCCAGCGGAAGGCGGACACATGAACGGTGCCCAGGCCCTGATCAACACATTGGTCGACGGTGGGGTCGACGTCTGCTTCTCCAACCCGGGCACATCGGAGATGCACTTTGTCGCAGCGTTGGACACTGTCGACCAAATGCGGGGCGTGCTCACGCTTTTCGAAGGTGTGGCCACAGGTGCGGCCGACGGGTACGCGCGCATCGCGGGCCGCCCGGCGGCGGTCCTGCTCCACCTCGGCCCGGGACTGGGCAACGGCCTGGCCAACCTGCACAACGCCCGCCGCGCCCGGGTGCCGATGGTGGTGGTCGTCGGCGACCATGCCACCTATCACAAGAAATACGACGCCCCTTTGGAATCCGACATCGACGCGGTGGCCGGCACTGTTTCGGGATGGGTACGCAGGACGGCGACCGCCGCCGACGTCGGTGCCGACACGGCCGAAGCCATCGCCGCCAGCATGTCGGGTTCGTTCGTCTCGACGCTCATCCTGCCGGCTGATGCCTCCTGGTCGGAGGGCGCCCAGCCCGCCCCGGTGACCGCCGCCGACCCTGCGGCCGCTGGTTTCGACGTGGGTGCCGTGGCGGAGGTGCTGCGCTCGGGCGAACCCACCACGATCCTGGTCGGTGGGGACGCCACCCGCGCGCGGGGGCTGTCCGCGGCCGCGCGAATCGCCCAGGCCACCGGCGCCCGCTTGTTGTGCGAGACGTTCCCCACCCGGCTGGAGCGTGGGGCGGGCGTGCCAGCTATCGAACGACTGGGCTACTTCGCCGAGGCCGCCGCGGCGCAACTCGACGGTGCCAAGCATCTGGTGCTGGCCGGTGCCAGGTCGCCGGTCTCGTTCTTCGCCTACCCGGGCATGCCCAGCGATCTCGTACCGGCCGGCTGCAAAGTGCATGTGCTGGCCGAATATGACGGTGCCGCAGCCGCTTTGGAGGCGTTGGCCGACGAGGTGGCGCCTGGGACGGAGGCGCCGCTGGCCGCCGCATCGCGCCCGCAGCTGCCCTCGGGTGCGTTGACGTCGGCGTCGGCGGCCGAGGTCGTCGGAGCCCTGCTACCGGAACGCGCCATCGTCGTGGACGAGTCCAACACCTCGGGTCTGCTGTTGCCGGCGGCGACCGCGGGAGCGCCGGCCCACGACTGGCTGACCCTGACCGGTGGCGCCATCGGTTACGGCATCCCGACCGCGGTCGGGGCGGCGGTGGCCGCGCCCGACCGTCCGGTTTTGTGTCTGGAATCCGACGGGTCGGCGATGTACACGATCTCGGGATTGTGGACTCAGGCACGTGAACTTCTGGACGTCACCACCGTGATCTACAACAACGGCGCCTACGACATCTTGCGGCTCGAGCTGCAACGCGTCGGCGTGGCGGCCGGACCGGGCCCGAAAGCCAAGGATCTTCTTGACATATCGCGTCCGACAATGGATTTCGTGAAGATCGCCGAGGGCATGGGGGTGCCGGCCCGGCGCGTTACCAGTTGCGAGGAACTCGCCGAGGCGCTGCGCGACGCCTTCGCCGAGCCGGGACCGCACCTGATCGACGCCGTGGTGCCGTCGCTACTGGGTTAGGCCGCGGTACAGCCAGGCGCTCAGTTGGTTGAGGACATCGACGCCCACCTCGAACGTTCGGGCTTCGGCCGCCAGCGCTACGCCGAGGTAACCGGAATCTGTCGGCAGCATGCCGAACTGCCGCACCAGATACTCGCCGGCGGCGCTCGGGCCCCAACCGGCTTTGGCGGCAATGCCTTTGGCGGCAAGGCCCCATCGCTGTTGCGGGATCAGCCGTGTCATGAGTTCGACGACGGTGGCGGCTCCGGGCAGGCCGGGCAGGTTCGCGGCGAACCTGGCCTGGTTCTCGAGCGACCACCGCGTCTGGCCGAAGGCCGTGAAACCCGTTCGCAATCGCCGTGATTCGACCCTGGTGGCCGAATCGCCGGTCGCCGCGATGACATCCTGAACCCGCAGCGCGGCCACCGCAGGGTCTCCCAGCTGTGACCACAACTCCTCGGACGCGGGGTTGTCGGATTCGGTGATCGCTTTCACTACGAGTGGCTCTGCGCGGTCACGGTCGGCGCGCAGGGCCGCGACGGCCAGCGGGACCTTGATGGTCGACCACGCGACACCGGACGACCATCGGCCGAGTGAATGCACCGCGGCTCCACCAGCGACGGCAACGCCGATGGTGGCCGGCACGGCCGCGGCGAAGTCGTCGAAGCTCGCGCGCAGCGCGGGGGAGTCGGCAAAGGCGTAGCGAGGCAACGTCAGGTGACGACACCCCCGGCGCCGCCGCCGCCGGCAGCTCCGCCCACGCCGCCGCTACCGCCGGAGGTACCGACGCCGTTGTCGCCTGGATCGCTGTCTCCGCCGTCACCACCCAAGCCGCCGACGGTACCGTTTCCGGCCTGACCGCCGTTCCCGCCGTCGCCGCCGGTTCCGCTGGCGCCGCCGGTGGCACCCGATCCGCCGCTCCCGCCGGCACCCGATCCGGCGGCACCGCCGTTGCCGCCGAAGCCGCCGTTGCCGCCTATGCCGCCTTGGCCACCGGCACCACCATTGGCCGCCGTGCCGCCGCCGAAGCCGCTGCTGTTGCCGCCGCGCCCGCCCCCGCCACCGGCGCCGCCGTCGCCACCCCTGGCTCCGGTGCCGCCGTCGCCCCCGCTTCCGGCGATGCCGTTGGTGCTGGACCCGCCTGCACCGCCGGTACCCGTGCCGGCGTTTCCGCCGTTGCCGCCACTGCCACCGGTGGCGCCCGTCCCGCCGTTGCCGCCGGTACCGCCGGCACCGCCGACAGCGCCACTGCCGCCGTTGAACCCGCCGTCACCGCCGCGACCGCCCAGCCCACCGCTGCCGCCGAAACCGGCATTGATGCCGGCACTGGCGCCGTTACCGCCGTTGCCGCCGTTGCCGCCGGTCGCGCTGCCATTTGCGCCGGTTGCGAACGCGTTCGCGCCGTGGCCGCCCGCACCGCCACTGGCGCCGTCACCGCCGAGGCCGGGTGCGCCGTCGGTGGCGTTGCCGCCGTTGCCGCCGTTGCCACCCTTGGCGGTTCCGTTCGCGGCGTTTGCCGTCGCGATACCGCCGTCACCACCGTTACCGCCGGCAGCGAACAGCCCGCCGTTCGCACCGGGACCTCCGTTCCCGCCGTTGGCGGTCGCGTTGGTCCCGGTTTGGCTGGCGCTGCCGCCCTTGCCGCCGTTGCCGCCGTCGCCGCCGGTCGTGCTGCCGAGAGCGCCGGCGCCGCCCGCGCCACCCGTGGCGACACCATTGTTCGTATTGTCTGACCCGGCTCCGCCGGCGCCGCCGTTCCCGCCCTGTTGAATGGTGCCGGCCACGTTGCTGCCGGGAGTGCCGGGCCCCCCGCCGACCCCGGACGGGGAACCGGCGGCGCCGTTGGTGCCCGCCACGGCCTGCCCGGTCGTCGGCCCGACGGTGCCGTTGACGCCGTCGGCACCCTTGCCGCCGTTGCCGGCCTGGCCGCCGGCACCGCCGTCGCCTCCTTTGCCCAGCGCGCCGGCGTTGCCCCCGGCGCCGCCGGCAGCTCCGCCGGAGCCGGCCGAGCCACCATCGCTGCCGTCGCCGCCGGCACCTCCGTCGCCGGCGTTGGGGGTTCTGCCGAAGTTGCCGGCGGAGAAGACGTTGGATCCGTCGGCGCCGTCGGCGCCGATGCCGCCGGTGCCACCTTTGCCGCCGTCTCCGCCGCCTCCGCCGGAACCGCCGGTGAGGCCGCTGCCGCCGTTGCCGCCGGTGCCGCCCTTGCCGGCGTTGCCGGCGTTTCCGCCGGCTCCACCGTTTCCGGCGGTGATGCTGCCCGACTGCGGCAAGGCGTTGCCGCCGGACACCCCGACGCCGCCATTGCCGCCACTGCCCGCGTCACCGCCGTTACCGCCCTTGCCGCCGGTTCCGGCGGGAGCACTTGTTGCGCCCGCACCGCCGGTGCCACCAGTGCCACCGTTGCCGGCGTTACCACCCTGACCGCCCGCGCCACCGGATCCGGCGGGGGCATCGATGTCCTGGAAGCCACCTTGCGCGCCGTTGCCGCCCTGACCACCCTTGCCGCCGTCGCCGCTGTTGCCGCCGGCACCGCCCGTTCCGCCCGTGCCGCCAACCCCGGCCGCACCGCCGGTGCCGCCCTGGCCGCCTACGCCGCCATTGCCGCCGGTGCCCCCGGCGCCGCCGTCGGGTGCCGTCGCGATCCCGACATCGGGTTTGACGGCATCGCCGCCCTGGCCGCCGTTACCCGCGTTGCCGGCCTCGCCGCCCACGCCGCCCTCGCCGCCGCTGCCGCCGGGACCGCCCGCATTGCCGCCGCTGCCGCCGTTGCCGCCGTTGCCGCCGTCGCCCCCGGTCTGGCCGATGCCCCCCGCCGGCGCGGTGCCGATGCCCTTGCTGCCCATGCCGCCGGTGACGCCGGCGCCGCCGCTACCGCCGCCGCCGCCTTTGCCGCCGCTGCCGCCGAGGCCACCGTTGGCGCCGTTGGCACCGCCGCTGCCGCCGGCACCGCCGTCGCCGCCCGTAAAGCCGCTGTCGCCGGCGGCAGCGCCGGCCTTGCCGTCGCCGCCCCCGCCGCCGTCTCCGCCGAGGCCACCATCGCCGCCCTTGCCCTGGGTGCCGATGGTGCCACCGTTAGCTGCCCCGGCCGCACCGGGAGCACCGCCTGCTCCGCCGTCACCGCCCTTGCCGCCGGTGGGAGCATTGGTGCTGTTGTTGCCGGCATGCCCGCCGTCACCGCCGCCGCCGCCGTTACCGCCGTCGCCGCCGGTGCCACCCTTACCGCCCGGGCCGCCGGCGCCACCGCCGGCACCCCCGTCCCCGCCCTTGCCGCCGGCGACGGCGTCACCGCCGCTGGCGTTTGCCGTGCCGGACATGTCGGTACCGTCGCCGCCCGTGCTGCCGTTGCCGCCGTCACCGCCGTTGCCGCCGTTGCCGCCCGCGCCGGTGGCGCCGGCCTTGCCCCCGCCGCCACTACCGGCCGAACCACCCGCACCGGCCAGCCCGCCCTGGCCGCCCGATCCGCCCTTGCCACCGGCGTTGCCGCCTGCGGCACCGTCAGTGCCGTTGCTGCCGTCACCGCCGAGACCACCCGCTCCGCCGAGACCGCCGTTGCCGGCGACACCGCCGGCGACTGCGGCGCCTCCGGTGCCGCCCTTGCCCCCTTGGCCGCCCATGAAGCCGGTGTTGCCGTCCTTGCCGAAACCGACCGCAGTGGCACCGTCGGCACCCCCGCCACCCTGACCGCCGGTGCCGCCCGTACCTCCGGCACCGACGCCACCGGCCAGACCACCGTTCGACAGGACGCCGGAGGCTCCAGCCGACCCACCCGCGCCCGCAGCCCCGCCCGTGCCGCCGTTGCCGCCCATGCCGCCGATACCGGTGAGACTGGTGGCGCCCACACCGCCGGTCCCACCGGTTCCACCTTGCCCACCGAGGCCACCGGCGCCGCCGTGGCCGAACAGCACCGGGCCGGCGCCGCCTTGCCCGCCGGCGCCGCCGTTACCGGCGAGGCCCCCGGTACCGGCCTGGACAGCGGGGTTAACGGAGTCGAGGCCCGCGCCGCCGTTGCCGCCCTGGCCGCCGGCACCGCCGTCGCCGCCGTTCATGAACAGTCCGCCGGCCCCGCCGTTGCCGCCGATACCGCCGTTGCCGGCCGCGCCGCCACCGAGGGCGCCCGGTGCGCCGATGCCACCGGCCCCGCCGTTGCCTCCGGCCCCGAACAGCCACGCGCCGTTGCCGCCGTTGCCGCCGTGCCCGCCGGTGCCGCCGTTGGCACCACCCTGGCCGCCGGCACCGCCGGCCCCGCCACCGCCGAACAGCAGCGAGCTGTTGCCGCCAGTACCACCGGCACCGCCCATGCTGCCGGTGGCGCCGACACCACCGATGCCGCCGCCACCGCCGGCACCGAACAGCAGTCCGCCGTTGCCGCCGTTACCACCTCGCATGCCGCCGGAGCCACCGGCGCCGCCGACGCCGCCGTTGCCCACCAGCCCCGCTGACCCGCCGTTGCCACCGGCCTGCCCCGGGGCGCCCGCGGCGCCCTTGCCGCCACTCCCGAACAGCCAACCGCCGTCCGCGCCGTTGCCGCCCGGCGTCGTCGCGTTGGCGCCGTTGCCGATGATCGGGCGGGACAGGAAGGTCTGGATCGGGTCGGCCGCCGCGGCCGCGGCCAATTGCAGGTTGACCGCCTCGGCGGCGGCGTAGGACTCCGCGCCGGAACTAAGCGTCGTCATGAACTGCTGATGGAAGGCCTCAGCGTGGCCGGCGAGCGCTTGATAGCCCCGCGCGTGTTGCGAGAACAGGTTGGAGATGGCGGCCGAGACCTCGTCGGCGCCGGCTGACAGCAGACCCGTGGTGGGAGCGGCGGCCGCCTGGGTCGCCGCGCTGATGGTCGACCCGAGGTGGGCCAGGTTGGTGACCACGGATGTCATCGTTTCCGGCACGGCAAGCAGGTATGACATCCGGCACCTCACATTAAATTAAGGCGGCCTGGCAGCGGCCAGGCAAGCAACGATGCTAGCGGTTAGGCGCGGATAGTATCGCGTCTGCGCATGCCGTTGTTGGATTCACGCGTAATAGCGCCGCCGGGTTTGGCATGGGTGGTACGCGCCATCGTTAAACGGCTGTTGGGCTGTCCCGCTAGCGGGGAATGGCGAATACCGGTTCGCCGCAGTCGACACCTTCGGCGGAGAGTTGCCGTTTGATCACCTTGAACGTCATGGTGCCGGGGAGCCCGGCGCTCACTCGCACGTAGGACGGCCACTGCTTGCGCCCGAGGTCGGCTTGCCCGGACAAGAAGTTCCGGAACTCCTGCGCGTCGAACTGCGCGCCGGGTGTCAATACGACGGCCGCCATCACCTGGTCGCCGACCACTGGATCCGGTACCGGGTACACCGCCACCTCGGTCACCGCCGGATGGCGAAGCAGCACCCGCTCGATCGGCGCGGTACCCAGGTTCTCGCCGTCGACGCGCATCCAGTCGCCGAGCCGGCCGGCGAAGTAGGCATAGCCGGCGTCGTCCCGGTAGGCCAGATCCCCGCTGTGATAGATGCCGCCCGCCATCCGTTCGGCCTCGGCGGCCGCATCGTTGTAGTAGCCCTCGAAACCGCCGGCGCCTTTTGTGTTCACCAGTTCACCGACGACTCCCGGCGGACAGGGCGCACCCGTGTCCGGGTCGACGATATCGATCCCGTCGGGCAGCGGCCCCAGCGAACCTGGCGGGGTGTCGGGTGTCCGGGCGATGGCCACGCCCAGTTCGGTGGAGCCGAATCCGTCCTGGACGCGGCACCCGAACCTCCGGCCGAACCGCTCGATGTCTCTGGGCACGCCTTCGTTGCCGTACACGGCCCGCAACGGGTTGTCCGCGTCGTCGGGCTGCTCGGGGGTGGCGAGCACGTAGGACAGCGGCTTGCCCACATAGTTGGCGTAGGTGGCGCCGAACCGGCGCACATCGGGCAGGAACCCGGACGCGGAGAACTTGCGCCGCAACGCCATCGAACCCTGGCAGGCCAGCGCCACCGCCCAGCCCACCATGATCGCGTTGGAATGGAACATCGGCATCGACACATAGCAGACGTCGTCGGCACCGAGCCCGAAGCGCTGGGCCATCCCCATGCCGGCTCCCGCCACCTTGCCGTGGCTGCACTTCACCGCCTTGGGCTCGCCGCTGGTTCCCGAGGTGAATATCAGCATGAAAAGGTCTGTGGGCGATGCGGATTGAAACACCGTCTCGGTATCCCGGTGCGCGGCAACCTCGTCGGCCCACTCGGGTGAATCGGTATCGAGGTGATCGATACCGGCCAGGGCGACAGCCGAATTGGTATCCGTGAGCACAAGCTGGCAGTCAGCGTGGCTGATATCGCGGGCCAGCGCCGCGCCGCGTCGCACCGGGTTCAGGCCGACCGGCACGATTCCGGACATGCCGGCCGCAGCAAGTACCGCCGAGAAGAACGGCGTGTTCTCCAGCAGCACGCCCACGTGTGGCGGCCGGTCCGGGTCGAGGCGTTCCTTCAGCGCCGCCGCAGTGGCCGCGGCGTCGCGCAGGTGGTCACGCCAACCGGTGAACGCATCCTCGAAGTAGACTCCGCGGTCGTCGATCTCGGTCAGCGGGCGCAGTAATGCGGTGACCGTCGGTTCGTTCAAGTGACTATCCTCTTCGGCTTCGAGTGTGAAGCTGGCTGCACGTTCGACTTCGAGTGTGAAGCTGGCTTCACGCTCGTCGGAGGTGCGGCGCGTTCAAGCAGGGGTCTCCGCCAGTTCGCGGCCGATCTGGCGCAGCTGCCCGGTGGCCCCACCCAACGCGAACTCGGTTTCCTTGGCGGACAGGAAGTATCGGTGTACCGGGTGGTCCGTGTCGACGCCGACACCGCCGTGCACGTGCACGATGGTGTGCGCCACCCGGTGCCCGGCATCGGCCGCCCAGAACGCCGCCGACGCCACGTCGATCTCGGCCGCGATGTCCTCGGCCACTTTCCACGCGGCCTGGGTCAACGTCAGCCGCAGCCCCTTGACGTCGATGTAGGCGTCGGCCAACCGCTGGCCCACCGCCTGGAAGCTGCCGATCGGACGGTCGAATTGCTCACGGGTACGGGCGTATTCGGCCGTCATCTGCAAGCCGCGCTCCAGCACCCCAAGCTGGTACGCGCTGCGGCCCAGGGTCGAGATGGTACGCAGCCAGGTGATCACCTCAGGCCCCCCGACACGGCGCGCATCGTCCACCGCAACACCGTCCAGCGCCAGATGGCCGACGCTGCCCAGCCCGGTGGTCTGCAGCGGCGTCACCGTCACCCCGGGGTCATCGGCTGCTACCACGAAAACTGCTGTGCCGGAATCAGTCTCGGCGGGCACCAGGAAGGCGTCGGCGGCGGGGCCGTAGCACACCTGGGTACGGCTGCCCGTCAGGCGGCCGGCGCCGGCACCCCCGGAGGCCTGTACCGGCCCGTCGCCCATCTCCGCGTCCAGCGCCACGGTCAGGATCTTCTCGCCGCGCACCGCCTCGGAGCCCCAGCTCTGTTGCAGCTCCTCGGAGCCGAACCGGGCCAGTGCGCCCGAACCCAGCACGATCGACTCGAGGTAGGGCACCGCCGCCAGCTGGTGTCCGAGTGCGACCAGGATTGCCACCTGCTCGAGCACCCCGAAACCGTCGCCGCCCACTCCGGTGGCGGCCGCGCTGGTGAGAATGTCGCTGTCGATGAGCTTGCGCCACAGATCGCGGTCGAATCGTTGGTCGAGCTTGTCCAGCTCGCGCTGGTGGGCGGGAGTGCACACCGAGTCGACGATGGTGTCGACCAGCCCGCCGAGGTCTTGCGTCGCTTCGGTTGTCGAGAAATCCATGAACGTCCTTCCTCTACCCTCTACCGGGGATCAGCGGTTGGCCCGGGGCAGCCCGAGGGCGACCATGCCGATGATGTCGCGCTGCACCTCGTTGGTGCCGCCGCCGAAGGTCAGGATCAGGCAGGCCCGGTGCATCCGCTCGACCCGTCCGCGCAGCAGCGCGCCGGGGGAGTCCTGGCGCAATGTGGCCGCGGTGCCCAGCACCTCCATCAGCAGCCGGTAAGCCTCGGTGGCCAGCTCGGTGCCGTACACCTTGGCTGCCGAGGCGTCCGCCGGCGACAGCGTTTCGCTCGACGACGAAGCCAGCTCCCAGTTGATCAACTTGAGCACCTCGACCTTGGCATGCACGCGGGCCAGGTTGAGCTGCACCCACTCCGAGTCGATGAGCCGCCCACCGCCGGCGTCCTTGGTGTTCTGGGCCCACTCCCGAACTTCCCGCAGGCACATGAAGATCGGCGCCGGCGACACGAGTGCCACCCGTTCGTGGTTGAGCTGGTTGGTCACCAGTTTCCAGCCGGCGTTCTCCTCGCCGACCAGGTTGGTCACCGGCACCCGCACATCGGTGTAATAGGTGGCGCTGGTGTCGGGACCGGCCATCGTGTGCACCGGCGTCCACGAGAAGCCCTCGGCGGTGGTCGGAACCACCAACATCGAGATGCCGCGGTGTTTCTTGGCCTCCGGGTTGGTCCGTACCGCCAGCCACACCCAGTCCGCGTAGGCGATCAGGCTGGTCCACATCTTCTGCCCGTTGATCACGTACTCGTCGCCGTCGCGGACGGCCGTGGTGCGCAGGTTCGCCAGGTCGGTGCCCGCCCCGGGCTCGGAGTAGCCGATCGAGAAGTGCAGCTCACCCGCGGCGATCTTGGGCAGGAAGAACTTCTTCTGCTCGTCGGTGCCGAAAGCCATGATCGTCGGTGCCACGCTGTTGATGGTCAGGAAAGGCACCGGAGCACCCGCGATGGCGGCCTCGTCGGTGAAGATCAGCGAGTCCATCGGGGAGCGGTCCTGACCGCCGTACTCCTTGGGCCAGTTCAGGGTGAGCCACCCGTCCTTGCCCATCTGCGCGACGGTCTCGCGGTAGACATTGCCGGTGCCGTACTCGCCCTGCACCGAACTCAGCGCCTCGCGCCGCTCCGGAGTCATCAATTTGGTGAAGTACGACCGCAGTTCGCGACGCAGCTCCTCCTGTTCAGGGGTGTAACTGATGCGCATTCCCGCCGCCTCCGATCAAACGATCGTCTCTGTGTGCCGGCCGCCGGAACCACGCCTGCGGCCACCCATTCGTTCTCCCGGTTGTAACACGTTCTAGTCTGGGAATCCAGCGAGCGTACGGTCGGGCGTACCGCAGCCCTATGGTGGTGCGACATACTGACCCACTACGTGGCCCAGCTGTCAAGGAGGGTGCTGTGCGAGTGATTGTCGACCGTGACCGGTGTGAAGGTAACGCGGTGTGCTTGGGAATTGCACCGGATATCTTCGACCTGGACGACGAGGATTATGCCGTCGTGAAGACCGATCCCATCCCCCCGGATCAAGAGGCCCTGGCCGAGCAGGCGATCGCCGAATGCCCACGCGCGGCACTGTTGCGCGAGGACTGACGAAGAAACTAGAGGTATTCATAAATTGACTGCAGGTAATACGAACGCGACCGATCTCTGCGGAAAGGTCGCGGTGGTGACCGGTGCCGCCGCGGGCCTGGGCCGTGCCGAGGCGATCGGCCTGGCCCGGCTGGGCGCCACTGTCGTCGTCAACGACATCGCCTCGGGGCTGGACGCTTCCGACGTCCTCGACGAGATCAGCTCGGCGGGGTCCAAGGCGGTGGCAGTGGCCGGTGACATCAGTCAGCGCGAAACCGCCGACGAGCTACTCGCCGCGGCCGACGGTCTGGGCGGACTGGACATTGTGGTGAACAACGCCGGCATCACCCGCGACCGGATGCTGTTCAACATGAGCGACGAGGACTGGGACCAGGTGATCGCCGTGCACCTGCGTGGTCACTTCCTGCTCACCCGCAACGCTGCCACCTACTGGCGTGCCAAAGCCAAAGAGGCCGGGGACGGCCGGGTCTTCGGCCGGATCGTCAACACCTCCTCGGAGGCGGGTCTGGTCGGCCCGGTCGGGCAGGCCAACTACGGCGCGGCCAAGGCCGGCATCACCGCGCTGACCTTGTCGGCGGCGCGGGCGCTGGGCCGATACGGCGTGTGCGCCAACGCGATTTGTCCCCGGGCCCGCACCGCGATGACCGCCGACGTGTTCGGTGCCGCGCCCGAAGACGGCGAGATCGACCCGCTGTCGCCCGACCACGTGGTGAGCCTGGTGCAGTTCCTGTCGTCGCCGGCCGCCGCGGACGTCAATGGTCAGGTGTTCATCGTCTACGGTCCGCGCGTGACCCTGGTGGCGGCGCCGACGGCCGAGCACCAGTTCGACGCGGGCGCCCCCGCCTGGGACCCCGCGCAGCTGAGCGCAACGCTGCAGGACTACTTTGCCGACCGGGACCCCGAAGCGAATTTCGCCGCCACCGGCCTGATGGACTGACCCGGCGCTTTCGTAGGTAGAGAGGAAATACCAGCTAGGCCGTATTTGCCACAAAAATTGCGAGCTTCATCGACACTCAGAACTTGATCTAGTTAGTATGAGCCGGCTCACACCAAGCAACGAGTCATCCAACGGTGTGTTCAGGGCCGAAAGTACTTCGCCGCGAGCAGATTGGGGGGACCGGACTTGCTGCAGCAAATCGCCGTACCGGCCCGGGCAGTCGGCGGCTTCTTCGAGATGTCAATCGAGACCGCACGCGCCGCCTTCCGGCGGCCGTTCCAATTCCGGGAGTTCCTGGACCAGACGTGGATGGTCGCGCGGGTGTCGCTGGTCCCCACCCTGCTGGTATCCATCCCGTTCACGGTGCTGGTCGCGTTCACCCTCAATATCCTGCTACGCGAGATCGGCGCCGCTGACTTGTCCGGTGCCGGAACGGCGTTCGGCACCATCACCCAGCTCGGGCCCATCGTCACCGTGCTCGTGGTGGCCGGCGCCGGGGCCACCGCGATCTGCGCCGACCTCGGAGCCCGCACCATCCGCGAGGAAATCGACGCCATGCGGGTGCTCGGCATCGACCCCATCCAGCGGCTGGTGGTGCCCCGGGTGCTCGCCTCCACGCTGGTCGCGGTGCTGCTCAACGGCCTGGTATGCATCATCGGCCTATCCGGCGGATACGCACTCTCCGTTTTTCTGCAGGGCGTCAACCCCGGTGCGTTCATCAACGGGCTGACTGTGCTCACCGGACTGCGGGAGCTGATCCTCGCCGAAGTCAAGGCGCTGCTATTCGGAGTCATGGCGGGACTGGTCGGCTGCTACCGCGGCCTGACCGTCAAGGGCGGGCCCAAGGGGGTCGGCAATGCGGTCAATGAAACCGTCGTCTACGCGTTCATCTGTCTGTTCGTCATCAACGTCGTCATGACTGCCATCGGCGTCAGGATCTCGTCCAAGTAGGGCGGGGTAACACATGACGGCAGAGGAGCGATGGTGAAAGTGCGATGAGCTACGATGCCACCCTTCGCTTCAAGCGCTTCTTCTCGAGGTTCGCCGGACCGGTCGACAGCTTCGGCGAGCAGGCGCTGTTCTACGGCGAGACCATGCGCTACGTCCCCAACGCCGTCACCAAGTACCGCAAGGAGACCATCCGGCTCATCGCCGAGATGACCCTCGGTGCCGGTGCGCTGGTCATGATCGGCGGAACCGTCGGGGTGGCGGCCTTCCTGACCCTGGCCTCCGGCGGTGTCATCGCGGTTCAGGGTTATTCATCGCTGGGCAACATCGGCATCGAGGCGCTGACCGGCTTCCTGTCGGCCTTCCTCAATGTCCGCGTCGTGGCACCCGTCATCGCGGGCATCGCGCTGGCGGCCACCATCGGTGCCGGCGCCACGGCTCAGCTGGGGGCGATGCGCGTTTCCGAGGAGATCGACGCCGTCGAATGCATGGCTGTGCACTCGGTGTCCTACCTCGTATCGACCCGGCTGATCGCGGGACTGGTCGCGATCATCCCGCTGTACTCGCTGTCGGTGCTGGCCGCTTTCTTCGCCGCCCGGTTCACCACGGTGTTCATCAACGGGCAGTCCGCGGGTCTGTACGACCATTACTTCAACACCTTCCTCATCCCGTCCGACCTGCTGTGGTCGTTCCTCCAGGCCATCGCGATGTCTATCGCGGTGATGCTGGTGCATACCTACTACGGCTACAACGCCAGCGGTGGCTCGGTCGGCGTGGGCATCGCCGTCGGTCAGGCAGTGCGCACCTCGCTGATCGTCGTCGTAGTCATCACCCTGTTCATCTCGCTCGCCGTTTACGGGGCGACCGGCAACTTCAACCTGTCCGGGTAGCGGCGATGGCAGGCACTGGATCACGACGGACGGCCGGCCGGGTGGCCGCGGCGGTGCTGGCCGGGCTGTTGGTGGCCTCGGCGGTCTTGACGTACCTCTCCTATACCGCCGCGTTCACCTCGACCGACACCGTCACCGTGGCGTCCAAGCGTGCCGGATTGGTGATGGAGTCGGGAGCCAAGGTCAAGTTCCGCGGCATCCAGATCGGCAAGGTCGAGGACATCAGCTACAGCGGCGACCAGGCCCGGCTGAAGTTGGCCATCTACAGCGACGACCTGCATTACATCCCGTCAAACGCCACCGTGCACATCGCCGGGAACACCATCTTCGGTGCGAAGTCCGTGGAGTTCATCGCGCCCGAGCAGGCCGCCAAGTCTTCGCTGCGCCCGAACGCCACGATTGAGGCTTCCGCGGTGCAGCTGGAGGTCAACACCCTGTTCCAGTCGTTGATCGACCTGCTGCACAAGGTGGATCCGGTGGAGTTGAACGGCACGCTCAGCGCGCTGTCGGAAGGCCTGCGCGGCCACGGCGACGACCTCGGAGCACTGCTTGCCGGCCTCAATACCCTGACCCGCCAGGCCAATCCCAAGTTGCCGACGCTGCAGGAGGATTTCCGCAAGGCCGGCATCGTCACCAACGTTTACGGAGACGCCGCACCCGACCTGAACACCGTGTTCGAGAATCTGCCGACCATCAACCGGACGGTCGTCGATCAGCAGCACAACCTGAACGCCACGTTGTTGGCGGCCATCGGCCTGGCGAACAACGGCTACGAGACGCTGGCGCCGGCCGAGCAGAACCTGATCGACACCATCAACAGGTTGCGGGCCCCCCTCAAGGTGGCCGCGGACTACTCGCCGGAGTTCGGCTGCCTGCTGGCCGGCATCGATCGCGGCATCAAGGAGTTCGCCCCGTTGATCGGTGTCCGCAAGGCGGGTCTGTTCACATCGTCGAGCTTCGTGCTGGGCGCCCCTGCCTATACGTATCCGGAGAGCCTGCCGATCGTGAACGCCTCCGGTGGCCCGAACTGCCGTGGGCTGCCTGACATTCCGACGAAGCAGACCGGCGGATCGTTCTATCGCGCTCCGTTCCTGGTGACCGACAACGCCCTGATTCCCTACGAGCCGTTCACCGAGTTCCAGTTCGACGCGCCCTCGACGCTGCAGTTCCTCTTCCATGGGGCCTTCGCCGAACGGGACGACTTCTGATGGCGGCCGGGAAAATACCGTCGTACCGGTCGATGGTGATCAAGGTAAGCGCCTTCGTCGTGACGATGGTCCTGTTCAGTGCCGCCCTGATTGTGGTGTTCGGCGACTTCCGGTTCGGTTCGGAGAACACCTATCACGCCACCTTCCTGGACGCGTCGAGGCTCAAGGGCGGCCAGAAGGTTCGTATCGCGGGTGTACCCGTGGGCGCTGTGTCGGGAGTCAAGCTCAATCCGGACAACACCGTCGACGTCGAGTTCGGTGTCGACGCCCGCTACCAGCTGTACTCGTCCAGCCGGGCGGTGGTTCGCTACGAGAATCTGGTCGGCGACCGCTTCCTGGAGATCACCTCGGGTCCGGGCCAGCTGGTCAAGCTGCCGCCGGGTGGGACCATCAACTCCCAGCACACTCAGCCCGCCCTCGACCTCGACGCGCTGCTGGGCGGGCTGAAGCCGGTACTCAAGGGGCTGGACGCGGACAAGATCAACACCATCAGCAGCGCCGTCATCGAGCTGCTGCAGGGGCAGGGCGGCGCGTTGGCCAACGTGCTCGCCGACACCAGCAGCTTCTCCACTGCCCTGGGCAAACGCGACCAGTTGATCGGCGATGTGATCACCAACCTCAACACGGTGCTGGCCACCGTCGATGCGCGTAGCGCGCAATTCTCGGCCAGTGTCGATCAGCTGCAGCAGTTGATCGAGGGGCTGGCCAGGAACAAGGACACCATCGCCGGGGCGATCCCGCCGCTGGCGTCGACCACGACGGATCTCACTGAGCTGCTGCGCAATTCGCGCCGGCCGCTGCAGGGCGTATTGGAGAACGCGCGGCCGTTCGCCACCGAGTTGGATACGCGGAAAGCGGAGATCAACAACGACGTCGAGCAACTCGGCGAGGACTACCTGCGGCTGGCGGCGCTCGGCACCTACGGGTCGTTCTTCAACATCTATTTCTGCTCGGTGACGATCAAGATCAACGGGCCGGCGGGCTCGGATCTCCGGATCGGCATGGGCGGCCAGGTGGATTCCAGCAAGGGGAGGTGCGCCTTTGCCAAGTAAAAAGCCAAGCAGTAAGCGCGATCAGGACCCGCTCCGCACCGGCATCATCGGCTTGGCGGTAGTGATCTTCGTGGTACTCATCGCCTTCGGCTATGCCGGGCTGCCGTTCTGGCCGCAGGGCAGGAACTACACCGCGTATTTCAGCGACGCGGGCGGCATCACTCCCGGCAACAACGTCGTCGTCTCCGGCGTCAAGGTGGGCAAGGTGTCCGAGGTCGCTCTGGCCGGCGACACCGCGAAGGTCAGCTTCACGGTCGACCGGCACGTGGTCGTCGGCGATCAGTCGCTGGCCGCGATCCGCACCGACACCATCCTGGGCGAGCGGTCCATCTCGGTGAGCCCGGCCGGTTCCGGTCAAACGACGACAATTCCGCTGAGCCGGACCACCACGCCCTACACCCTGGCCGGCGCGCTGGAGGACCTCGGCCAGAATGCCAACAACCTGAACAAGCCGCAGTTCGAGCGGGCGCTGAAGGTGCTGACCGAGACGCTGCACGACGCGACCCCCGGGTTGCGCGGGGCGCTGGACGGCGTGACGACGTTGTCCCGGACGCTCAACAGCCGCGACGAGGCGCTGCAGGGCCTGCTGACCCATGCCAAGTCGGTGACAGCGGTGCTGTCCGATCGCGCCGGACAGGTCAGGAAGCTGGTGGACGACGGCGATCAATTGTTCGCCGCGCTGGACCAGCGCCGATCGGCGTTGAGTGCACTGATCGCCGGGATCGACGACGTGTCCGCGCAACTGTCGGGCTTCGTCAACGACAACCGCAAGGAGTTCGGCCCGGCCCTGACCAAGATCAACCAGGTGCTGGCCAACCTGAACGAGCGCCGCGACTACATCACCGAGGCTCTCAAGAGGTTGCCGACGTACGCCACCACGCTGGGCGAGGTGGTGGGCTCGGGTCCCGGGTTCAATGTCAACGTCTTCGGCGCCATCCCGGCGCCGCTGGTGGCGACCATGTTCGACGCGGTGTTCCAGCCCGGCAAGCTGCCGGACAGCTTCGCGGACTACCTGCGCGGCATGATCCAGGAGCGCTGGACGATCAGGCCGAAGTCGCCATGACGACGGCAAAACGATTCGGCAGCAAGGGCCTGCGGGCCGTCACCATCGTCGTGTTGGTGGCGGTGCTGGTGGGCGGCGCGTATGTGCTGTTCTCGGCCGGCGGCGGTGGCCGCAAGCTCACCGCCTACTTCACCTCGGCGGTCGGGCTCTATCCCGGTGACCAGGTCCGCGTGCTGGGTGTCCCGGTGGGGGAGATCGAGTCAATCGATCCGCGCGCGTCCGACGTCAAGATCACCATGCGGGTGTCCGACGGCGTCAAGATTCCCGCCGACGCCAAGGCCGTGATCATGTCGCCGAACCTGGTGGCCGCCCGCTTCATCCAGCTCGCCCCCGCGTTCACCGGTGGGCCCGCGCTGCCGGACGGTGCGAGCATCGACCTGACCCGAACCGCGGTGCCGGTGGAGTGGGACGAGGTCAAGGAAGCGCTCACCCAGCTGTCCGTGTCGCTCAGCCCGGCGGCGGGGGAGATGCAGGGACCGTTGGGCGCGGCGATCAACCAGGCCGCGGACACGCTCAACGGCAACGGCGACTCTTTCCACAACGCCCTGCGCGAACTGGCGCAAGTCGCCGGGCGCCTCGGAGATTCGCGCAACGACATCTTCGGCACGGTCAAGAACCTGCAGGTGCTCGTCGACGCGCTTTCACAGAGCAACGAGCAGATCGTGCAGTTCGCCGGCCACGTGGCATCGGTGTCGCAGGTGCTTGCCGACAGCTCGCGCGACCTCGACCACACGCTGGGTTCGCTCAACCAGGCGCTCTCGGATGTCCGGGGATTCCTGCACGAGAACAACTCGACGTTGATCGAGACGGTCAACCAGCTCACCGACTTCACCCAGACGCTGAGCGATCAGAGCGAGAACATCGAGCAGGTGCTGCACGTCGCGGGCCCCGGTATCGCCAACTTCTACAACATCTACGACCCGGCACAAGGCACGCTGAACGGTCTGTTGTCGCTGCCCAACTTCCTGAATCCCACGCAGTTCATCTGTGGCGGCTCGTTCGACACCGCGGCGGGGCCGGCGGGGCCCGAGTACTTCAAGCGGGCGGAGATCTGTCGTGAGCGGTTGGGTCCGGTGCTACGCCGGCTCACCGTGAACTTCCCGCCGATCATGTTCCACCCGATCAACACGATCACGGCCTACAAGGGTCAGATCATCTACGACACCCCGGCCACCCAGGCCAAGGCCGAGACTCCGGTGCCGGAGCTGACCTGGATTCCGGCCAAGGGTTCGGGCCAGCAGGCGCCCGGCAACACCACGGACCTGCAGAGCCTGTTCGTCCCGACCGCTCCCGGGCCGGGTCCGGGTACGCCGCCGGGGTACGGACCGGCGCCGGGACCGGCGCCCGGTCCCGCTCCCGCGGCCCCCGGTCCGCTACCTGCGGAACAAGGAGCGGGTCGATGAAGCGAATCCTGTTGCGCGCCGGTGTGCTGGTCGCCGCCGGCACCTTGCTCTCGGGTTGCGCGTTCAGTGGGCTGAATTCTCTGTCGCTGCCCGGCACCGCCGGCCACGGCAGCGGCAACTACACGATCACCGTCGAACTGCCCGATGTGTCGACATTGCCGCAGAACTCGCCGGTCATGGTCGACGACGTCACCGTGGGCAGTGTGTCCGGCATCTCGGCCGAGCAGCGTTCGGACGGGTCCTTCTACGCCGCGGTGAAACTGGCGGTGGACAAGAACGCGGTGCTTCCCGCGAACGCGGTCGCGAAGGTCGCCCAAACGTCGTTGCTGGGTTCGTTGCACATCGAGTTGGCTCCGCCCACCGACCAGAGCCCGACGGGCAGGCTGGGCAACGGATCGCGAATTCCGGAGTCCAGGACGGGTCGGTTCCCGACCACCGAGGAAGTGTTCTCCGCTCTCGGTGTGGTGGTCAACAAGGGCAACGTCGGTGCGCTCGAAGAGATCACCGACGAGACCTATCAGGCGGTCGCCGGCCGGCAGGGCCAGTTCGTCGACCTGGTGCCAAGGCTCGCGGAGTTGACGTCCGGGCTCAACAAGCAGGTCAACGACATCATCGCCGCGATGGAGGGACTGAACCGGTTCTCGGCGATCCTGGCGCGGGACAAGGACAACCTGGGCCGGGCGCTGGACACGCTGCCCGAGGCATTGCGCGTGCTGAACAAGAACCGGGACAACATCGTCCAGGCGTTCGGCGCGCTGAACAGGCTGGCGCTGGTCACGTCGAACGTGCTGTCCAAGACCAAGGCCGACTTCGCCGCCGACCTCAAAGACCTGTACTCGGCACTGAAGGCGCTCAACGACAACAAGAAGAACTTCGTCACCTCCCTGCAGATCATGCTGACGTTCCCGTTCCCCAACTTCGGCATCAAGCAGGCGGTGCGCGGTGACTACCTCAACGTGTTCACCACGTTCGACCTGACCCTGCGCCGCCTCGGTGAGACGTTCTTCACCACCAGTTACGCCCTGGACCCGAACATGATGCACATGGACGAGGTGCTCACCCCGCCCGACTTCCTGATGGGCGAACTGGCCAACCTTTCCGGCCAAGCGGCCGACCCGTTCAAGATTCCGCCCGGCACGGCGGCACAGTAGAGGCGGGAACATGATCGACAGACTCACCAAGATCCAGCTGTCCATATTCGCGGTGATCACCGTGATCACCCTGACCGTGATGGGGATCTTCTATCTGCGCCTGCCCTCGACGTTCGGCATCGGAACCTACGGTGTCAGCGCCGATTTCGTCGCGGGCGGCGGCCTGTACAAGAACGCCAACGTCACCTACCGCGGCGTGGCGGTGGGCCGGGTGGAGTCGGTGCGGCTCAACTCGAACGGCGTCACCGCCGAAATGCGCCTCAACAGCGGCACCCCGATCCCGTCGAATGTCATCGCGACCGTCAAGAGTGTCTCGGCGATCGGTGAGCAGTACGTCGACCTCGTCCCGCCCGCCAATCCGGCGCCGGGCAAGTTGCGCAACGGCGCGAGTATCGACCGTAACAACACCCGTATCGGTCAGGACGTGGCCGATTTGCTGAAGAAGGCTGAAACGCTGGTCAACAGCCTTGGCGACACGCGACTGCGCGAGGTGCTGCATGAAGCGTTCCTGGCGACCAACGGCACCGGCCCGGAGCTGGCCCGGCTGGTGGAATCCGCCCGGTTGCTGGTGGACGAGGCCAACACCAATTACCCGCAGGTCTCCCAGCTGATCGATCAGGCCGGCCCCTTCCTGCAGGCCCAGGTCCGCGCCGGCGCAGACATCAAGTCGCTGTCCGACGGGCTGGCGAGGTTCACCTCCGAGGTGCGCCGGGCCGACCCGAGGCTGCGGGACACCCTGGCGACGGCGCCGGGAGCGCTTGACGAGGCCAATGAGACGTTCTCCGGTATCCGCCCGTCCTTCCCGGCGCTGGCCGCGAACATGGCCAACCTGGGCCGGGTAGGGGTGATCTACCACAAGTCGATCGAGCAGCTGCTGGTCGTCTTCCCGGCGCTGTTCGCCGCGATCACCACCGCCGCCGGCGGCCAACCTCAGGATGAGGGCGCGAAGCTGGACTTCAAGGTCGACCTGAACGATCCGCCGCCGTGCAGCACCGGTTTCATTCCGGCGCCGTTGATGCGCACGCCCGCCGACGAGACGGTGCGCGAAGTGCCGCGCGACATGTACTGCAAGACCGCGCAGAACGACCCCAGCGATGTGCGTGGCGCCCGCAACTACCCGTGCCAGGAGTTCCCGGGCAAGCGGGCCCCTACCGTGCAAATGTGCCGGGACCCCCGCGGATACGTGCCGGTCGGCACCAACCCGTGGCGCGGCCCGCCCATCCCCTACGGCACGCCGGTGACCAACGGGCTGAACATCCTGCCGCCCAACCACTTCCCGTTCATCCCGCCGGGAACCGACCCCGACCCGGGCATTCCCATCGTCGGTCCGCCGCCGCCGGGTGTGACGCCGGGTCCGGGTCCGGCGCCGAATCAGCCCGCCTATGACCCGCCGCCGCCCAACAACAGCGGACCGCCGCCGGGCAACCCCGCGTGGATGCCGCCGAACTACCCGCCGGTGCCGCCCCAGATTCCGTACCCCAAGTTCATCGAGCCGCCACCGCCGCCGGTGGGGACCGGTCCCGCACCGCAGGCCGACGGGGCGGCGTATTCCACCTACGACCCGGCCACCGGCCGGTTCAGGGATCCCGCGGGCGGCACTGGTATCTTCGCGTCCGGCATCACCGGTACTACCAGCGCCGAGAGCTGGGTGGACCTGATGCTCACTCCGAAACCTTCTTAGTGGATCAAGTGGTGGTAGAAGAACAGGCGCCGACGCAGCGCGTCCGCCGGCGGGCGTCACGCGCGGCGGGTCCGCCCCGCAACGCGTCCGTCAGCGCCGCGGTGGCCGAAGACGGCGCCGCGGCCGCATCGGGCGCCGACTCTGTTGTCGATGCCAAGCCCGCGCCGAAGCGGCCGGTCAAGAAGGGCGGGTCGGTCACCGCCCGGCCACCCCGGCGGCGGCGTCCGCACGCCCGGATGGTCGGCTGGATTTCGCTCGCCGCGTCGGTGGTGCTGATCGCGGCACTGGTGTGGGGTGTGGTCGCGCTGATCTCACAGCACCGGGTGGCCGACGCGCGGCAGGCCCGCGAGCAGCGCTTTGTGGACACGGCCTCGCAGACCGTGGTCAACATGTACAGCTACACCCAGGACACCATCGACGAGTCGGTCAACCGGTTCGTCAACGGCACCAGCGGGCCGCTGCGCAGCAAGTTCGGCACCGAGAATGTCGAATTCCTCAAGCAGCTCTACCGCAAGACCAACGCGACCTCCGAAGCCGTCATCAACGGTGCCGCGCTGGAAAGCATCGACACCGTTAGCGACAACGCGTCGGTGTTGGTGGCGGTGCGCGTGACCGTTGCCGATATCGACGGGGTCAACAAGCCGTCCGAGCCGTACCGGCTGCGCGTCATCGTGCACCAGGACGAGCGCGGCCAGATGACGGCTTACGACCTGATGTATCCCAACGGAGGCAACTGATGCGCCGGTTGCGGTGGCTGGTCACCCTCGCCGGCGTACTCACCGTCTCGGTCGTGGTGGGGCTGTCGGCCGTCGGCGGCTGGTTCTACTGGGACCGGGTGGAGACGCGCGGCGAACAGGCGGCCCGGGCGGAGTTGCCGAAGCTGGCCGAGAAGGAGATTCCGCAGTTTTTCGGCTACGACTTCCAGACCATCGAGCGCAGTCTCAACGACGTGTATCCGCTGTTGACGCCCGATTACCGCCAGGAGTTCAAGAAGATCGTCAACGCGCAGATCATCCCCGAGGCGAAGAAGCGCCAGATGGTGGTCCAGGCCGACGTCGTGGGCGTGGGAGTGATGGCCGCCAAACGCAATTCGGCGACCGCGTTGGTGTACATGAACCGCATCGTGACCGACAAGTCGCGGGAGCCGCACTATGACGGCAGCCGGCTTCGCGTCGAATTCAAGCGCGTCGACGGTAGGTGGCTGATCGCCTATATCACGCCGATCTAGAAGCAGATGGCGATCTGGTTGCAGTCGATCGGGTAACGCTCGACCGGACTCGGTGGGGGCCCGGTCAGTGACAGCGAGAACGGTTCCTTCTTCATGTCCGGCTGTAGGCCGCATACCGCGCCGTGCAACGTGGTGTGCGTGCCGGTCAGAGTTTCGTCGCTGAATGCGTAGGTCTCGCTGGTATCGCCGAAGCCGCCACCGGGGCAGCTGACACCTTCGGACTTGTTCACCGTGAAGGTCCACAGCATGCTGCTCATCCGGGCTCTGGCGCTGAAGTTCTGCAGGTTTTCGGCACGAGTGTTATTTGCCGGGGTGGTGCTGACCACGTTCAGCGCGCAGTTCATCGCGAAGACGATCGGGTCGGAATAGTCGTTCATATTGCGGGTTCCGGACGGCTGCACGCACAGCGCTGTGATGGCCCAACTGGCCCCGGAAACGCCGGCCTGATTGAACGCATAGGTGCCGTCGGCGGGGGGACCGATCGCATAGGCGGGGCTTTCCGATTCCAGCGCCATTCCTGCTGCGACTGCTGAGCCGATGGCGGCACCGGCGGCCAACCCGCGACGGATTCTCACTCGTCCAGTATCACAGCGATGCGCTGCGAAAACCAAGGGTTCGACCGGTCAGACCCCGTGCGCCTCTTCCGTCGACGAGGCGAGCGCGTCGAGGAATGACCTGGCCCAACGATCCACGTCGTGGGCGAGCACCTGACGGCGCATCGCGCGCATCCGGCGCCGGCCTTCCTCGTCGGTTTGGTTGAGCGCCGCCTCGATCGCGTCCTTGACGCCCTCCAGGTCGTGCGGGTTGACCAGGTAGGCCTGACGGAGTTCGGCTGCGGCACCGGTGAATTCGGACAGCACCAACGCGCCACCCAGGTCGCTGCGGCAGGCGACGTACTCCTTGGCCACCAGGTTCATCCCGTCCCGCATCGGGGTGACCAGCATGACGTCACTGGCCACGAAGAACGCGATGAGTTCGTCACGCGGGACCGGCCGGTGCAGGTAGTGGACCACGGGGTGGGCGACCTCGGCGTACTCGCCGTTGATGTGGCCTACCTGGCGCTCGATGTCGTTACGCAGTATCTGGTAGCTCTCGACGCGCTCCCGGCTGGGTGTGGCCAGTTGGATCAGGACGGTGTCGTCGCGCTTGGCGCGACCCTCTTCGAGCAGTTCGTTGAAGGCCCTGAGCCGCACGTCGATGCCCTTGGTGTAGTCGAGCCGGTCGACGCCGAGCAGCACCTTGCGCGGGTTGCCGAGCTCGGCGCGGATTTCGCGGGCCCGGCGGCGGATGGTGCGGTCGCGGGCCGCGTGATCGAGCGCTCCGGAGTCGATGGAGATGGGGAAGGCGCCCACCCGGACGGTTCGGTTGTCGAACTCCACCTCGCCGAACCGCGAACGCACGCCGATCGTCCCCCGCGAGGTGTTGGCTTCGAGCAGTTGGCGCGCCAGGTAGAGGAAGTTCTGGGCACCGCCGGACAAGTGGAACCCCACCAGATCCGCGCCGAGCAGGCCTTCGATGATCTCGGTGCGCCAGGGCAGCTGGCGGAACAGCTCGATGGGCGGGAAGGGGATGTGCAGGAAGAACCCGATGGTCAGGTCGGGGCGCATGGTGCGCAGCATCTTCGGCACCAGTTGCAGCTGGTAGTCCTGCACCCAGACCGTGCCGCCCTCGGCGGCCGCGCGTGCGGTGGCCTCGGCGAAGCGGCGGTTGACGTCGACATAGCGCTCCCACCATTGGCGGTGGTAGATCGGCTTGACGATGACGTCGTGGTACAGCGGCCACAAGGTGGCGTTGGAGAAGCCCTCGTAATACTCGGCGACGTCGTCGGAGCTCAGCCATACCGGGTGAAGCTGCAGGTCGTCCTGGATGATCGGCGCCTCGTCCGGCTCCGCCACCTCGTCACTGACCAGGCCGGGCCAACCGATCCACGCGCCGCGACGTTTGCGCAGCAACGGTTCCAGCGCGGTGACCAGTCCACCGGGGCTGCGCTTCCAGTTGGTGGTGCCGTCGGGCAGTCGCTCCATGTCGACCGGCAGCCGGTTGGCGACCACCACGAAGTCGGAGTCCCCGAACTCTGCAGACTTGGCCCCTGAGGCTCGGCCGCCCCTCGCCGCCATTAGCTGTCGTGCTTCGCCGGACCAATGCCGAGCATGGACAAGAAGATGCGGCATTCATCGGCGTCGGTCGCGTAAGCGGCAACGACACGCCGGGCCTGGCTCGCGGTGCTGTCAGCCAGCGGTTCCACGTCGCCTATGTCACCATGGTCCGTTTTTGTGGGCATGAGTTAACTGTAAGCCAAGCCGGGTGGCGGCCGGTTCCGAGTCGGCGACCCCTGCGGTGGCCCGCTTACACACTCGCCGTAATGTGTAAAGCCCAAGCCCGTGACAAGTGAGGTGGGCGGTATGACCGTTTCCGATCAGGCCGGTGTTGCGGCCGGGACCGACGCGCAATCCCAGGAAGCCGGACCCCCGCAGATGGTCGTCTACGAAACCCTCGACGAGGGCCGCATTGCGCGGATCTGGCTGAACCGGCCCGATGCCCACAACGCGCAGAACCGGACCCTGTTGGTCCAGCTGGACGAGGCATTCTCGCGTGCGGAAGCCGACGACACGGTGCGCGTGGTGATCCTGGCGGCGCGTGGCCGCAACTTCTCCGCCGGCCACGACCTGGGGTCGGAGGAGGCGTTGCTGGAGCGCAAGCCCGGGCCGCACCAGCACCCGACCTTCCGCTCCCACGGCGGCACGCTGGAGCCGATCGTCGAGAAGCTCTATCACCAGGAGTGGCACTTCTTCTTCGAGAACACCCGCCGCTGGCGTGACCTGCGCAAGATCACCATCGCCCAGGTGCAGGGCAACGCCATCTCGGCCGGTCTGATGCTGATCTGGGCGTGCGATCTGATCGTCGCGGCCGACAACGCGAAGTTCAGCGACGTGGTCGCGGTGCGGCTCGGCATGCCGGGCGTCGAGTACTACGCCCATCCGTGGGAGTTCGGTGCCCGCAAGGCCAAGGAGCTGTTGCTGACCGGTGATTCCCTGGATGCCGACGAGGCCTACCGCCTGGGCATGGTGTCGAAGGTGTTCCCGCTCGACGAGCTGGAGGACAAGACCCTGGAATTCGCGCGGCGCATCGCCGAACGGCCCACCATGGCCTCGCTGCTGGTGAAGGCCTCGGTCAATGCCGCCGCCGACGCCATGGGCTTCACCGAGGCGCTGCGCCACGCGTTCCACGTCCACGAACTCGGGCACGCGCACTGGGCGGCCCACAACGAGAACAGATTCCCGGTCGGGCTCCCGCCCGAAGTCGAGGACTGGCGGACCGCCAGGCCGACCAGGGTCGCCCGCCGCGATACGCCGTGAGGCCCGTGGTTCGATAGTCGGAACCTGTTGTAACTTTCGGTGCGAGGGGTCTCTGTGCAGCTTTCATTCCACGACCGGACGTACCTGGTCACCGGAGGCGGTAGCGGTATCGGCAAGGCGGTGGCGACCGGTCTGGTCGACGGCGGAGCGTCCGTGGTGATCGCGGGCCGCAACGCCGACCGGCTGGCCGGGGCCGTGGCCGAGGTCGAGGGGCTGCAGCTGTCCGGCTCGATTCGCTATGAGCCCGTCGACGTGACCAACGAAGACGAGGTCGCCCGAGTGGTGGACGCCGCAACGGCGTGGCACGGGCGCCTGCACGGTGTGGTGCACAGCGCCGGCGGGTCCTTGACCGTCGGGCCGATCACCCATACGGACTCCGAGGCGTGGCGCCGCACCGTCGACCTGAACGTCAACGGCACGATGTACGTGCTCAAGCACGCGGCGCGGGAGATGGTGCGCGGTGGCGGCGGCTCCTTCGTCGCGATCTCGTCGATCGCTGCCAGTAATACCCACCGGTGGTTCGGGCCCTACGGGGTGACCAAGTCGGCCATCGACCACCTGATGCAACTGGCCGCCGACGAGCTCGGGCCGTCATGGGTGCGGGCCAACAGCATCCGCCCCGGCCTGATCCGCACCGATCTGGTCGACGCCAGCGTCATCCAGTCGCCGGAGATCAGCGGCGACTACGCGCTGTGCACGCCGCTGCCCCGGGTCGGTGAAGTCGAGGACGTCGCCAATCTGGCCATGTTCCTGCTCAGTGATGCCGCCAGTTTCATCACCGGCCAGTGCATCAACGTCGACGGTGGTCACATGCTCCGACGCGGCCCCGACTACTCGTCGATGATGGAACAGATGTTCGGTGCGGCCGCGCTGCGCGGAGTGGTGTAGAGCCGCCAGCCGGCAATTATTGCGCCCGGCTAACCATTCATTCCGTTGCGCAAAGTAATGCGCCGCTATCCAGTTTTGGTACCCGCGTGCGCATTGCCGATAGTTTGTAGAGCTGTTTGACAATACGACCCACGTGTTTAAGGAATTGGCTTTCCGTCCACTCGGTGGACCGCCACGTGCTAGGTTCTGAGCAAATGCTTTGTCCGTTCAATATATGTCCGTTATAGGACAAATATTGTTTCGTGATCTAAGGAATTGGACATGTCTTACGTGATTGTCGAACCGGAGGTGCTGGCGGCCACCGCGGCGAACGTCGCCGGCATCGGTTCATCGCTCAGCGCCGCCAACGCCGCGGCCGCGGCCCCGACGACGGGGCTGGCGGCACTCGGTATCGATGAGATATCGGCGGCCATCAACGGATTCCTGAACCTGCACGCACGGCAGTACCAGGCAATCAGTGCGCAGTTGGTGGCGAACGTCAACGCCCAGATCGTGCAGGCGCTCAACGCGGGTGCGCAATGGTATGCCGGCGCCGAAACCGCCATAGCAACCTCGCTGCGGAACGCAGAGCAGCAAATGCAGGGCGTGGTGAGCCTGTTGACCGGCCGCCCGGCCCCGACGGCGCCGTCCACGTCGACACCGAACGAGCCCAGTACCCCGACCACGCCGACCACGCCGACGACGCCGACCACGCCGACCACGCCGACCACACCGACGACACCGACGACACCGACGACACCGACCGGGCTGTCCGCCACGTACACGACTGCCTCGCAGTGGGATGGCGGCTTCATCGGCAAGTACACGATCACCAATTCCGGTGCGGCGCCGATCAACAATTGGCAGCTGCAATTCAATATGCCCACCGGCTCGGCGGTGACGAGCGCATGGGGCGGCCAACTCGCAGCGCCGGGAGCTCAGCAGTACAGCATCACCCCGGCCGGCTACAACGCCACGATTGCCCCGGGCACGACCGTGGAAGTCGGTTTCCAGGCCGCGCATACCGGCAGCTACGCGCCCCCGACGAATCTGCTGCTCAACGGGAGCCCGGTCACTGTCGAGCCGCCGGCCACGCCGCCGACGACGCCGCCGACGACTCCGCCGACGACTCCGCCGATCACGCCGCCGACGACGCCGCCGCCGGGTGGGACGGTGATTTCCACGCAGTACGGGACGACGACGGTCACCGGTGGGTATGTGGTGCAGAACAAT
>NZ_JCALCX010000045.1:0-33299 GCF_059812565.1 Mycobacterium sp. NGS49 | reverse complement strand
GCGGTCGATGCGCCGGCGCTTCCGGCACCGCCGTTGCCGCCGCTGCCGCCGGCGCCGCCGTTGCCTGAGATGGCCCCGCTGCCGATCGTGCCGGCATTGCCGCCGTTGCCGCCTGAGCCGCCATCTCCGCCGGTCCGGCCGCCGGAACCGGTGTCAGCACCGCCGGTTCCGCCGTGGCCGCCGTTACCGCCGGCCCCGCCGCTGCCACTAAAACCGCCGGTGCCGGTGGCGTTGCCTCCGCTGCCGCCGTTGCCGCCGGTACCGCCGTTGTTGGCGCTCGCGCCGGGGATGCCGTTCGCACCGATGCCGCCGTCGCCGCCGTTGCCGCCATTACCGCCTTTGGCGCCGCCGCCGACGATCGCGCCGGCGCCCGCGGTGCCGGCGTCGCCGCCGTTTCCGCCGTTTCCGCCGGCCGGGGTGCCGCTGATGGTGCCAGGACCGCCGGTGCCGCCCGCGCCGCCGTTTCCACCGCTGCCGGCGGCACCGCCGATGCTGCCGGTGCCGATGGCGTCGCCGCCATTCCCGCCGGTGCCGCCGGCGCCACCGACCTGGCCGGTGGCGGTGGCGAGGGCGTTATTACCGGTGCTGCCGGCGCCGCCGTTGCCGCCGTTGCCGCCGGTGGCGCCGGTGCCACCGCTACCTGGGGTCCCGGCGTCGCCGCCGTTGCCACCGTTTCCGCCGGCCGGGGCGATGCCCCCGCCGAACCCGGCGTCAGCGCCGCCCGCGCCGCCGCTGCCGCCGTTACCGCCGCGGCCCGCATTGCCGCCGGTACCGCCGTTGCCGCCGGCGCCGCCGTAACCGCCGCTGCCGCCGTTGCCGCCGGCCGCGCCGGCCGCGCCGCTGCCAGCGTTGCCCCCGTTGCCGCCGTTGCCTACGGTTCCGCCGTTGCCGCCGGCGCCCCCGTTGCCGCCGTCGGCGCCGGCGATGATGGCATCGAAGCCGGCGCCGCCGGCCCCGCCATTGCCGCCACTGACGGGCGCGGTCCCGTCGTTGCCTTGCCCACCCTGGCTGCCGCCGGTGCCCCCGATGCCGGCCGCGCCGCCGGTGCCTCCGCTGCTGGGTCCACCGGGGTTGCCGCCCTTGCCGCCGGCCCCGCCATTGGGGTCGGTCAGGGTGCCGGCCGCGCCGGCGCCGCCGTCGCCGGCTGTTCCCGCTTTGCCGCCGTTGGCGCCGTCCCCGCCGTTGCCGTTGATGCCCACGATGCCGTGGGCGGCCGTTCCGCCGTTGCCTCCGGCGCCGCCGCCCCCGCCGTCGCCCCCTCGGCCACCGTTGCCGCCATTTTGACCGGCACCGTCGTTGATGCCGGCCACGCCGGGAGCGCCGGTCACCCCGTTGCCGCCGTTACCGCCGGTCGCCCCGGCGCCGCCGTTCCCGCCGTTGCCGCCGTTGCCGGCGATCGCGCCGCCTTGGCCGCCGGCCCCGCCGTTGCCGCCGGCTCCGCCGGTCATGCCGTTGGTGCCGGACTCACCCGGCAGGACACCGTCGGGCCCGGCGGTGCCGGCCGCGCCGTTGCCGCCGGCCCCACCGTTACCGCCGTTGCCGACGAGCCCGCCGTTGCCGCCGGCCCCGCCGCCGCCGCCGTTGGCGCCGGCGATGACGGCGTGGGCGCCGTTGCCGCCGTTGCCGCCGTTGCCGCCACCGCTGGCGGGCATGGTGCCTGGCGTGCCGGGCGCGCCGTCGCTCCCGCTGCCGCCCCCGCCGGTGCCGCCCGTCCCAATGGCGCCGGCGTTGCCGCCGGCGCCGGGGTCGCCGCCGTTGCCGCCGTTGCCGCCGTTGCCGCCGTTGATGCCGTTGCCGCCGTTGCCGCCATCGCCGGGCGCTCCGCCGTTGCCGCCGTTGCCGGCAGCCCCGCCTTTGCCGCCGGTGCCTGATCCCAGGGCGGAGCCGCCGGTTCCGCCGGTGCCCCCGACGCCGCCGTTACCACCACCGCCGCCCTGACCGCCCGTCAAGCCGTCTTGTGTCGGCCCGAAGCTGACGCCGCCGGTACCGCCGCCCGCGCCGTTGCCGGCGTTGCCGGCGTTGCCGCCGGACCCGCCGCTGCCGCCGTTGCCTGATCCCAGGGCGGTGCCGCCGGCCCCGCCAGCGCCGCCGGCGCCGCCGCCGCCGCCGCTACCACCGGTACCGCCAGACAGGTGTGCGTCGCTGTAACCCAGCTCGCCGCTGCCGCCGTTGCCCCCGACCCCGCCGGTACCTCCGGTGCCGCCGTGACCGGATACCGAGCCCCCCGAGCCGCCGACGCCGCCGGTGCCGCCGGCGCCACCGGATTGGCCTGGCTGGCCATTACCAGCGAAAGCGCCGTTGCCGCCGTTACCGCCGCTGCCGCCGCTACCGCCGGCCCCGCCGTTACCGACCGACCCGCCGTTGCCGCCGGCGCCGCCGTTGCCACCCTGTACACCGGTCTGGTACGAGCCGAAGGGTGTAACGCCGTTGCCGCCGTTGCCACCGAAGCCCCCATTGCCGCCGCTGGTGGGCGTGCTGCCGGCGATGCCGTCCGCCCCTGGCTGAGCGCTGGTACCGCCTGCCACGCCGCCGGTGCCGCCACCACCACCGGCGCCCGGGTTGCCCCCGTTTCCGCCGGCACCGCCGTTGCCGGCGAAGCTCAACGCCGTGACGCCATTACCGCCCGCACCTCCGTCACCGGGCGCCCCGCCGGCGCCACCATTGCCGGCGGCCCCGCCGTTGCCAGGGGTGCCCGCGCCCAGGACCCCGCCGCCGGCCCCGCCGGCCCCGCCGGTACCGCCGGCGCCGCCACCCGCGCCCACTCCGCCGTTACCCCCGAACGCGCTGCCGAGGGGGTTGCCATCGGCACCGGTGCCGCCATTGCCGCCGCTGCCGCCGGCCGCGCCGAGCCCACCTTTACCGCCTGCGCCGCCGTTACCGGATGTCGAGCCGCCTAGACCGCCGGCCCCGCCGGTGCCTCCGTTACCGCCGTTGCCCCCAGCCGTTCCGTCCTCGCCGTTGGCGCCCAGCGTGGTTGCGTTGGCGCCGCTGGTACCGGCGGTGCCGGCGGCGCCGTTGCCGCCGACCCCGCCTGCTCCGCCATTGCCGACCGAGCCGCCGTTGCCGCCGGCCCCGCCGTTGCCGCCATTGACGCCTGCGGCGATCGCGTTGAATCCGGCGCCGCCGTTGCCGCCGTTGCCGCCGCTGATGATTGCGGCTCCGCCTCCGCCATCGAGGCCTTTGGTGCCGCCGGTGCCGCCGGTGCCGGGGTTGCCGCCGTTGCCGCCGGCACCGACGGCGCCGGGGTTGCCGCCGTTGCCGCCGGCTCCGCCGTTGATGAACAGGGCGTCGCCTGCTGCCCCGGCGCCGCCGTCGCCGGGGGTTCCGGGGGTGCCGCCGTGGCCGCCGGCGCCGCCGTTGCCGTTGACGCCGACGGTGCCGTGGGCGGCGGTGCCGCCGTCGCCGCCGCTGCCGCCGGCCCCGCCGGCCCCGCCGTTGCCGCCAGAGCCACCGTTGTGACCGGCGCCGTTGTTGATCTCGGCCGTCCCGGCGTCACCGGTTACTCCGTCCCCGCCGTTGCCGCCGGCGGCGCCATTGCCGCCGGCCCCGCCGGCCCCTCCGTTGCCGGAGACCGCACCGCCTTGGCCGCCCGCGCCGCCCTTGCCGCCGGCCCCGCCGGTCATGCCGGGGGAGCCGGATTCGCCCGGGCCGGTCCCGCCGGGACCGGCGGTGCCGGCGGCGCCATTGCCGCCGACCCCGCCAGCCCCGCCATTGCCGACCGAACCGCCGTTACCGCCGTTCCCGCCGGCGCCGCCACTGACGCCGGCAGCGAGCGCGCTGAATCCGGCCCCACCCGCGCCGCCGGACCCGCCGCTGATCACGGCGGCCCCAGCGCTGCCGTCAGCCCCCGCGAGTCCACCCGAGCCGCCAGCCGCACCACCATGGCCACCACCAGCCGCGATGCCGGGATTGCCGCCGTACCCGCCGGCCCCGCCATCAATGAAGCTCGCCGTACCGGCCGCACCGGCACCGCCGTCGCCGGGCAATCCGGCGGCCCCGCCGGCCCCGCCGGCACCGCCGTTACCCCCGGCGCCGCTCTGACCGAACAGGCCGCCCGCGCCGGCGGCTCCGCCCATGGCGCCGTCGCCGCCCAGAGCGCCGTCACCACCGGACCCGCCGATACCGCCGGCGCCGCTGTTCACCCCGGCCACACCGGCCGCGCCGGTCACCCCGTTGCCCCCGGCTCCGCCGGCTCCGCCGACTCCGCCGAGCCCGCCGTCGCCGCCATCACCCACAATCACCCCGCCACGGCCGCCAGCCCCGCCGATTCCGCCCATGCCGGCGTTGCCGCCGGCGGCTCCGGAGTCACCGAAGCCGACGCCGTTGTGCCCAAGCGCGCCGTGTGCGCCGGTCCCGCCGCCGCCGCCGACTCCGCCGTCGCCGAACAACAATGCCTGCCCGCCGGCGCCCCCGGAACCCCCGACACCTCCCACGCTGATCGCGGCGCCACCGGCGCCCCCGGCACCGCCGTTGCCCATCAACCAACCACCGGCCCCACCGGTGCCACCGGCCCCGCCGGCCACCCCGGCGCCCCCGGCGCCCCCGGTTCCGATCAGCCCCGCGGCACCGCCAGCGCCACCGGCCAGCGGGGTACTGCCGGTTGGGCTGTAGCCTGTCCCACCGTCGCCGAACCACAACCCGCCGGCGCCGCCGGTGGGACTTGCCGCCGTACCCGGTGCACCGTTGCCGATCAGGTCACGCCCCAACAGCAGCTGGGTGGGGAAGTTGATGATCGGGTCCAGCACCTGACCGAACACGCTGTTGATCCAGCACTGGCTCACCGTGTGCGTCGGCCCGTAGATCAACAGCTGAAACCCATTGGCGATCGGAGAAGCCGCCGCCGCCGAACCCTGCAGCCATGCCGCCGCACTGACCTCCGCCCCGGCCTACTCCGCGGCAGTCGAGCTCAACGCCGCTACGAACTGTTCCTGATAGCTCGCCGCCCGCTCGGCCAGCACCTGGTACTGCTGCGCATGGGTGCCGAACAGCGCGGCAATCGCCGCCGACACCTCGTCGCCGGCCGCCACCGCCATCTGGGTCGTCGGCAGCGCCGCCGCCGGATTACCGGCGCTGACAGCCGAACCGATCCGCGCCAGATCCGTTGCCGCCTGCGCCACTGTCTCCGGCGACACCAGTAAGAACGACATCGCCGACCCCTTGCTCCCGAAACCACTGCTCTGCCCAGACGTCACTGCCGTGGAAACCCGTGGGGGTATCGCCGCTGACGTCTCTCGATAGTTGACGGGTGCCAAGTTTTCGTTTAGGGCCGAAAGGCCTTCGGAATATGGCTATAGGTCCTCAGCCTCGCGGCGGTGAGGTGGGCATATACGTAGCCGAGCGAAATACTGTGGATCTGTCCCGACGGCCAGACGTACGGAGCGGTTGTTGTTACTGTTGGATCAGTTACCTGCGCGGCTTTCGGCGAGGTCAGCGCAGTTGCCCACAATCTTGCTGGGACCGATCTGGGAGGGACTGGGCCTGTGAGCTTCTTTACATTGCCACCGGAGATCAATTCGCTGCGGATGTTCCTCGGTGCGGGTAGCGGGCCGATGCTGCAGGCGGCCGCGGCCTGGGACGGGCTGGCTGCCGAGTTGGGTACGGCCGCCCAGTCGTTCGGATCGGTGATCTCGAACCTGGCCGGCCAGGCATGGCAGGGTGCTGCGTCGGCAGCCATGGCGGCCGCGGCCGCGCCCTATGCCGGCTGGCTGGCGGCAGCGGCGGCGCAATCTCAGGGTGCGGCCGGGCAGGCGATGGCCGTGGTCAGTGCTTTCGAGGCGGCTCGGGCCGCCACCATTCACCCGGGTGCGGTGGATGCCAACCGCAACGCGTTCGTCCAGCTGGTCATGTCGAACCTGTTCGGTCAGAATGCACCGGCGATCGCGCTGGCCGAGAGCATCTACGAGGAGATGTGGGCCCAGGACGTCTCCGCTATGGCCGGCTACTACTCGGGGGCGGCGGCCGCTGCCGCCCAGGTGGTGCCGTGGCAGTCGGTGTTGCAGAGCTTCCCGGCGCTGGCCGCCGGCATTGCCGGTGGCGTGGGTGCCGCGGCCGCCGGTGGCGGCGGCGCCGCTGCCGGCGTTAGTGGTGCGAGCACCGGCGGAGGTGCCGCGCCCGGAACCACCGGAACCGAGGGCGCTGCTGCTGCTGCTGCCGGCGGCGGCGGTGGAGGCGGCGTGGGCAGCGCCGGCAGCGGACTCGCGCCGGCCGCCTACACCGGCGGTGACGCGGGTGCCTACACCGGCGGCACCGCGGCCGGAACCGATGTCGGCAGCGCGGCGGCCACTACCGCGAATTCCGGCGCAGCCAGTCCGGGTGTCGGCGGCTTCGGCATGATGCCGATGCCGATGCCGATGGGGGGAATGACCCGCAGCACCGGGCTGCTCGGCGACGGCCCGTCCATGCCGGTTCCCACCAAAGCCAAGGACGAAGCCGAGGAGAAGGACGAGACCAAGGCGACTTCCGAGGCCGACACCACTGCGGAGACACCGGAAACGCCGGAGGCCGAAGTTCCGGCGATGACCGTATTGCCGACCGCGGCTCCCGGCATCGCGGCGGCGGCGGCCCCCGGGGAAGCCAAGCAGGCCGCGCAGGCCACCGGCGCACCGGGTATACCGGCCTCGGGATTCCGCGCCGCGGACGCTGCCCCGGACGAGGCAGCGGACGCCGAGGCCTCGGTCGCCACGTTACGGCCGAAGATCGCCCCCGGCGAATTCCATCCGCGGGTGGAGGAAGACGACGCTCCGAGGGTCCAGATCCCCGGCGGCTGACGCGCCCGTCAGTGGGCCGGAGTGCGCAGCAGGCTCAGCGCCGTGCGGCCCAGCACGATGGGGTCGAGCGGATGCGGCACCGCAGCTTCGGCCTGTGACCAGCTGGCCAGCCAGGCGTCATCCGGACGTCCGGTGAGCACCAGGATCGGCGGACAGGACGACAGTTCGTCCTTGAGCTGCTTCGCGATACCCATGCCTCCGGTCGGAGTCGCTTCCCCGTCCAGGATGGCCAGGTCTATGCCGCCCTCATCCATCGTCCGAACCACCATCGGACCGGTGGCGACCTCGACATATGTCAACTCGGGCAGATCCGGGTGTAGCCGTTTACCCAGGGCCTGCTTCACCTGTTCGCGGGTGTGGACGTTGTCGCTGTAGACGAGGATGCGCAGCGGGCTGGTGTCGGGCACGGTGCAGATGTTAATTCACGCGGTGGTCGCCGAGTGCACGAAGACGGCATCGGCGGACACCGTCACCGCCTCGCTGATCACCCCGAGTTTGTTCCAGCCCAGGTCGAACCGGAATCGGTCGATCTTCGTCGTCCCCGAAACCCGTACCGAGCCGTCATCGAGCTCGGTGATCGTCACCGGCAGCCGGACGGGTTCGGTGATGCCCTTGACGGTGAAGTTGGTCTGCAGATCGGCGGCCTTGCCGGCGGCGGGGTGCAGCCCGCTTACGGTCACGGCGATCTGGCTGAAGCGCTCGGCATCGAAGAAGTCAGCCGAGCGCAGGTGCCTGTCGCGGCGCCCGATACCGGTGTCCAGGGAGGCGGCCTCGATGTCGATGCGGCCCGATACCGCGCCCTTGTCGGTGAGTCGGCCTTCACCGCTGAACTCGTTGAACCTGCCTTTGGCCGGCATCATCCCCCACATGGTTCTGACCTTGAAGGTGATCGCGGAGCTTTCGGGAACCAGCGTCCATGTTCCGACGCTGTCAGGGTCGCTGAGCAGGGTTTCCAGCGTGGTCATCGTTGGGCCCTCGTATCCGGGGAGGCGAGCAGGGGCGCGAGGTCGGCGGGGTCGAAATACTCGTCGATGCGGTTGATACGTCCTTCTTTGTCCAACTTGATCACGATGCAAACCCGCATCGCGATCGACTGGCCGCCGTGGCCCCGCGCGCGCAGCACGTGCTGCTGGACGAAGCCGTCTTCGAAGATCCGGCGGTCCAGGATTTCGTAGCTGCGCGCGGTGGTGGCCGAGATGAACCAGTCGATGACGCGCAGGGCCCGCGCCTTGTCATCGGTCTTGGCGGGATCGCGGCCGCCGTCGGTGCGCCAGACGGCGATGTCGCCGCTCCACATCTGGTCGACCGTGGACCGGTCGCCCTTCTCGATGGCGGAGAACAGCCGGTCAGCGAGCTCGGTGATGGTCATGAGTCGGGCTCCTCGTCGTATCCGGGGTGGGCGGCCGCAAGTCGTCGGCCTACCAGCGTGCGCAGGCAGGCGACGACGTCGGTGGTCCGGTCGTCGAGATCACCAGCCCGGATAGCGGCGGCCAGGCCGGCCTCGTCGGCGAAGCCCAGGGCTGTCAGTGCCGCCAGCGCTTCGGGTTCGCCCGGGTCCTGCAGTTCCCGCTCCACGATGCGCAGCGCGTTGGCCGCCACCCGGGCGTGAAAGTTGACCTGGCCGGTGGTGGCGTCCCGGACGTCGCGTTCCAGGAACTCAGCGACGGCGGCGACGAGTTCGGCCGCGGTCGGCCGGCCGTGCAGGTTCACGAATCCTCCAATAGCTCAAGCAGATCCCACTCGTTCTCGCATACCCGGCGGCCGATCGTCGCCAGCTCCACCGAGCGGGTCTGGCCGCTGAGGTGACGTTCGGCCTGGTACCGGCAGATCACACCCCAGCGCAACGTGGCCAGCACCAGCCACCAGTGAAAGGCGGCCCGGTCGACGGTCGCCCCACCGGCCTCCTGGTAATGACGCAGAAAGCTCTCGATGCTGCCCAGCCCACCGGCCGCCCGGCTTGCTGGTGCGCCGAATCGCCATGCGCGCACACAGAACCACGCCAGATCCTCGTATCGCTCACCGACATGCACCAGCTCCCAGTCCAGCACGGCGGCCAGGTCCGAACCGTCGACGATCAGGTTGCCCATCCGGAAGTCCCCGTGCACCAGCACCGCCGGCGATGGGGCCGGACGGTGCGCGGTCAGCCAGCGCAGCGTCCACTCGAACGTTGCCGTGGTGTCGCCCATGTCGTCGAGCTGTTGTCGGGAATGCGCGATCGGGTCCTCGTGGACGAGGTCGGGATCGCCGGCATCGGCACGATGGATGGCGGCAAGCGCGTGTGCGCACTGGCGCAGCAGCCGCTCGGGGTCGTCGAGCCGGCGGAAGATGCGCCGCACGATCGTCTCGCCCTTGACCTCCTCGCAGATCAGGAACGGATTACCCAGTGCCGCAACCGAATTGTCGGCGACCAGGACACGGGGGACCGGGGCCCCGGCGGCCGCGGCCGCGGCCTGGACGCGGGCCTCCAGTTCCATGCCGGCGTGAATGTCATCGGGTGGCCCGGTACGCAGAATCAGTGGCCGGCGGTCCGCGCCGGTGACCGCGTCGAAGGCCCAGGTGGTGCGGCTGGCGCCGCCGGTGAGCACCCGCAGGTTGTCGATCGCGACACCGTCACCCAGGGCCGGCGCAAGCAGCGTGGCCACGCTGTCGGACAGCGTCACCTCTTGCCGAACTTGAACAGCCGCTGGGCAACCCGGCGGATCTGAATCTCCTCGGCTCCTTCGGTGATCCGGTAGCGGCGGTGGTGGCGGTAGATGTGCTCGAGCTGCTCGTGGCGGCTGTAACCGATACCGCCGAGCACCTGCATGGCACGGTCGGCCGCGTCGCAGACGAGCCGGTTGGCCCGGTAGTTGGCCATGGAGACCTTGTCGGAGACCTCCATGTGGTGATTCTGGTCCAATTGTGTTGCGGCGTAATACACCAGCAGTCGCACCATCTGCGCCTCGGTCTGCAGTTCCACCAGCGGCCACTGCACCGCCTGGTTCACCGCCAGCGGTTTGCCGAAGACGTGTCGTTCGCCGGCGTAGGCCACCGCACGGTCGATGCAGTACTGGGCTGCCCCCAGGCTGCTGGCGGCCTGGCGAATTCTGTTCTCGTGCAGGAAAGTCTGGCCCACCTCCAGGCCGCGGTCCACCTCGCCCAGTACCGCGTCGCCGGGCACCCGGACGTCCTTGAGTTCCACCTCGGCGTGATCGGTGGGCATGTTGAACGTCCACCAGTAGTACGGGATGGTGAACCCGGGGGAGTCGCACGGCACCAGGAACGCGGTGATGCCGCGCGCCTGGCCGGGTTCACCCGAGGTGCGGGCAAACACCAGGTCGTGGGTGGCGCGATGTACGCCGGTGTTGAATCGCTTGGCGCCGTTGATCACCCAGCCGTCACCGTCGCGTACCCCGGTGGTTTCCAGCCAGGTGGCATCGGAGCCGTGTTTGGGCTCGGTCAGCCCGAACGCCATGGAACGTTCGCCGGTGATCAGCGCCTCGGTCCACTCCTGTTTCTGCGCCTCGGTGCCGAACCGGTCCATCATGATGACCTGCGGGAAGTTGCCGACGATCGACGACTCGTCCTGCAGATCGTTGTGCAGGCCGAGTCCCTTGTGCGCCAGATGCTCCCGGATGACGGCCATGTCGAGGTTGCTGCCGTCGCGCCCGCCGAACCGCGACGGCAGCCCGTAGCGCAACCAGCCCGCCCGGTCGGCGCGCCGGCGCATCTCACCGAGCAGGTCTTCCCATTCCCGGCGGGGGATGCCGCCGTTGTCCCAGTCGGTGCGGGCATTTTCGCGGCGATGGTCGAAGTACTGGATGTTCTCCCGTTCCAGCGGCTTGATCTGCGTCTCGATGAATTCGTCCATCTCGGCGAGTAAGCCCGGAAGGTGTTCGGGGAGGCTGAAATCCACGTTGATCTCCTTAAGCTCCGTATAGTGTTTTCTGCCAAATCCGGGCCAGCAGGGCAATGGCGTCCCGGTCGCTGATGGTCACGCCCAAGTCCGGCTTCCCGACGAATACGGTGGTGAAGTTCTCGAACAGCAGCGCGATGGCCGCCGCCGTGTGTTCCGGGTTGAGCTCGGTTCCGTAACCCTGCTGCTGTGCGCGGCGCACGGAGGCGGCCACGATGTCCATGCCGAAGCGCCGGAACTCGTTCTGGACGTCGGCGAAGCGTTGCTGGGTGGCGGCCAGTTGCGCCACGGCGATCATGATGCCGATGTTCTGCTTGAACATGCCCCAGTAGCCGGTGACCACGGAGGTGAAGAACGCGTCGTCCTCGGGTGAGTCGGGCAGGTGAACCCGCAAGCCGGACGGCTCGACGACGTCGTGCAGGAACGACTCCGCCAGGGCGGCCAGCAGGTCTTCCTTGTCGGTGAAGTAGCGGTAGAAGACCGCCGAGGACTTGCCCGCCGCGGACGTGATATCGGCCAGGGTGGTGCCATGAAACCCCCGCTCGGCAAACAACTTCCGCGCCGCCTGTTCGATGGCCTGACGGGTCTGCAGCCCCTTGGCGCTGAGCACTTCGGCCGGCATCAGGTTCGCATCCGGTCTCCGGCGCGCAGCAGGGCGCTCGGCAGGTCATGTCCGACAGCGGCTTTCGCGACCTGCGCGGCGGCGATCGCGGCAGGCAGGTCCACGTCGACTTCGTACCCGCTGTCGGTCAGTAGATACACCAGGTCTTCGGTGGCGATATTGCCCGTGGCGCCGGGCGCGAACGGGCAACCGCCCAGCCCGCCCACCGAGGCGTCCAGTCGGGTGACACCCGCCGTCACAGCGGCATAGGCGCTGGCCAGGCCGGCGCCTCGGGTGTTGTGGAAATGGCCGCCCAGCGGCAGGTCCCCGATCACCGGATGAAGTTGCGTGACAAGCGAACTCACCCGTCCTGGTGTTGCGGTGCCGATGGTGTCGGCGATGCAGAACCGGTCCGCGCCCTGCTCGAGCGCCGCGGCGGCGATGTCGAGCACCCGTTGTGGGGGAGTCGGTCCGTCGAACGGACAATCCCACGCGGCGGCGACGATCACCTCGACAGCGGCGCCGGCTTCGTGGGCGATGGCGACGATGTCGCTGATCTGCGCGGTGGCCTCGGCGCTGGAGCGTCCGACGTTGGCCCGGCTGAAAGCATCTGAGGCGGCAACGACGTATTCGATGGACCGCAGTCCGGCGGCGATCGCGCGCTTGGCGCCGTTCGGGCTGGCCACCAGCGCGGAGAACTCGATGTCGGGATAGTGGTGCAGTTCGGCGGCGAGCTCGGCGGCGTCGGCCATCGACGGCACCTTGGACGGGGATACGAATGCAGTGGCCTCCACCTCGCGCACCCCGGTCGCCGCCACCGCGGCCAACAGTTCCAGCTTGGCCGACAACGGGATTGGCTTCTCGATCTGCAGCCCGTCGCGCAGCGCTACCTCGCGGATGTCGACGTGTGCGTTCATACGACCTCCTCGGCCACCAGCTCGGCGACTTCGTCAGCCGTCTTGCCCAGCAGGCCGGTATAGACGTCTTCGTTGTGTTGCCCCGGGCGGGCCGGGCCGGCGTTGCGCACGCGGCCCGGGGTTTCGGAGAACACCGGCACGATGCCCGGCCCCAGGACGTCGCGGCCCAGGCGTTCGTCGTGGTGTGGGACCAGCATGCCGCGGGCGCGCAGTTGCGGGTCGTTGACCACCTCGGCGACGGTGTTGATCGGGCCGGCGATCACGCCTGCGGCGGAGAGTGTTTCGATGATGTCGGCGGGTTGGCGCTGCGCGGCCCAGCCGCCGATGATCTCGTCCAGTTCGTCCTGGTTGCGGCCTCGGGCGGCGTGGGTGGCGAACCGGTCGTCGGTGACCAGCTCCGGGCGCCCCATCGCCTTGCACAGCCGGGCGAACACGGTGTCCTGGTTGGCGGCGATCACCACCCACGAGCCGTCGGTACTTTGATAGATGTTCGACGGCGCGATGCCTTCCAGCCGGGTGCCCGACGGTCCGCGCACCACGCCGCCGACGTCGTAGTCCGGAATGGTGGATTCCTGTACCGCTAAACACGATTCGGTGAGTGCCACGTCGACCACCTGCCCACATCCGGTGACACTGCGGCGGTACAGCGCGGCGAGTGCGCCCTGAGCGCCGAACATGCCGGCCAGCGTGTCACCCAACGACAACGCGAGCCGGGGCGGCGGGCCGCCGGGGAAGCCGTTGAGGTGCCGCAGCCCGCTGGCCGCCTCGGCCACCGAGGCGTAGCCGGCCTTGTGCGCGTCCGGTCCGGTCTGCCCGTAGCCGGACACCCGGACCAGGATGATCCCCGGATTGCGCTGGCTGAGCACGTCATAGCCCAGGTTCCATTTCTCCAGGGTGCCGGGCCGGAAGTTCTCCACCACGATGTCGGACTTCTCGACGAGTTCCAGAAACACCTCGCGACCGCGCGGCTTGCGCAGGTCGAGGGTGACGGCGCGCTTGTTGCGGGCGTGCACGGTCCAGAAGACGCGGTGGCCGTCCACTTCGGCCTGCCCCCAGGTACGCAGCGGGTCCGGGGCGCCCGGCGGCTCCACCTTGATGACGTCGGCGCCCATGTCACCGAGCAGGCGGCCGACGAACGGGCCGGCGATCAAGGTTCCGAGCTCGAGCACCCGGATGCCGTCGAGCGCGCCCGTCATCGGGCGAACCCGTGCCGCTTCAGCCAATCGGTGACGATGTCGACCGCTTGGCGCAACTTGTCGCGTTGGTCGGCTCCCGCGTAATAGTGCGTGGCGCCGTGGATTTCGTGCATCTCCTTGTCCGGGTGCCCGATCGCCTCGTAGAGCCGCCGGGTGTGGCTGGGTGTGCATGCGTCGTCGGCCAGGTTACCGATTACCAGGGCCGGGATTGCGAGGTCCTTCCCGCACGCTACGCCGTCGCCGCGGGCTTCGTCGTAGCTCCACTGCGACAGCCAGCCGCGCAGCGTCGAGAACCGCGCCAGGCCGACCGGGCTCATGTTCACCACCTGTGGGTCGCCCAGGTAGCAGGTGCCCGGCGTGCGCTCGTTGGGGTCGACAGTGGGATCCAGCCAGCGGGGGTCGGCCATGGTGCCGTGCACCACGAAGCAGAACTCGGCAACGTCGCAGCCAGGGAGGCCACTGGCTTTCAACTCGGCGAGTTTGTCGCGGACCCACACGGTGATCCGCCGGTTGCGGTCGATTTGCGCCTGCCGGTACCGGGCCAGGAACTCCTCGGAGTAGGGCGGCTGATTGGGGTTGTCCGGGTCGTAGAGATCCAGCTCGGGGTCGCGTCTGGTCGGGTCGGCTTCGTCAAGGATGGACGCATCCAGCCACTCGGTCAGCGTGCCGTGCCGGCTGATGTGCGCGGCCAGCAACATGATTCCATCGGCGGGGGGAAGTTCGAGCTTGGTCAGGTCGGGGCCGTCGCCGGACGGGCTGGACGTGATGGTCGCGTGCTGGGCCTGCTGCTGATAGAACACCGACAGCGAACCGCCGCCACTCCAGCCGGCCAGCACCACCTTGCCGTAGCCCAACCGGGTTTTGGCGTCCTTGATGCATTCGCCGAGATCCTCGACCACCTTCTCCATCAACAGCGCGGAATCGGTGCCGCGAAATCGGCTGTTGCAGTAAATGACATGGTGTCCGGCTCGGGCCAGCGCGTTGATCATCGGCAGGTAGGCGCCGCCGCCGATCGGATGCATGAACACCAGGACGGTGTCCGACGCGATGTCCTTCGGCCTGAGCAGATAGCTTTCCAGCACGGTGATCTCGGCGAGCCCGCCGTAGACGTCGCGGACGCCGGAATCGTTTTGGAAGGCAACAAGATAAGGGATGCGCTCGTAATCGTGTTTCATGCGTGCTGCCCCAGGTCGTGGGCCAGCACTTCGGCGGACGGGACCAGCCGGCGGCGGGTATCGATGGCGATCACCTGCCAGTCGACGCGGGAATATTCGTCGAACTTGCGGCGGGCGCGTTCGCGTGCCTTTTCCGGTGCGCCATGGTGAACTCCCTGCGGCGCATGGGATATCAGGCCCGGTGGCATCGGGATGCCATAGAGCGAGCCGCCGTGGAAGAACGCGATCTCGTCGTAGTCGACGTTGCGGTGATACCACGGCGTGCGTTCGGTACCGGGCACCCCCTCGGCCGGTTTGGGCAGGAAATTCATCACGTACACGCCGGTCGCCTGCATGAACAGATGCACCGTCGGTGGCAGGTGCACACTGTCGGAGGTGATCACGTTGTAGTCGGCGATGTTGAAGGTGAACGCGAAGTTGTCGCCGCGCCAGCCTTCGACATCGATCGGATTGTGTTGGTAGTAAAGAGTTGTGGGGCCACCTTCATGAATAAGACGGACTTCGTATTGGTCGCGGCCGTCATCCTCGATGGGCGCCGGTTCCGGTATGACGGCCTGTGACGGATCGAAGGGAAAATGCCGTCCCAGTGTGCCGGGCGGCGGCACCCGGAATTCGTCGGTGGCCTCGATCAAGAGCAAAGCCGTTTCGGTAGAGGGGATTTGGCGCCACGTGGTTGCCTTGGGAAGATAGATCCAGTCCCCCTGCCGGTAGCGCAACGGCCCGAATTCGGTTTCCAGCAGGCCCGCGCCGTTGTGCACGAAGCACAGCAGGTCGCCGTCGATGTGGCGGGTGTAGAACGGCATCTCGTCGTGGCGCCGGCTCAGCAGCACCCGGCAGTCGGCGTTGCTGAACATCAACAGCGGTCCGCCGTTCGCGTCGGTGGCGTCGCTGGGCTTGAGCTGGTCGGCCAGCACGTCGACCGGGCGCAACGGCCCGACCGCGCGGTAGGCGGTGGGGTCATGACGGCGGTAGAGGTTGGCGGTCCGCCCGGTGAATCCGCCCCGGCCCAGTTCGTCGTCTTTGAGACCGTCGAGGTCGGCGTGCACACGCCGCGGCGTCCGGCCTTTACGCAAGTGGACGAATGATTCCATGAAGCGGCTCCGGGTGGTCGACAGCAAGAAGTAAAAGTGACATTACTTTTTGTTCCGCTGGCGGGCAAGCCCGGAATTGCTCGGCGAGCTAGCGCACCCGCAAGACCACTTTGCCCTTGGCGCTGCGGTTTTCCAGCGATGCCACCGCTGCCGCCGCCTCGTCGAGCGGGAACACCTCCGGTTCCGGGGCGGCGAGCTTGCCCGAGGTGAAGAGTTCCTCGAGGGCCGCCCACTGCTCCTCGAGCGCACCGGGATGACGGCCGGCCCAGGCGCCCCAGCCGACACCCACCACGTCAATATTGTTGAGCAGCAGTCGATTTACCTTCACGGTCGGAATCTCACCACCGGTGAAGCCGATCACCAGCAACCGTCCGGCCGGGGCCAGGGAACGCAGCGAATCGGTGAACCGGTCACCGCCGACTGGATCGACCACGATGTCCACGCCGCGGCCGCCGGTCAGTTCCTTGACCGCGTCCTTGAACCCGTCGGCCAGCACCACATCGGTCGCGCCGGCCGCGGTGGCGATCTGCCCCTTCTCCTCGGAGCTCACCACCGCGATCACCCGCGAAGCGCCGAGGGCCGGGGCGAGTCGCAACGCCGACGTGCCGATACCGCCGGCCGCGCCGTGCACCAGCACGGTCTCACCGGGTTGCAGCCGGCCCCGGACGGCCAGCGAGAAGTACACCGTCAGGTCGTTGAACAGCACGCCTGCGCCGGCCTCGAAGCTCAGCTTGTCGGGCAGCCTGAACAACCGGTCGGGCGCCAGCACGGCGACCTCGGCCATGCCGCCGGTGAGCATGGTCAGGCCGAGAACCCGGTCGCCGGCCTGAACGTGCGCGCCCTCGGGTGCCGAGCGGACCACCCCGGCGATCTCGGCTCCCAGCACGAACGGCGGATCGGGCCGGTACTGATACAGGCCGCGCGTCAGCAACGCATCCGGGAAGGCCACCCCGGCGGCGTGTACGTCGACCACCACACCGTCGCCGGTGGGTTCGTCGATGTCTGTCACCTCGATCGCTTCCGGACCATCCAGCCGAGTCACCCGTGCCGCGCGCATGCCGATCACCCTACTTCCGGCTCGGAACCCGCCCGCAACCCGTATGACGGCCCGTCCCGTGAAGGCGCCGGCGCGCGGCTGGTCAAGCACACCGACGACGTCTTCGACGTCGACTTCAGTGGTGACGGCGTCCAGATGGTGCGGCCGCAGCGAATCGCCCAGCCGTGCCCGCAGGTCGCGGGCGCGGGCCGCTCGGCCTGTCGCCGAGCGTGAACTGAAGGCGAAAATATCGCGAAAAGCTCACCGCCAGTTCACGTTCGGCGAATCACGCCGCGAAACAGCCGCCATCTCCCTGACTTGTACCGTAGTGATCGCTACGGTAAACTCGGAACAGTTCCGAAGGGGAGTGGTATGGCGGACAAAGAACCCAAGCGCAAGCGTAGGGCGGACGGCGAACTGTCCCGCGCCCGGATCCTGGACGCGGCCACCGAGATTGCGGCCGAACGCGGCTACGAGGGCACCAGCATCGGACTGGTCAGCGCGAAGTGCGGGCTGCCCGCCAGCTCGATCTACTGGCATTTCAAGGACAAGGACGACCTGATCGCCGCGGTCATCGAGCGCAGCTTCGCCACCTGGCTGGCCGCGTGGAACCTCGTGCCGCCGACGTCGGAGACCGATCCGCAGGAGCAGATCCTCGGGCTGACGGAAAGGACCGCCAAGGTGCTGCTCGAGGCGCCGGACTTCCTGCGGCTGGGGCTGATGCTGGCCCTGGAGCGCCGCCCTACCGAACCGCGAGCGAAGACGATGTTCACCCAGGTTCGGGCGCGCGCGTTCGACCAACTCAAGGAGACGTTCCGAGGGGTCATGCCGCAGTTGACCGAGCCCCACGCGCACCAGCTCGCCGCCTATGCGCTGGCCGGTGCCGATGGTTTGTTCATCGCCAAGGAACTCGGCGGTGACGCGGTCGACCTGCTCGCCTTGTTCGAGCTGCACGGGCGGGCCATTTACGACCTCGCCCGGCAGCTCACTTGAGCTCGGCCGAGGACAGGCCCAGCAGCCGGCGGGCCACCACCAGCTGCTGAATCTGTTGGGTGCCTTCGAAGATGTCCAGGATCTTGGAGTCGCGGCCCCACTTCTCCAGCAGCAGCTGCTCGGAATACCCGGTGGTGCCAGCCAATTCGACCGTCTTCAGGGTGACGTCGCTGGCCATCCGGCCCGCCTTGGCCTTGCTCATCGACGCTTCTTTGGAGTTGGGAATGCTGTTGTCGGCCTGCCACGCCGCGCGCAACGACAGCAGGTAGGCGGCCTCCCAGTCCGATTCCATCCGCAGGAACTCCGCCGCCGCGGCGCTCTGGACGTGTGCGGGCCGGTCGTAGTCGATCTCGACTCCGGCATCGGTGAGGATCTTGCGGATCTCCTCCAGCGCGGCGCGGCCGATGCCGACGGCCATGGCCGCGACGATGGGCCGGGTGTTGTCGAAGGTCTCCATCACACCCGAGAAGCCTTTGCCGACTTCGATTTCGGGGTTACCGAGCAGGTTCTCCTTGGGGATGCGGGCGTTATCAAACCGAATAGCGGCGGTATCCGAACCCTTGATGCCGAGCTTGTGTTCGAGCCGTTCGACGGTGACGCCGGGGTGCTCGCGCGGCACGATGAACGATTTGATCGCTGCGCGGCCCTTCGACTTGTCCAGCGTGGCCCACACCACGATGTGGGTCGCCCTCGAACCGGCTGTGACGTAGATCTTTTCGCCGTTGATCACATACTCGTCGCCGTCGAGCTTCGCGGTGGTGGACACCGCCGCGGAGTCCGAACCGAAGCCTGGCTCGGTGATCGCCATGGCGGCCCACACCTTGCCCAGCCGCTCGAGTTGCTCCTCGGTGGCCACCGCGGAAATGGCGGCGTTGCCCAGTCCCTGATAGGGGATGGACAGCAGCATCGCCACGTCACCCCAGCTGGCTTCCAGCGTCTGCACGAGGGCGGCCATGTTGGCGCCGTTGTGGTTGTCCTCTTTCTTGTCGGCGCCGCGGAGTTCGCCGGCGCCGGCGAAGCTGTACGACTCGGATGCACCTTCGAAGAGGTTGATCAGGGTGTCCAGCTCGACCGGATAGGCGTGTTCTCTCAGGTCGTACTTGCGGGCGATGGGCCGCACCAACTCGGCGACGCCCTGATGGGTCTTGGTGACGACCGCCTGCAGCTTGCCGGGCAGCTCGAGATTGATTGCCATGATTGCTCTTTCGCTTTCAAAAGGTTCGAGTTAGATGACGTTTTAGATCACTAAGACGCCCTCGGCCACGCCGATGGCCCGCAGATCGCGGTACCAGCGCTCGACCGGGTGTTCTTTGGTGAAGCCGTGGCCGCCCAGCAGCTGTACGCCGTCCAGGCCGATCTGCATGCCCTTGTCGGACGCGAACCGCTTGGCCAGCGCCGCTTCCCGGGCGAACGCCAGGCCCTGTTCGGCGCGTGAAGCACCGCGCCAGGTGATCAGCCGCAACCCGTCGAGCTCGATGGCGATGTTGGCGCACATGAATGCGACGGCCTGACGGCGCGCGATCGGCTCGCCGAAGGCTTCGCGTTCCTTCACGTAGGGCACGACATAGTCGAGCACCGCGTGCGAGGTGCCCACCGCCAAGGCCGCCCAGCCGAGCCGGGACAGCGCGATCGCCTCGGAATAGTCCTCGTCAGTCGCCGCGTCCTCACCCAACCGCGCATGCAGCGGCACCGAAACACCGTTCAGCTCAACCTGGCCCAACGCCGCGGCGCGAATTCCCATGCTCGGGTCCGCCTTGACGGTTAGCCCTTGGGCGGAGGATTCGACAATGAACAGCGCCGGCTTGCCGTTGAGCTGTGCGCCGATGATGAACAGCTCGGCGTCGGCGGCTGCCGGTACCAACGACTTGACGCCGTCGAGGCGGTAACCGGACGGGGTACGCACCGCGGTGGTCCGCAGCCGCGTCGGGTCGAACAGGGGCTGCGGCTCGGCGATGGCGACGCACGCCTGCGGCACGCTCTCGCCGGCGAACTCGCGCAGGTAGGTCTCCTGCTGATCGGCGCTGCCCCAGTGGGTCAGCGCGGCCGCCACGCCGCCGGGCGCCAGGATCGGCAGCGCCTGACCCATGTCGCCGTAGGCCAGTGCCTCGGCCACCAGCACGTTGGTCACCGCAGACCGGTGCTCGGCGATGCCGTCGAAGTCCTCGGGAATGTTGATCGCGGTGATGCCCAGCTCCGCGGCCTTGGCGATCAGGCCGGCCGGGTAGGTTGCCGCCTCGTCGGCGTCGTGGGCGGCTGGGCGCAGGATCTCCGCGGCGAATTCCTCGACGGTTTCCACGATCAGCTTCTGGTCGTCGTCGGGCGTGAGGTCGAAGTAGTTCTTGCCGCTCGACTTCAGCCGGGTAGGCGTGCCGCGCAGGTTCTGCACCCGCTTGAACTGCCTGCCGGCGGCGGCGGTGGTGGAGAACACCTGTTTGGTGCCGTAGCGCAGCGTCCGGTTGAGCGGGTCGCGCAACTTGTACTTGTCCAGGAACTCCTGGCCCACCAGCGGCGTCAGCAATGCGATGGCGATGTCGACGCCGGTGCGCTTGTGCGGTTTCATCCCGATGGTCGTCTGGGGGTCGCGTCGCTTCTTGGAGCGCGTACCGGAAGCAGGAAGTGTGTCGGTCATCTCAGCAGCCTCTGTCGTTGGGGCGATGCGAATAACGCCTATCTTACTCCGGAGTAAGATAGATGACACGTGTTAGCTAGTTCACAGCAGGGCGCAGGCGGTCGAGCACCTGCTGGTGCAGCAGACCGTTGGTCGCTACGGCGCTGCCGCCGTGCGGTCCCGCGGTGCCGTCCAGGCTGGTGAACCGGCCGCCCGCCTCGCGTACCAGGATGTCGAGCGCCGCCAGATCCCAGACCGACACTTCGGGTTCGGCGGCGATGTCCACCGCGCCTTCGGCGAGCAGGCAGTAGGACAGAAAGTCGCCGTAGGCGCGCACTCGCCAGACGGCGTCGGTCAGATCGATGAATCGCCCGCGCAGCCCCAGTTCGGCCCAGCCGGTCAGGCTGGAGAACGACAAGCTGGCCGAATTCATCTCGGCCACAGCGGAAACCGATAGCCGGCGCGGCGGCGCACCGGACACCTCCGCGAAGGCGCCCTGGCCGTGCGCGGCCCACCACCGGCGCTGCAGGGCGGGCGCGCTGACCACCCCGACGGTGGGGACGCCGTCGTGCAACAGGGCGATCAAGCTGGCCCAGACCGGCACTCCGCGCACGAAGTTCTTGGTGCCGTCGATCGGGTCGATGATCCATTGCCGTCCATGCCAGCTGGCTTCACCGCCGAACTCCTCGCCCATGACGTTGTCGGCGGGCCGCCGGTCGGCGATCGTCTGACGCAGCTGTGACTCCACGGCGCGGTCGGCATCGGTCACCGGGGTCAGGTCGGGTTTGGTGTCGATGCGCAGGTCGAGCGCGCCGAACCGGGCGCGGGTGACCCCGTCCGCGAGGTCGGCCAGGGCCAGCGCGAACTGCAGATCGGTCTCGGTCACGCCAGCAGTCCTACCATGGCGGGATGTGGGAATTCATGGTGCTGCTCCTGCTGGTGGCGGTGCTGGTGGTGTTTCTGGCGCCGCGGTTCATCCGTCCGGGCCCGCGCGGCGCCCTGGCCGGCGGCACGTTGCTGGTCACCGGGGTCAGCTCGCGGGCCGAGAGTGACGCCGCCGAAGGCGAGCAGTTCGTCACCATTTCCGGCGTCATCAACGGGCCGACCGTCAACGAGCACGCGGTGTACCGGCGCATGATCGTGACCGCCGACCAGTGGCCGGTCATCGGTCAACAGTTTCCCGTGGTGTATTCGCCGAACAATCCGGACAACTGGAACTTTGCGCCGCCGGAACCGTCGGAGCCGTCCGGGCCGCCGGAGCCGCCGGCCGACTATCCCTGATGGTTGACGTTGTCCAGCACCCCCCGCATAGCGCCCGGATCGCGCAGGAACGGGGTGATGATGTCGACCGGCAGCGGGAAGACCACCGTTGAGTTCTGGTCTGCCCCGAGCTCCAAAAGCGTCTGCAGATAGCGCAATTGCAGCGAGGCCGGACTTTTGGAGAGAGTTTCGGCGGCTTGGCGCAACTCCTCGGAGGCCTGAAGTTCGCCGCGTGCGTTGATCACCTTGGCGCGGCGTTCGCGTTCGGCCTCGGCTTCCCTTGCCATCGCCCGCTGCATCGACTCCGGAATCTCGACGTCCTTGATCTCGACGACCCGCACCTGCACGCCCCACGGCTCGGTCATCTTCTCGATGATCGTGCGCAAATCGCTGTTGAGGTCCTCGCGATGGGCCAGCAAGGTGTCCAGGTCGGCCCGGCCGAGCAGCGACCGCAGCGTGGTCTGGGCGATCTGCGAGGTGGCCACCGCGTAATTCTCGACCGCCAGAATCGCTTTCAGCGGTTCGGTCACCGCGAACATGACCACCGCGTTCACCCGGGCCGGCACGTTGTCGCGGGTGATGACTTCCTGCGGCGGGATCGTCAAGGTCACCAGTCGCTGGTCGACGCGAATCATCTTGTCCACCAGAGGAATTAGAAAGCGTAGTCCGGGTTGATACAGGGGGCGCACGTGGCCCATCCGGAACACCACTCCCCGTTCATACTCGCGCAGGACCGTCAGTGACGGCACGGCGACCGCGGCGAGCACCACGATCGCGATGGCGGTCAAACCGACCGCGAATCCGGTCATGTCTTGTCCTCCTTGCCTGCCCAGCCCCCCCAGCGGGTGGAATATCGGTCAATGGCGGCGGCCACCTGATCCTCGATCGCGGTGCGGTGGGGCAGGTAGTCCGGCGCGTTGGCCGGAGTGTTCCACAGGTGACGGGCCAGGGGCAGCCCGAGCAGTGCCACGACCGCCATGGTGGCGGTCAAGACCAGGACGTCGGCAAGCGAGTGGTTGGCGATCAACGTGGCCGAAGGCAGCACAATGCCGAATCCTGCTACGCTGCAGGCAATTCCGCGGTGGAAGCGTCCTGCTTCCGAATGCGGCCAGGGGTCGACCTCGCGGCTGATCTCGCGGCCGTGGTCCGATGTGGTGCAGGTGTCCTTGACCGGGCAACTGTTACAAACCACCGGCAACGCGCGATAGCGCATCACCCGGTGCTTGGGATCGAAAGACGTCGGCCACAGCCACTGGTCTTGCGGGCACACCCAGGCGTCATGGTCGGGACGGTAGCTGAACTGTCCGGTGCGCCACCTCGCGGCGCGTGCCGAGGCGCGCCGCGCCATCGCGTCGAAACACCATCCGATGCCCAGCAGCACCAGCGAATATCCGGCGATCAGCCAGACCGAAGTCTCGGGTGGCGTCATTTCTCGATGTACAGCGGATGCTCGGGCAGTTCCTCGACGGTGTCCCCGGCGCGGAAGTTGCGCAATGCGGTCCAGGCGATCCAGACGAACGGCAACACCCCGCCGCCGATCAGAATCACGTCACCGGGCAACCTGAGCCACTCGAGAACCGCGTTGCCGGGCTTGGTGATGTAGCCCAGCGACCGTGCCTCGAAATAGCCGTCGCCGACCGAGTGGTAGAGCTGCAGCACGCCGAGGGGCAGCAGGGTCACGAAGACCATCCACGCCAGGCCGATGTTCATGCACCAGAACGACAGCCGGGCCAGCCGCTCCGGCCATTTGTCGGCCGGGATGACGTAGCGGAACGCGAACATCGCCAGACCTACGGCGAGCATGCCGTAGACGCCCATCATCGCCGCGTGCCCGTGGTTGGCCGTCAGGGCGGTGCCGATCTGGTAGTAGGACACCACCGGCAGGTTGATCAGGAATCCGAAGATGCCCGCCCCCAGGAAGTTCCAGAAGCCGACCGCCACCAGGAACATCACCGCCCATCGGTGCGGGAACGGATTCGCGTCACCGGACTGCTGACGGGCACCGAGCTGGAGGAAGGCCCAGGCCTCGACGGTAAGGAAGGTCAGCGGGATGACCTCGGCCGCCGAGAAGAACGCGCCGAGGGCCATGTGTTCCACCGGCGTCCCGGAGAAGTACAGGTGGTGCATGGTGCCGATAACGCCGCCCGCCGAGTACAGGATGACGTCCAGAAAGATGACGCCCAGCGCGATGCGCTCGCGCACCACACCCAACAACACGAAGATGTAGGCGACCATCACCGTGGTGAACAGCTCGAGAAAGTCCTCGACCCACAGGTGCACCACCCAGAACCGCCAGAAGTCGGCGACGGTGAAGTGGGTGCCGCTTCCGGCAAGCAGGCCGACGGCGTAGAACATCGGAATCGCCAAGCCGGAGAAGAAGAACAGCCAGGGCATGTTCATCTTGGATTCGCCCTTGAGCCGGGCGCGGATACCGCGCCAGATGATCGCGATCCACACGAACAGGCCGACGACCAGCAGGATCTGCCAAAGCCTCGGTAGATCCAGGTACTCCCACTGCTGGGAGAGCAGTCCGCCCCGCGGGATGACCCCGTAGATGGACAGCGCCTCACAGCTCAGCGAGCCGAATACCACCAACGCCACCGCGCCGAGCAAGACGTAGGCCAGCAGCGCCTGCCGTTTGGGCTCGCGACGGGAGATGAAGGGCACCAGGAAGATCCCGCCGGCCAGGAAAGCCGCCGCGGTCCAGAACAGGGCGAGTTGCAGATGCCAGGTGCGGGCCAGGTTGTAGGGCAGCACCCGGGCCAGGTCCAGTCCGAAGAAGGTGGACAGGTCGGCCCGGTAGTGCTCGGCCGCGGCGCCCAGCAGCGCCTGCAGCAGGAACAGCACCGACACGACCGCGAAAAACCAGATGGTGGCGCGCTGCGCAGGCGTCAGGCTCACTTCGCCCGGCTGGCGGAATGACAGCGTGGACGTCTCGGCGCCGTGCCAGCCGACCTTCTGGCTCCAGCGACCGTAGATCGCAAACATCACCCCGATACCGCCGAGCAACGCGATCAGCGACAGCGCCGACCACACGATCACCGCCGCGGTGGGTCCGTTGTCGACGCGTTGCTCGGCCGGCCAGTTGTTGGTGTAGCTGTACTTGTGGCCCGGCCGTTCGGCCGCCGCCGCCCACGCGGTCCAGGCGAAAAACGCGGTCAGCTGGCGGATCTGGGCCCTGTCGGTGATGAGTTTCGGCAGCAGGCCGTACTTGGTGGAATTCTCACCGAAGTAGGCCGCGTAGTGACCCTGAATGCGGTCGAACGCGGCGGACTGCCGGTTGGTGAACACCAGCGTTTTGGTCTGCGGGTTGTAGCGGTTGGTGCGGAACTCGGTGACCACTTGCTCGTGCGGGGTGGTGACACCTTGCGCCCGAAGTTGACCGGTGACGTCGTCGGTGGCCATCCGCAAGTAATCGGCGGTGTAGTCGGGTCCGAGATACGCGCCGTGGCCCAGCACCGACCCGTACTGCATCAGCCCGCGGGCCTGAAACAGCTCCTGGCCGGCGGTGATGTCGTCATCGGTGAACAGCACCTGGCCTGATTCGGTGACCACTTTGTCCGGCAACGGCATCGCCGCGGTGTAGGTGCGGTAGGCGAGAATGCCCATCACCAGAAAGCCGAAGATCAGCACCAACGCGACGCCCTGGACCCACCCTCTGCCGACCAGCGGTGGCGATGCCGGCTGAGCGGAATCAGGAGATGTCTCTCGAACAGCCATAGCAGGACCCCCCCGTTGGATTGGCAATTCTCACCAGGCACCCGCCGGACGCCATAACCATCCAATGCCCGTTGCGCTGCGCTGGCAAGAGCCGGCTGAAATTCATTGCTGCTAGGGACCAATGGCCCTGATCCGGGGACCAATGCCTCTGGAGTCGCGGGCGTGTCGGCAATAGCGTCTGGTTTGCCCAGTCATGGAAGGGGAGACCCCGATGAGCAGCCGCGAGTCAGGTCCTGCAGTCGTCGTCGGCATCGACGGCTCGCGAGCGGCCTTGCATGCCGCCCTGTGGGCGATCGATGAGGCCGTTACCCGAGACGTCCCGCTGCGCCTGGTCTACGTCATCGAATCACCGCCGGTGGCGGGCGGGATAGCCGGACACCAGGCGGGCGCCCGCGCGGTGCTGTTCGACGCCCAGCAAGCGATCAGGGCGACGGGCAAAGACGTGGCTGTCGAAACCGAGATCATGTGGGGCAGGCCCCTCACCAAGCTCACGCAGGAGTCGAGGTCGGCCGCGATGATCTGTGTCGGTTCCATTGGGCGCAACCACGCGCACAGTGGCGAAGGCTCGGTCGCCGGTGCTCTGGCCGGATCATCGCTGTGCCCCGTCGCGGTGATCCACCGGTCGCCCGACGGCACCACGACCCCGACGATCAGGCGCGTTGTCGCGGAGGCGGACAACGGCGCCGTGCTGCGCCATGCATTCCAGGAGGCGCGCCTGCGTGGCGTTCCGTTGCGCGCCGTCTCCGTGCAGGCGGCTCACAGCGGCGACGGAGACGGACATCGTTTGGCGCAGACACAATTGGACCGCCGCCTGACCCGATGGGCGCGGCTGTACCCGGACGTGCGGGTGGAATCGGCGATCGTCCGCGGACACGGCGATCGCTATATGGCCGACAACGAGGCGCCGGGTCAACTGTTCGTCACCGACGCGCACGCCGCGCAGGTGCGCAGCGTCTACAACGCGGGATCCTCGGTGCTGACCGTGCGCAGCGGCAACCTGTAGGAGTGGTGCGTTGGTAAAAGTCTTCCTGGTCGATGACCATGAAGTGGTTCGGCGTGGCCTGATCGACCTGCTGTCCGCCGATCCCGATCTCGACGTCGTCGGTGAAGCCGGATCAGTCACCGAAGCCATGTCGCGGATTCCGGCGGCCGACCCGGACGTGGCGGTTCTCGACGTGCGCCTGCCCGACGGCAATGGCATCGAGCTGTGTCGGGACCTGTTGTCCCGCATGCCCGAACTGCGCTGCCTGATCCTGACGTCCTACACCTCCGACGAGGCGATGCTGGACGCTATCCTGGCCGGCGCCAGCGGTTACGTCGTCAAGGACATCAAGGGAATGGAACTGGCGCGCGCCGTGAAGGACGTGGGCGCCGGGAGGTCGCTGCTGGACAACCGCGCGGCCGCGGCATTGATGTCCAAGCTGCGTGACACCACCGAGAAGCAGGACCCGCTGTCCGGTCTCACCGAGCAGGAGCGCGCCCTGCTGAGTCTGCTCGCAGAAGGCCTGACCAACAAGCAGATCGCCGACCGCATGTTCCTCGCCGAGAAGACGGTGAAGAATTACGTGTCCCGGTTGCTGGCCAAGCTGGGCATGGAGCGCCGGACCCAAGCGGCGGTATTCGCAACCCAACTGAAGCGCTCGAGCGGTGAGGGCATATGACATCCGGCGAAGCGGCTGAGGCCGGCCCCGAAAACGGGTTGCATCCTTTCCGTCAGACGCTGTCCCAGTTGCGGCTGCGGGAGTTGCTGGTGGAGGTGCAGGACCGGGTCGAGCAGATCGTGGAGGGCCGCGACCGGCTCGACGGTCTGTTGGAGGCCATGTTGGTGGTCACCTCGGGCCTGGAGCTCAACGCCACCCTGCGCGCGATCGTGCACTCGGCGACCGATCTGGTCGACGCCCGCTACGGCGCACTGGAGGTGCACGACGGCGAGCAACGGGTGGTGAATTTCGTCCACGAGGGCATCGACGAGGAAACGGTCCGGCGTATCGGCCCCCTGCCCCAAGGCAAAGGCATCATCGGCTTGTTCATCGATCAACCGAAAGCCCTACGGCTGGATGACCTTTCGAAGCATCCGGCATCGGTGGGATTTCCGGAGCATCATCCGCCGATGCGGACGTTCCTCGGCGTGCCCATCCAGGTGCGCGAGGAATCCTTCGGCACGCTGTACCTCACCGACAAGACCAACGGGCAACCGTTCAGTGACGACGACGAAGTGCTGGTGCAGGCGCTGGCGGCGGCGGCGGGTATCGCGATCGCGAACGCCGGCCTTTACCACCAGGCCAAAGAGCGCCAGTCCTGGATCGAGGCCACCCGCGACATTGCCACAGAACTGCTGGCGGGGACCGAGCCCGACACGGTGTACCGGATGCTCGCCGAGGAGGCGCTGAAGTTGACCGCGGCGGACGCGGCCCTGGTCGCCGTTCCCCTCGACGAGAGCGCTTCGCGGGCCGATGTCGTGGAGCTGATGGTGATCGAGACTCTCGGCACTGTCGTGGAGCCCCTTGCGGGGCAGACGATTCCCGTCAGCGGCACAGCGCTGGGGGAGGTGTTCGTCAATGGGATGCCGCGCCAGATCGACCGGGTCGACATGGACGGCTTCGACGGCCTCGACGAAGACATCACCGGACCGGTGCTGCTGCTGCCGCTGCGCGCCACCGGCACCGTGGCGGGCGTGGTGGCCGTCCTGGGCCAAAGCGGTCCGGGATCTTTCACCAACGATCAACTCGAGATGATGGCCGCTTTTGCCGACCAGGCCGCGCTGGCCCTGCAGTTGGCCACCTCGCAGCGGCAGATGCGCGAACTGGACGTACTGACCGACCGCGACCGCATCGCGCGCGATCTGCACGACCATGTGATCCAGCGCCTGTTCGCGGTGGGCCTGTCATTGCAGGCCGCGGTCCCCAGAGCCCGTGAACCTGAAGTGCAGCAACGCCTTTCCGGAGCAATCGATGATCTACAGGCGGTCATTCAGGAGATTCGGACCACCATCTTCGACCTGCACGGGGCCTCGCAGGGCATCACCCGGCTGCGCCAGCGCATCGACTCGGTCGCCGGCCAGTTCGCCGACTCGGGGTTGCGCACCAGCGTCCAGTACATCGGGCCGCTGTCCGTGGTCGACAGCGGGCTGGCCGATCATGCCGAGGCGGTGGTTCGGGAAGCGGTCAGCAACGCAGTACGGCACGCACAGGCCACCACGTTGACGGTGCGGGTCAGGGTCGACGACGACCTGTGCATCGAGGTGAGCGACAACGGTTGCGGCATGCCCGACGAATACACCGGCAGCGGACTGATCAACCTCAAGCGTCGCGCGGAAGATGCCGGTGGCGATTTCACCGTCGACAGGCCGGCCGCCGGCGGTACCGTGCTGCGTTGGTCAGCGCCGCTCGTCCAATGATTGCTCGGACCATTCGACGACGCGAACCAGTCGCCGCCGCGGCGTGGCCGGTAACGGGTCGGCGTTGATCGGTGCCCAGCCCACCCGCAGCAGCATCTGGGGATAGCCGCTGTCGCCGAAGACGTCGGCGCGAACGGCGTCGCGGGTCTCGGCAATCTCCAGCGGCTCGGTGATCGGGCAGCACGCCAAACCCATCGCGGTCGCGGTCAACAGCACGATGCTGGTTGTCTCCCCGGCGCGCAGTTGCGACATCCGGTCGTCCTTTTTGGTGCCCAGCGCCAGGATCACGCCGCAGTCGTCGGCGGGGGAGACACCGGACGGCTGGGCCAGTCCGGGACCGGCAAACAACCGGGCGGGGATCGGAGACTGCGGGTCCGACGGCGGCGCATTCCGGGCCGGCACCCCGGCCACTGCACCGTATCGCCCACTCCACGTGGTCAATTCGCGCATGTACGCGTCGTCGCTGGCATGGTCGGAAACGGCGCGCGCCACAATCTCTCTCATCTTGGCCAGGGAATCGACCTGGCGCAGCATCACGCCACTGCGCGCCGCTCGGGCCGCCATCTGTGCGATGTCACCGCCCGGCACCGGCCAGGAACTGTACGCCCGTCGGTCGGTCCGGCGCCTCGGAATTGCTGCTGCCAGTGCGATATCGGCCTGATCGGGAACCTGCGGCACCACCTCGATGGTGGCCAGATGGCGGGGGTTGTCGGGATCGGGGAAGCGGATCACCTTGGCGTGCCAGCCCATAGACGCCAGTGCGACGACACAGTGATGCAGCGCCACACCGCAGCTGATCATCAGGCCGCGGCCGTCGGGATCGGTGTTCTGCAGCTGCATCTCGGGTTCGGAGTACAGCTCGAGGCTCGCCGCGCCGACCCGCCAGCGCCACGGCTGCGTGTTGTGGATGGAAGGAGCGCGGGTGGCCAGGGTGAGGACCGTCTGCAGCGTGTCGGCATCGGGAAATGGGGCGTTCATGGGTGCCGAGCCCTTCCTGTCCATGACTGTGGTCACGTACTCAAGAATCGTCGGCGCACCGTTGTCCGCGGCAGAGGCCGAAGCCCCGGCAGCGTGGGACCTTTGGCCCTGCTCCGGGGCGCCCCGGCCGGCGGATAGTGAAACTGCGGGTTGCAGGTAAATTTTGGAAGGGCACTGATTCATGGACCACCTGACGACACTTGATGCCGGGTTCCTCAAGGCTGAGGACGCCGATCCGCGGGTCAGCCTGGCCATCGGGGGACTGGCCGTCATTGAAGGCCCGGTGCCCGGACAGGCCGACCTGGTATCGGTTTTCGCGCAACGGATCCGCGGTTGTCCGCGTTTCGGCCAGCGGCTGAAGCTGCATCCGCTCGACCTCGGCGCCCCCGAATGGGTGGACGACCCCGACTTCGACATCGAGCGGCACGTGCGGCGGGCGGCGCTGCCACAGCCCGGTGACGACCGTGAGTTGTTCAGGCTGATTGCCGATTTGATGGCCCGACGCTTGGACCGCGATCGGCCGTTGTGGGAGGTGTGGGTGATCGAGGGCCTCGCCGACGATCGCTGGGCGATGCTGACCAAGCTCCATCACTGCCTGGCCGACGGCGTCGCCGCCACCCACATCCTGGCCGGGCTGTGCGACGACGGCGTGAAACGCGCGGCCCGGGCTCCCCGCAAGATTGCAAAAGAGGTTGCCGCACCGCGAACGCCGTTGCTCAACGGATTGCTGCAGACCTCCGCCGCCCTGACGGCCGGTGTCGTCCGGGCCGTCCGCGGTGCCGGCGAAATCGCCTCCGGACTGTTGAGTCCGTCCGCCTCGTCGCTCAACGGTCCGCTCAGTGACCAGCGTCGCTACAGCGGGGCACGGGTCGCGATGTCCGATATCGACCTCATTGCCACGACTTTCGACGTGACCGTCAATGATGTTGCGCTGGCGGCCATTACCGAGAGTTATCGCAACATCATGATGGAGCGCGGAGTCAAGCCGCTGCGTGATTCGTTGCGGACCTTGGTGCCCGTGTCGGTCAGGTCTGCGAATGCGGCCGACGAGACGGACAACCGGGTTTCGTTGATGCTGCCGAAACTTCCCGTGGACGAGGAGAACCCGGTGGAACGGCTGCTGGCGGTACACGAGCGTCTGGGCCGGGTCAAGTCGAGTGGACAGCGGCAGGCGGGAAATGCTTTCATATCCCTGTCCAATCGCATCCCATTCGCGCTAAGTGCCTGGACCGTCGGGTTGTTGATGCGGTTGCCGCAACGTGGTGTGGTGACGGTCGCGACCAACGTGGCCGGCCCCTCTCGACCGCTGCGCATCTTGGGCAGGCCGATAACCGGGTTGTACCCGGTTCCTCCGCTGGCTATGGACCTGCGTACCGGCGTGGCGATGCTGAGCTATTCCGGCGACCTGTTCTTCGGAATATTTGCCGATTACGGCGTGATCGCCGATGTCGACCAACTGGCGAGGGGCATCGAAGCCGCGGTGGCCCGTCTGGTCGCAATCAGCAAGCGGCGCAGGAACCCTCCGACTCGCGGGCCGCTCTCACTGGTGGTCTGACGGTGGGCGTGCCACGGCGGGATCTGGCCGACCGCGCCAATGTCGAGACGTTGCTGTACCGGTTCTACGGTCGCGCGCTGAACGACGAGGTGTTGTACGAAGCGTTTACCGAGTTGCGTGCTGCCGGGCTGGGCGGGCACATCCCCACGATGTGCGACTTCTGGGAGACCGTACTGTTTCGCGCCGGGCGCTACCAGGGCAGCGCGTTGACGGTGCATCGCGACCTGCATCAACGAACTCCGTTGTCGCCGAATCACTTTGTTCGCTGGCTGACCCTTTGGAACGAGGCCGTGGACGAACTCTACGACGGGCCGGTAGCCGCGCACGCCAAGCTTCAGGCAGCCAGAATCGCCTGGTCGATGAATCGGCGCTTGAACGGTGCCGATGCGCGCGAACTCGACGCGCTGCTCGCGCGCTGACCTTCTACGCGACGGTCTCGTTGTGGTCGGGCTCCGGACCGAACACGAAGCGGCGGCCGGTGATGTCGTTCGGGGTGATACGCACGAAGTTGGGCTTCGCCGTCGCGACCCACGGATACAGCCCGGCCTGGTCGGCTTGCTGGATATCGGCGTCGGCCTTCAACAGCCGGGCACGTCCGCGCACGATCACACTCCAGCCCTCGGCGACGTTGTGGTCGTCGGCTTCGAAGATCACGGTGCGATGCCCAACCGCCGAGAACAGCTTGGTGCCTTCGGCCGTCCGGAACAACACGGTCCGGTTCTGCACCACGAAGTTGACCGGGAAGATCTCCGGTTCGCCGGCGAAGTTGGTCACCAACCGGCCGAGCGATGCGGTGCCCAGCAGATCCCAACTCTCGCTTTCGGACAGGACGGTGATCGGCTCGTCGCTCATTGGGTCAACCTTTCTTGGGGCGTGTGGCGGATTTCGAGAATGGCGTGCAGGGGTCGGCGCGGCGTCGGTGCCGGCAGCGGTTCCATGGCCGGCGCAATACCGACGCGGATCAGCACTTGGGGTTCGCCGCGCCGGCCGATCAGGTCCCGCACGATGTCGCGGCTCTCAGTAGATTCGATCAGGTGGGTCAACGTGCAGGTCGCCATTCCGGCCATGGTGCATTCCAGTAGCACGGTCGAGAGTACTTCGCCGCAGCGCAGGACGTCGGCGCCGGTGTCCGTGGGTGTCGACAGCACAAGGATTTTCGACCAGTCGGTAGCGATCTCCGGGCGGCGCTCCTGATGGCCGCGGACCGGGAAGTCCCGCGCGACATCCACCCGCAGCCGTTCGGTGTCGGACGCCAGCGCGGACGGTGGCATACCTTCGGACAACGCGAAAGGCGATGTCCACCAGTCGAGTTCGGCGCGGTACGAGGCATCGTCGCGCCGCAGTGCCTCGCTCAGCTGCGATGCCTCGGCCAGGCGCAGGCGTTGTTCGTCGTCGAGGACGTCAAGGGTGGCGATCTCATCATCGAGTGTGCTGCGCAGTGCCGGTTCGAAATGGTCCCAATACATGGGACGGTCGAAGGGCAGCCGATCGGTGTGGCGCTGCAGTATGGCTTCGGCCCGGGTGCGCTGTGCCGCGGTGACGTGATCGATCGGCTTGAACCGCACGGTGGCCAGATGCGCCGGGTCCTCCGGGTCGGGAAAGCGGGCAATGCTGGACCGCCATCCCGCCGCCGCCATGGCGACCTGCAAATGATCGAGGGTCGCGCCGCAGCTGATCAGCGTGTCACGCCCCGAGTGGTCTGTCGCACGAACGGTTCGGTTGAGATCGGCGTACAAGTGGACGGCACCGGGCTCGACGATCCAACGCCACGGTTGGCTGTTGTGGACCGACGGCGCTCGGCAGGCCAGCAAGACTGCGCTCCTGACGGTCTCGATGTCCACGGCTGCGACGTTACGGTCGTGCGCGGCAGATGGGTAGGGACCTTGGTCATCCGGCGGCATGTCCTGTGTCATCACGGCTTCGCCGTGCATGAAATCCGCTGTCGCGCTTGATGTTGCCGGGCTTCACGGGGCCCGACTTGTCGGTGGTGCTTCGTAGAATCTGAGGTATGGCAGCGAGTTCGCGTGAGGAGATCGTGGCGGTCTTCGATGCCCTCGATGCGGTGGTGGACCGGTTGTGCGGGTTGACCTTTGAGGCGTTCACCACCCGC
>NZ_JCALCX010000044.1:0-33453 GCF_059812565.1 Mycobacterium sp. NGS49 | reverse complement strand
CTCGTGGACCCGGTGCGCCACCGTGGTGGATCCCACCGCAGCGGTGCAGTAAATGGAATTGCTGACGCAGTTCCGCAGCTTCGACCGGCCCAGCCGGATGCTGATGATCAACCAGTTCGGCATCAACTTGGGTTTCTACATGTTGATGCCGTACCTGGCGGCCTACCTCGCCGGCCCACTCGGGCTGGCGGGGTGGGCCGTCGGGCTCGTCTTGGGTGTGCGCAACTTCTCCCAACAGGGCATGTTCATTGTCGGCGGCACGCTGGCAGACCGAATCGGCTATAAGCCGTTGATCGTGGCCGGCTGCCTGCTCCGCACGGGCGGCTTCGCGTTGCTGATCTTCGCCCACTCGTTGCCGGTCGTGTTGATCGCCTCAGCTGCCACCGGCTTCGCCGGAGCGTTGTTCAACCCCGCGGTGCGCGCCTACCTGGCCGCCGATTCACGTGAGCGCCGACTGGAAGCGTTCGCAGTGTTCAACATCTTCTATCAGGCCGGAATTCTGCTGGGCCCGCTGGTCGGAGTTCTCCTGGTAGCCATCGACTTCCGCATCACCGCGGCAGGCGCCGCGGCGATCTTCGCGGTACTGACCGTGGCGCAATTGCTGGCGCTGCCGCAGCACAGCGCCGATCCCGGACTGGAGAAAACATCGATACTCGAGGACTGGCGAGTCGTCCTGGGCAACCGGTCCTTCCTGCTGTTCGCGGCGGCGATGATCGGCTCCTACGTGTTGTCCTTCCAGGTCTATCTCGCCCTCCCGCTGCAGGCGGCGCTGTTGACCAAGCGCTACCAAACGTTGCTGGTGGCAGGAATCTTCGTCGTTTCAGGACTAGTGGCGGTCGCCGGACAGCTGCGCATCACCCGCTGGTTCGCCGCCCGGTGGGGTCCGGGACGCAGCCTGGCCATCGGGCTGGGCGTCCTGGCGGCCTCGTTCTTGCCGCTGGTAGCCATCCCAGACGGCTCTCGACTCGGAATTTTTGCGGCTGCCGCCGCGCTGCTGGCGACAGCCGCCATGCTGGCCGTCGGCTCGGCCGCGGTCTTCCCGTTCGAAATGGACACCGTTATGGCCCTCGCCGGGGGCCGGCTCGTGGCTACGCATTACGGCTTCTACAACACCATCGTCGGAGTAGGAATCCTTGCCGGCAACCTGGCCACCGGCTGGGCCATGGGTGCAGCGCGGCAGGCAGGAGCCGGCGAACTCATATGGGCCGGGTTGTTCATCATCGGTGTACTCGCGGCTTTGGCTCTGCGCGTCCTTGACCGCAACCAGCATCTACAGCCCCGTGCGGCTCAGCAAGACGCGACAGGACCTGCCGGCGCAGAGCAATCCCCCGACGTTCAGCGGGAACAATCCTGAGCACGACGCTGCTCGCCGCAAATGGGACCAGTAACCACGAATTCGCCCGCGACAGCAGCCGCGGCAAACCACAGGTCGACGAAGGAATAGTTGATGCAAACAGTGCGGAGTGACGTCCTACTCGATCGGCGCACGTTCGTTACCGCGTCGATTGCCGGCGCGGCCGCACTGGCACTGGGGGCATGTGGCCGAAGCGATCGCGCGCTCAACCTGCAGCAGGCCATTAACGCGGTGGATAAAGCCCGCCCACACACGGGAAGGACCGTCACCGCCACCCTTACCGCCCAACCGGCGTCCGTGGACCTCGGCGGTCCGGTCGCGAGAACACTGGCCTACGGCGACGCCCTGCCGGGTCCGCTGATCCGCGCCAACGTCGGCGACGAACTGGCCGTTACAGTCAGAAACCGGCTCGGCGACGCCACCTCAGTGCACTGGCACGGCATAGCGTTGCGCAACGACATGGACGGCGTTTTCCCTTCCACGCCCAATATTGGCGCCAACAGCGACTTCACCTACCGGTTCTCCTCGCCGCACCCCGGCACCTACTGGGCTCACCCGCACGTCGGCCTGCAGACCGACTATGGACTGTACCTGCCGGTGATCATCGACGACCCCGCCGATGCAGGCAGCTACGACGCCGAGTGGATCGTCGTCCTCGACGACTGGACCGACGGCGTCGGTAAGAATCCGCGACAGATATTTGATGAGCTCAAGGGGTCTCGAATGCCGGACTATGGGCCCAACCAGCAGCAGATGCCCGAAATGGCCGCGGTGGGTAGCAGTGCACTGCTGGGCGGAGACGCCGGCGACATCGATTACCCGTACTACCTGGTCAACGGGCGGGTCGCGGCAGCGCCGACCACCTTCGACGCTAAACCGGGTCAGCGCATACGCATCCGCATCATTAACGCCGGCGCCGACACCACTTTCCGCGTGGCTTTGGCAGGCCACGTCATGACGGTTACCCACACCGATGGTTTCCCGGTCACGCCGACCGATACCGACGCTGTGCTGGTCGGTATGGCCGAACGCTATGACGTCGTCGTCACCGCCGGCGACGGGGTCTTCCCGCTGGTAGCAATGCCTGAAGGCAAACCGGCGACACCCGGGCGCGCGCTGCTGAAGACCGCCGGCGGCAGCCCACCAGAGGTCAACTACGCGCCTCCCGAGCTCAACGGCAGAATCGGCACCGTCGACACCTTCACCGCCCCATCGTCCGCCAGCTTGGGGTCAGCGCAATCAGAGGTGAACCTGGCCCTGGAACTCACCGGCTCCATGACCAAATACGACTGGGCCATCAACGGGAAGCCTTACCCCGACAGTCCCCCGGTGAGGGTCAAACAAGGCCAGCGAGCCGCCCTGGCCTTCACCAACTCGACAATGATGTACCACCCCATGCACCTGCACGGTCATACCTTCCAGGTAATCAAATCCGACGGCTCCCTGGGCGCCCGCAAAGACACCGTCATCGTGCTCCCCCACCAAAAACTCAACGCCGTGCTGATCGCCGACAACCCTGGCACCTGGATGATCCACTGCCATCACGGCTACCACCTGGAAGCCGGAATGATAACCACTCTCGACTACACCGCCTACTCGGACTGACACATCTGTCAAGGCAAATGACTGTGTAACTTTGCTCTCCAAGACAGTTAATCGCAGGTGTATGAGCCGTCCCGGCATTTCCGGAGTCTCCGGACTTCCCGGGACGGCTCATCCCGGTCGTACTTCTTCCGTTTCTCTGACATCGCTACTCCTTATAGCTGATGCCTCCACGGTCTCGGGGAAATGTCAGTGGCTGTATGTCAGGATGAACAACCCTGTGCACGTTCAATCCCCCACTCGCCGAGCACTCCGATGCCCGGCATGGACATGCCTGCGATGAACGAACAGGCGAGCAGAAGCACCCGCCTTATTCCCCGCAGTGAATTGGCTCGGCGCCGTCGTTTTCACAATCGCCGCAGCTTTCTGGGTGTCCACATACTTGGTCGAGCGGCGGCGCGCCACAACACGTTTCGGGCCACTGGGCAATGTCGCGCGGGCGATGAGAGCAGCCGCATGGCAATCTATTCGGGGCAACGCTTTTCGCGATCTGAGCAATGCCGCGCCCCGGCGCGTCGCCCTCCGGTCCGATCCGTATCTCCGTGCCCCGCTCCCCCTTCGTGTGCGCCAACGGTACGGTTCAGCATGAGACACGCCTGAAATCGGTGGTGCTGCCGCGGATGGCCGGCCCAGACTGCCCCGCCATGCAGGCGGCGATTGATGTCTGTAAGTGCGGCGCACGACACCCACTGCCTTACCGGCCAGCGCCAGCTCGCCGAGCGGTCAGCGGCCTGCCAGGAGCGCAACGGAACTACCTGGCTGGAGCGCAACGGGAACTACTGGGCCGCCCTGATCGCACCGGCGGCCCCCGGTGCGTCGGGCAGACCGGCCGGTTCGCCTGGCTCACGCCGTTCGCGACGACCGGTTTCCGCACCTGGTGGAAAGGCGACAACACGGAGGCCATCGAGCGAGAATTCTTCCTTTCGGGCTGGCAATTCCTGTGTCTAGCAGCCGATTCCAGGCGATGCGGTCGTAAGACCGACCTCGCGACAGCCGTCGACCAAGCGGTGGTCGTATGTGACGAATGCTGTCAGTTCTTGCGCGATCTGGGCTGCGGCCGCGAGGTGAATCGCGTCGAGAGAACGCAGTGTGCGCGGACCGACGGTTTCGGCTAGTGTGAGCACCGGTTCAGTGAGTGGGAGGATGTCGAGGCCGTCGAGTAGGTAACGCGCACGCTCGAATTGACCCGGTTCCCCGTATCGGGCAACGACTCTCATCAGCTCGACGCGGCCGAGCGCACTTGTCACCGCGTGCTCGCCCTGCCCACCTTGCGCGGTGAGCCAAGCCCGCAGTTCGGGCGTCTCAGCCTCCGAAATGAGCAACTTCGTCAGGGCCGAGGTGTCCATGTAGATCACTGTTCGTTGCGCATCTCGTCGAGAACATCGGACAGAACGCGCTTACGGCGCGCCGGTGTGGCCGTTACGCTGAGAAGGTTCTGTGGTTGGCGAGCCGGAATCAAGGCACCTGCCTCGATTAGGGTTTCACGAGAACGCGCGGCAGCTTGCACGGGGACGAGTCGGGCCACGAGCCGCCCGTTGTTGGTGACGCCGAGTTCCTCGCCAGCTTCAACCCGGGCGAGGTACCGCGATGCGTGTTGTCGTAGTTCTCGGACTCCGATTACGTCCATTGCCCGAGTGTAGCACAACACATGCTACAACCGCTGCTATGCCGCGCGGCGTATTCGCGGCGCAGGGCTCGGTGCGGAACCATCGGCGGGCGCCGAGCAAGCGAGATCCCCTGGAGCCCAAGGTGATGTGCAATTCGGAGCACTTCACTGATAACCCGCCATATTCGGCTCCGTCGTATCCCAGGCCGGCCTAGACTTCATCCCAGACGTTGATCACGACGATCTTGTCGCGGTCATCGGGAATGCCCGCGGGTGGTACTGCGCTCAAAGTCTCCCGACCTTGTCCTGCAGGAGATTTGGGGACATCTGTGCTGCCACTACGCGATTCGCTCGGTGCTGGCATAAGCCGCACAGCACGCCGGGCGTGATCTCGACAGGGTCAGCTTCATCGCAGCACTGCGCATCGTGCGCCCATCCGTCGCCCAGCAGGGCGGTTTCCGCCCCTGAGCGCCCGGCACCGCCCAGGCACACTGGCGGGCCGTGCTGCGCCGCATCCTTGACCGCCTCAACCCGGTCGGACGACCACGATCGGCACCCCGCGTGATCGAACGCAAAAAGAGGAAATGGCACGTCAAACGTGCCGCCACTGGCCCCAACCGGCACATCCACCGCACGCGACAACCCCCCACCTTAATTGAACGGTATTGGGGCTAGCCCACTTTGGTGAGGGTGAATCTTTGATGGTGCTCATCGGTATAGCAGTTCGGGCTGACGTGTGGGACGTCAGAAACTACACCGAAGCTGGGGTAAAAGTGCACTTCACCGGAGAGCGTAATAGGGTTCCACCACTGGACTACGCTCACCGGATGGTCTCCGCCATCGACTGCGAAGTCGCCCATCACATATAACGGACAAGTCAGACCATCGGGGATAGTCCGCGAATTGACGTATTGGCCATCTATTAGTGGGGCGTCGAAACTCCGCCCTAGCGCGGTCGTCACGTGGGCGACGCAGGACGGGTTGCAGGTCGTACTGACAGTCCACGTCCCCGAACCGCCGTCCTCGTCGGCGTAAAGATAGACACCGTCCATCGCCGGACCTTCGGCCCTGGCTTGCGGTGCTGCAACGCCAAGCCCTACTCCGCACAGCAGCCCAATAGCTGCGGCGACGGCCCTAATTCTCATGTGGGTTCCTTAAGTTCGTAGGTGCAGTTACTTCGTGTTGTTACGTTGTGCTGTGACCCGGGTGGGTCGGGTGTGGCTGCATGCGTGTTGCCGGCCTTGGGTGCGGCTTGAAGGGACTGGCCGCCCGACCTGCTTGGACTTCTCTGGCCGCTGATTGAGATCTGCGATGTGATCGCTTGTTTAAGGAAATGCTGGCGGGGTTGTCCGTGGGGATCATGTTGGCAGACAGGCGAATAGAGGTGCGGTGACTGCGGTTCAGTTGTGGGCTGGTGTAGATGTCGGCAAGGAACATCACTGGGTGTGCGTGGTCGACGACAAGGGCGCGGTGGTGCTTTCCCGCAAGTTCGTCAACGACGAGCAACAGATCCGTGGGCTGGTTTCCGAAGTGGACAGGCTCGGTGGGCCGGTGTCGTGGGCGGTGGACCTGACCACCGTCTACGCCACCCTGTTGTTGACGACGCTTGCTGATGCCGGCAAGTCGGTGCGCTATCTGGCGGGCCGCCAAGTGTGGCAGGCCTCGGTGACCTACCGCGGCGGGGAGGCCAAGACCGACGCTAAAGACGCCCGGGTGATCGCCGATCAATCCCGGATGCGCGGTGCCGATCTGCCGGTGCTGCATCCTGGCGATGACCTGATCACCGAATTGCGCATGCTGAGCGCTCATCGGGCTGATCTGGTCGCTGACCGCACCCGCACCATCAACCGGCTGCGCCAACAGCTGGTCGCGGTGTGCCCGGCTCTGGAGCGAGCAGCGCAGATCACCCAGGATCGCGGGTGGGTGGTGCTGTTCTCGCGCTATCAGAGGCCGAAAGTGATTCGCCAGAAGGGGCTTTCGCGGCTGACGCGGATACTGGCCGATGCCGGGATCCGCAACGCGGCCTCGATCGCAGCCGCAGCGGTAGCGGCCGCCAAGACTCAGACGGTGCGCCTGCCCGGCGAAGAGGTCGCTGCCGCACTGGTAGCCGAATTGGCGCAGGGGGTGATCACCCTCGATGACCGCATCAAGACCACAGATGCCGAAATCGAGGGCCGATTTCGCCGCCATCCGCTCGCTGAGGTGATCACCAGTCTGCCCGGCATGGGCTTCCGGCTCGGCGCAGAATTCCTCGCCGCCGTGGGCGATCCCGCGCTGATCGAATCGGCCGACCAACTCGCCGCCTGGGCCGGACTGGCCCCGGTATCCAAAGACTCCGGAAAACGCACCGGACGACTTCACACGCCCAAGCGCTACAGCCGTCGACTGCGCCGAGTGATGTACATGTCCGCACTGACCGCGATCCGCTGCGACCCGCATTCCAAGGCCTACTACCGGCGCAAACGGGACGAAGGCAAACGAGCGATCCCAGCGACGATCTGCCTGGCGCGACGCCGCACCAACGTCCTGTACGCCCTCATCCGTGACAAACGCACCTGGCAACCCGACTCACCCCCAATCACCGAATCGGCGGCTTGACTTCCTCATTGAGAGTCCCTTCTCTGGTTACCTGCGCCGGACCAGCCGGTGTGCACGCTCTCGTCATGTAGGGACCGAAGTCCTCCGCCTCCGATTCGTTGACGCCGACATTCGGGTGTTTGCGCCAAGATTAGCCACGTATACCCCGTTGGGGTAGGGACTAAGGTCCTAAATCGCTGCCCGCGCCCCTGCACGCGCCGCCCGTACCCCGGGCAGGTGCGCGGCATCGATGCGCTGATCGATCAGCCGCCACATCGTGGCGGTCGACGCTGCGGCACCGAAGACGTGCGTACGATCGCCGCACAGCTGACCAACTGCGTCGATGCAATCGGCGCCGTCGGCGACCGCGGCCGCCAGATCGGCGAACACGTCCCCGGGCGCATACACCCACGGGCCGAGGTAGGTGTCGGCCAACGAGGCGGTGACCTGCGCCGATAGCCCGGTTCGATCGGCAAGCTCGCACAGCATGCCCATCGCGGCATGCGACACGACGCCATGCCCGTCAGCTGACACTTTCAGCCGTGGTGCGACCGCGATATTCTTCACTCGCGAGGTGCCTTCCAGTAGGAATAACCCTAGACAAGTCCAATTATCCCTTGCAGGACAGGCGCTTTCGCTCCGCTGCGGTGGGTTGAAATGGCTGTCCGGACCATGATGGTCTCACGACTTTGATTGCGCACCCAGCCCCCACCATTGGCTAACCGAGGCTCTAGTTGGTGGACATGAATACGCAGCGCATCCTGTGTTCCATGCTGCGGCATTGTGATGGCCGGCTACAACCCCGCTACGACCAGAACCCATTCATCGGCGTCGCGTACATGTCATTAAACGTCAACGGCGTCAACGGAACTCCCGCCGCCGGACCCAGCGCGTACTCGATCGTCGACATCAAGCTGTACTGGTCGTAGTAGCCATGGGTGACGAACTGCCCGGACAGCATCCCGCCCATGGTCACGGCGCCCTGGTTGGGGATGACGATCATCGGAACATGGTTGCCCTGGTTGCCGATGCCTAATCCGATGTTGTTGTAGTCCTCGTCCCAGGTGATGATGATGGCATCGCGCTGACCCGCGGTGTTCCATGCCGTGGAGTTCTGAATGAGCGATACCTGTTCTTGAAGGAAATGGTCGCCGGCGGCGACGTTGTACTGGTGGTCCGTGAGCTGGCTGCCCACGAAGTTGAGGACGCCCAGCGGCGAATCAACGGGCCCTTCCATGTCATTGGCGTTGTTGGCGACGATCCACGAGAACCGCGGGGTGGTGTTCGCCGCTTGGAGATCGGTACTCAACTGGGTCAGGGGCAGCAGATGCTCCTGCTGGTAGGCCACGGTGTTGTTGAAGACATAGCTGTACTGCGCAGCCGGTATTTGGAAGGTGCTGTAGTCGCCCGAGGAGACCAGCGCGCCAGTGTAGGGCATGCTCTGTGCGTAGTTGGCCCACGTGATGTTCGCCCCATCCATCTCTTGCATCAAGCTTGGTGCGTTGATGGAGGGCGGGTTGGGGTTGTAGGTCGGGCCGAAGTCCGAACCGCCCAGGATCCGGAAGTAGTTGGGGGCACTCGGGTGGCTGTTCGCATAGAAGTTGTCGGCGGATCCGTAGGTGCCCAGCAGGCTGTTGGTGTATGGGGCGTTGACACTGCCGACGATGTCGGTGAAGCCGTGGTTTTCCATGTAGATCAGGAAGACGTGATCGAGTTGGCCGACGTTGGAGGCCGGTACGGTGAGCGCCGCCGGGGTCAGACCCGGGGCGCCGACGGTGAACGACAGGTTGTCGGCATAGGCGTTGTTGTAGTGGTTGAGGACAGGGTTGTAGTCGTTGAAGGTGGCGGTCACTACCGCAGAGGTGGTGCCGACCGGGACCGTTCCGGAGACCGAACGCGGCTGCAGCCCGGTGATTCCCAGGCGATCGATCACGCTGACCGACGTCGTCGATCCGGTGCCCAGCACGACGCCGTTGGCGTTGAGGAAGCTGACCTGCAGCGCGGTCGACGACGGGTCGATCAGGTAACCGCCGAGCAGCCCACTGAGAGTGTAAGGCGTTGTGCCGGTGTTGATCTTGGCGGATGCGGCACTGAGGTCGACCCTTTGGCTGATGGTGGAGGTCGCCACGGGTCCGCCGCCGCCGAAATTGGCCCCGGCACCCGGGGGCGCCGTGCCCGGGAAGCCCAGGAAACTCGGCAGATCCGGGAACGGGAACGAGACCCCCAATACATAGCTGACCTTGTCTGTGCCGTACGTGATGATGGTCGGGGTGCCGCTCACGGACCAGCCCGGGTAGGTCACCGAGCTGGTGCCCGACGGTGACGGGGTCGCGATTTCAAAGTTCCCGTTCACCAACAGGTTCGGGCTCATCGGCAAACCGGGAATCCCGTTGACACCCAACAGAATCCCGCCGGTGCCGACCGTACCGGGGCCGCCCAACAACGCGAGCGTCATAGCGTTGCCGGCGTTGCCGCCGTTGCCGCCGGTGCCGATCAGTTGGGCGCTGCCGCCGGGGCCCCCGTCGCCGCTCACGTAACCAGGGGCCGCCTCGGCGCCCGTCCCACCGGGACCGCCGCCACCCAGCAGCGCTCCGCCGACCCCGCCTCGGCCGCCCGTCCCGCCGATGCCCGACGCGGAGAATCCGCCGGTTCCACCGGCCCCGCCGCCGCCGATCAGACCCGCGGACCCACCAAGGCCGCCCTGACCGCCGGGGGTTATCACCGCGGACGCTCCCGTTGTGCCGCCGGCACCACCCGCACCACATCCGACCGCGGAAGAATTCGGTTGTTAAGCGACTCGTCAGCGCTGCGCACGGCCACTCGCAGGTGAACGTCTTTGACCAGTTGACCGAGCTGGCGACTCAAGTTGGATCCCCGGCGACCAATACCGGGGATACTCCGCGACTGCGCTACCTTGCCGCGGAAGACCACGCGTCCGATGACTGCAGCGTCATTCGGTCAACGCGATGGGTAGGAACGAAGTCTCAGAGCACCCGCCCGGCAAGCGCATCACGATTTTGTCGCTGTTCTCGGCCGAGTCCCACTGTCGGCGGATACGACTGCCCGGGTGCACAGCATCGAGGAACTGCACATCCTCGTCGACGCGCACGAGCAGTATGGCTACCGGTTCGCCACCCAGCAGGCCAGTACCGTGCGGCGGTCGTTGCCGTGCGGCGACTATGGACTCGTAGTCGGCGGCCTGCTGGTGGCCAGCGTGGAACGCAAATCGCTGGTCGATCTGGTCGCCAAAGCCTCACCAGCGGCAGGCTGCGTTATCAGCTCGCCGATCTGGCCGCATTGCCGCGCGCGGCCATTGTTGCGGAGGATCGCTACTCGCAATTGTTCAAGCTCGACCGCGTTCGTCCCGCATCATCGCAGACGGGCTGGCCGATTTTCAGGTCCGCTGGCCGAACGTGCCGCTGGTGTTCTGCGAGACCCGCCAGCTCGCCGAGGAATGGACCTACCGATTCCTCGCCGCCGCACACGCGTGGGCTTTAACCGAAAGAGCTGCGGTGCAAGGTATCTCGTCAACAATGATCGACATCAGCGAACTCCATCAGCCAGTCACAGCGCCGGAACCGAGTACCGCTGAAGTCCCCGCCAACGGCCTGCCGGTTCCCGACCGCGGCCGCCTCCGCCCCGGCATCTGGCAAGCCTGGCGCAACGCGAACGAGCTAACTGATCGCACAGGAGCGACCAGGCACTACGCACACATCAGGTCGGAGAATGACCTCGGTCGCACAACACAATTTGTGCATGAAGCCTGGGATGCTCCAGTTCAGGACTTAGTGCCCTAGTTGAGTGTTGGAGATCGCGTTAGGCTGAAGACGTTGCTCTGTCAGCAATTTCGCGCATCGGATCGACTGGAGGGGTGATCACGGTGGGAACTTTGAAGGACGAATTGACCGCCAACGTCGTGGCATACGAGCACTGGGCCAAGCGGCGTCGATTCGGCCGCTTCGGGTACACCGACCGCCGACTCTGGGTGCTGGCCTGCATGGACGAGCGCCTGCCGATCAACGAAGCGCTGGGCATCCAGGTCGATTCACCCATAGGCCACGGGGATGCACACTGTTTCCGCAACGCCGGCGGGATCGTCACCGACGACGCAATTCGGTCAGCGATGTTGTCGACCAACTTCTTTGGCACCACCGAGATCGTCATCGTCCAGCACACCCAGTGTGGGATGTTGTCAGCTAACGCCGCAGACGTCGAGGCCTACTTCAAGGACAAGGGCATCGACACCAGCCATCCCGTATTGGATCCGACCTTGCCCGAGCTCAGGCTTGACGATGGGGCTTTCGCCAAGTGGCTCGGGATGATGGACGATGTCGACGAGACGCTGTTGAAGACGATTGAAGTGTTTGACAACCATCCGCTCATTCCCGACCACGTGACCGTCAGCGGTTGGGTATGGGAGGTGGAGACCCGCCGCTTGCGGCCTCCGACGCGTGATCCCGCGCGGCGCGCGCGCACCGACGCGACGGCGGCCGACTACGGCGTTAACCAGCCACAGCCTGCGCGGTGGCACTTGGGTGACAGCGGAACCGATGTCGTCACCGCAGCCGACCCGGTCTGCGGGATGGAGCTCCTGATCGACCGTGCCGTCGGGCACCGCGACGTCGACGGGCAGACGCTGTACTTCTGCTCCCAGCTGTGCCTCGACAGCTACGACGCCGAACCCGACCGGTACCTGCCGTCCAACACATGAAGGTCGGCTCTATTTTCTCACTCAGGAAGCACCGTCGAGGTCGCGCTCACAGCGTCCGCTCACGCACCGCCTTGGCGACGTCCATTCGCCTGATCACGCGAAACGCCGGGATGGCCGTCAACAGTGCGGCCGTCAAGACGGCCGCGGCGACCAGGAGCGGAGTCGTGGTGTGCATGGTCAGGTGCCATCGATAGCCCTGCGTCACGTAATTGGACATGAACCATTCAGCGAGCCACATTCCGGCGATCAGGCCGGCCGGCAAACCGATCGCGACGAGCGTCATATTCTCGACCGCCACCAGTCGGCCCAGCAGATGGCACCCATTCCGGCGGCCTGCAACGTGCTCAGCTCGCCGGTGCGCTCGCTGATGTTGGCCGACATCGCGTTATAGAGCAGCGCAGCTGCCATGACACCCGCAGACAACAAGGTCAGCGCAACCAGCACGTTGTACAGGGCGAACGCCTTGCGGATGGTGGCCGAGATGGAGTCGGTGGGCACGTAGGCGGCCACGCCATGCAACGCCATCACATCTTGGCGCTTCACGTTCTGGTTGACGCCGGGAGCCAGCTTGAGCAACACGCCCGATGGCGCAAGAGCGGGCACTTGGGCGGACGTGACATATACGACCGGGTTCATCGGCTCGTCGACGAAGCCGGCGACGGGTAGGTCCAAATGAATTTGTTTCTGGGCGTTGGTTATTGAGATCCGGTCACCGACGGCGACGCCGAGAATTGCCCGCAAGCTCTCTCCCAGCAACACGCCGTCGGGCGGAAGGCTGCGGCCTGACGGGCCCGATGTGAAGCGGTGCATCTGGGTTGCCGACGCCAAGGCGATCAGCAGGGTGTCGTAACGGTTGTCGAGGTCTTGCACCGTGACATCCAGCCGGGTGAACGGTTCAGCGGCAGCGACTTGCGGGTCGGCTCGTAAAGCACTCGCGACGGAGTCGGCCCTGCCTGCCTCGGTAATGACTTGAGCGTCTTGAAGTTCGACCTCTCCGTACTGTCGGTCGATGACGCCGTTGACGGTGTCGCGTAATCCGGCGAACACCATCACGAGGCATACCGAACTGATGACCCCGGCGACGGTAAGGATGGTGCGGCGACGGTTGCGGGTGATGCCGCGCAATGTCATTCGCCAGCGAGTTGGCATACGCCCCAGCGGCGGCAGCAGTCGTTCCGCGACGCTCACGCCGCCGCGTACGCGTGGCGGCGAAGTCCTCATGGCTTCCGCCGGACTCATCCGCGATGCGGCGCGCGCCGGGGCCCATGCGGCAAGCGCGGATGCTGCAGCGCCGGCCACGGCTCCGACGATCAGACTGTCGGGTACCGTCTACACACCACGGATCGCGAGCGACGGTCGCTGAGCAGGTCGGCTACGCGCGTCTCCTCGCACAGTCGCAGCGCTGGTGGAGGAGCTGCCCCCTCGGTTTGTCGCTGGATTCGGCTCCGACCGCCTATGCGACCACTCGACGTCATCATTGATCTCCTCGCGGGTCGAGACCTCAGGCCCCGACATAAGAACTTTGAACCCTACCCCCGTGGAGTACATTCGTGGCAGACTCAATCTGCGCCAGCAAGCAGCGCGGGAGGAGTAAAGAAATGACAACAAAAGTTTTACGGTCGACGAGGGACGAGATTTTGTCATGGCGGTAGCGGCAAACCAGGCCTGTCTGGATGCATGCGCGGAGTGTCAGGCGGCGTGCGAGGCGTGCGCAAACTGTTGCGTCAACGAGGCGGAGATGGCCGACTGCGTCCGGTTATGCCTGGACTGCGCAGCAATTTGCGCGGCGTGTGTGACGCTGGTGTCCCGCGGTTCGCGTTGGGCGACTCAGTTGTGCCAGTTGTGCGCAGACATTTGTGATGCCTGCGCGGCCGAGTGCGACAAGCACGACAACGATCACTGCCGGGCCTGCGCAGAGTCTTGTCGCCGCTGCGCTCAAGAGTGCCGGGCGATGGCCTGATCAATCCAGCGAAGCCAAGTTCATCGCCGCTGCGCGGATTGGCCATGAACGCGCTCCGTCGCCGCCTTGGGTCACGCCGTAAACCTGTGGTGTCCTGTTGCCACGATCTTGCACTCCGACGCGGCCGAGACGGATTCGACGGATTCAATCGGTGGTCGCAACGCCCAGTTGGTGAAGCGAGTGTAGGTGATCGGTGAACGCTTCCGCAGGGGTGCGCCACGCAAAGGACTTGCGTAGTCGTTGTTGAGGGCGGGGGTGATCGCGGCGAGTTCGTCGGCGTTCCAGCGGGAAAGGTCAATGCTCGCTAAAAGCATTGGCGCATAAGCCATTTGAATCGCCCTGGTTCTTATGGAGGCTCGAACCTATTGGATTTCGACCAGGGGCTGGTCGGTCCGTTTCGAAGCGTAGAACGTGGCCTCGAACTCCGCTGGAGGTACGTCGTCGAGGTAGCCGTGCAGTCGGCTGGTGTTGTGCCAGTGCACCCAGCTCAGAGTGGCCAATTCGACATCCAAGGCGCCTGCACCTACGCCAACATCTGCGAGCACTGTCCCAACTTCCGCACCGACACCAGCTACCTGCCCGTCCTCGCCGCCCAACGCACCGACACCGAAACCCTCGCCAAAGACGCGAACAACGCGGCTGGATAAGCGAAGCACACCGCCACCGCAAGCTCATCGAACGACTCGACGCCGCGATCGCACAGGCCGAAACCGGATGAACGACCTACCATCTCGCGTCGACCAAGCTTGCATCCTCGCCAACAACCACCAGCCAGTCACTGCGATTCAGGGGTGAGCACCCGCGGCAGTTTCTTCGGCGTCTTCAATGCGATCACCCGCCGCGGCTTTGGCACGTTCTTGCTGATGTGATGCAGGAACGGCTTCCACCCGCCGCGCCCCCGCCGACCTGCCACGACGTCAACAGCTCATCGACGTCCACCCCATCGCGTGCGGCGCGGGTATAGAACGCATTGACCGCCGAAAGCTTGCGATTGACAATGAATTCCGCGCAACGATGCGGCGGCGACGGCAACACCGCGACCCGCCCGTCGCGGGCTTGTAGCGGCAATCGCAGCCAGGCCACGAACTCTCTGACATCATCGAGTCGCACGGCCCGCCAGTCCAGCCGACGCTCGGCCAAAAAGCCGAACCAGTCCTCCTGGACACCTGCACATAATCACGTCCAGCACGCAGAAAGAGCGATCCCACCCCCGCGTGTCGGACATCGAAGACGCCACCAAACGGACTCCAGATAACCCAAGAGCGGCTCAAAGGAGATCAAGCGCCGAACTGATGTGGTCGGCGTCTTCCCCAACCCAGCCGCACTGTTGCGCTTGGCCGGCTCCGTAGCCGTCGAGGCCCACGACGAATGGCAAGTCGCCGACAAGCGCTACCTCTCCGAACCCACCCTCGCACTACTCGACAACAGCCGACAAACCGAGCGAAAACCGTTGCAGCCGCAGCCGCTCTCACGGCATAGTGAAAACCACAGAGCGCTCAGGCGAACCGCCGGCTCGACATACACCACTCCACCGGGCGCGACCCTTGTGTTTGAGTCCCGCGGTCAGCCGCGACCGGATCAGATGCAATTCGGCCTTCGACATCGTCCCCTCCAACCTAAGCACCAGGCGGTCGTTGAAATCGGCCGGGTGCTACACCCCGTCGACATCGGCGATCAACGCGTCGGTAAAGGGTACACAGATTCAAGCAGTTGATACCAGTCGGGTCAGCGCCGCGAGAACGATCGCGGCGACCAGTGCGGTGATGCGAAAGTCGAGCACCATCAACGCGACACCCACCAGTGGGCCGAGCAGAAGCCCCGCCTGGTCAAAGAGTTGAACAGTGCAAACGCTTTCAACCGCCGCCCACCAGCATCGGCGACAAGGTAGGCGCGCATTGCGGGATTGAACAGGGCGCCTGCGAAGCTGTTGCTACCGGGGCGATGAGAACGATCGGCAGAGACTGGGCGAAGGCCAGTAGCGCGAATCCCGCTGCGCGAAGCAAGCAGACCGGCCACAATCAGTGGTTTGTGGCCGAGCCGTCGGCCGATGACGCCCATCAACGCTTGCCGGCGGCCGGGTCGATGACGACGGGGCAGCGGGTCCAGGACTGCACGACGCGTTCGGTGGGGTGACTGATGACCGCAGGTTCGCTTGGCGGCTCGACGTCGAGCACAGCGTGCTCGCGGCAGTAATCGTCGTTATAGATGGTGTCGAAGTAGCGTTGCGGCCCGTCCGGGAATACCGCGGCGATGGTGGTGCCGCGCGGGTGTGTTCGGGCGGCCCAGCCCGCGACAAGTGCGACCGCGCCCACACTCCAGCCGCCGCTGACGTACTGGGTCGAAGCCAGGGCACGACATGCCCATACCGCCTCTGCAGGGGCAACCCAGTGTGCTTCGTTAAAGGCTGGATAGTCCACGTTCCCGGGATAAATGCTTGACCCCAGGCCGCGCATCAGTCGGCTGGCGGCGGGTTGCCCGAAAATGGTGGAGCCGATGGTGTCCACGCCGATCAGCTTCAGGTCAGGGTTGTATTCGCGCAGCACCCGCGACACCCCCGCCGAATGTCCACCGGTTCCCACCGAGCACACCAGCACGTCAACATTTCCTAGTTGGGATATAAGTTCTAAGGCCAACGGTCGGTAAGCGTCCACGTTGTCGGGGTTGTTGTACTGGTCGGGATACCAGGAATGCGGATATTCGGCCAACAGCTCGGCGACCCGATTCTTTCGCGCCTGTTGCCACCCACCGACCGGATGAGGCTCGGCGACCAGATCGAGGTGGGCGCCGTAGGCAGTGAGCATGCGCTCGATGATTGGCTCCATGCCGGGATCGGTGACCACGGTGACCGGATGCCTGTACACGGTCCCGGCCAGCGCCAAACCCAAGCCCATGGTGCCGCTGGTGGATTCGACGATTCGCGCACCGGGCAGCAGGTCTCCGCGCGCGCGAGCTTGTTCCACCATGTGCAGCGCGGGGCGGTCCTTCATACCACCGGGATTAAGTCCCTCAAGCTTGGCCCAGAAGCCGCGGTCCGGTTCACTAAAGGGCGCGGACACCCGCAACACCGGCGTGGTGCCGACAATCGTATTCGCCCGTCCCTGTGTGCCCAACGCAACAGGTTGAGATGCTAGAGGTCGGTTGTTCTCAGGAGGTGAGGCAGAATTCATGTGATCGTCGCTTCTGCGTGAAAGCCGCGGCGTAGCGCGGCAGCTGACAATGACAGCAGTCACCGACCGTGATGGCAGCAGAGCCACCGGTCTGACGATGACCGGTCAGCGACGAGTGATGCACAACCTGGACGAGATCTGTTGGCCGGTCAACGACGCAGCGAGCCGACCAGGCGGCGGCCGCATCGTTGGCGACACCATGGCCGCCAGCCACCCGGCAATGGCGATGCCCGCCATGGCGATGAGATAGGAACCGGCCAGCGGCGCAATTCGCGGTAGGACCGCGGCAGCAGATATGTTCAACGAACAGTGTGATTCATGCTGAATCTGGTCGTGACTGGCGAGCTCGACAACATGATCCGCAGATGCCGATACCGAGCGATGTGAATGGACCTGGGAGGCTTCACACCAGGGCACGGCGACTCTGGCGCCCAAAACAAGTACCACCGCCGCACCGAACACGAGAACGATGGACCTCAGGCGAAGGCTCGTCGGGGTGCCGCTGAAACTTACAATGACCTGACTGTAACAGCACCGCGACCCAAAAAACGGAACGCACACCAGGGCTGTGCATTTCGAACCAGCAACTTACATGAAGTCCCACGTGTTGCGAAAGAACGCACGGCTCGACGTAAGCGGTTTGAACCGACTCCGGCCGTCGGTCGGGACGTCATCGAGGCGAGCGCTGAGAGTGCGCGCCGCCAAGCATCCTTGCGCAAGGCGCAAGAGGCGCAAGTTTTTGAGGGATTGCGCGGGCGCGGCGCACCAACACGATGATCACGATGATGTGGCGATAAGGGTGGTGCACTTATCGCGCATCACTGATGCGAAGTTAACCCCCCAGAGTATTGCGCGAGTGATCTCACCGATGAGGTGAAACCGGAGCCGCAGCGGTCAGGGCGATGAGAGCCCGCGGGGCAGAAGGATTGACCCGACAATTCGAGGACACCATCAGGGCCGGGTCGAAGTGGACGATCGCCGCGACACCAGTGCAGAACGTGCGAAGATTCTCTCGACATCGCTCAAGTCCCGGAAATCTGATACAGCATGATCGCAGCAGGCATTATGGACGGATGGAAACAGTGCCGCAGACTTCACTGACCGGCGCAGGCCATCGGGCATTGGTGGTCGACAACGAAGTTTCGCTAGCCGGAGTGGTCGCCAGTTATCTTGAGCATGAGCAGTTCGAAGTATGTATCGCTCACGACGGATCCGATGCGCTCACTTTGGCCCGTGCGTTTCACCCTGATGTCGTTGTCCTTGATTTGGGCTTGCCGGGAATGGACGGCATAGAAACCTGCCGCCAGCTACGCACCTTCTCCGATGCCTATGTTGTGATGCTGACTGCCCGCGACAGCGAGACCGACACACTGATCGGATTGTCGGTCGGCGCCGACGACTATGTGACCAAGCCCTTCAGGCCCCGCGAACTCGTCGCCCGCATTGTCGCGATGCTGCGCCGACCGCGCATAGTGCAACCATGGAGCGGGGATGCCGGCACCGAGGTCACGGCCGACTAGCCGGCAGTCATTTCGGTATGTCGCCTTCGTGCACTTCTTGCCTAGACCCAACTTGACTCCCGCGGAATGCCGAAAGTCCTAGACTGCGACGCAGAAGGGCAGTCGACCGAGTCACCTCTCACATCACGACAACAGGTTGACCCGCGTAGACCTTGGGGAGGAAAGATCACCTCGTCCAGACTGGCTCGGCAAGGTCCTTCGCACACAGCGAGCGAACCCGGCGACGAGCACTTAGGCCGCGATCGACCATCGCCCGCGGCTGGCGTCGAACATCGGATGGGAATGGGACAATGAGTGATAACACCACACCGGGCGCCAAGCCGCGCCGATTCTTGCGCCGGCCCGGCATCGGGTTGCGCCTGCTGCTTGCCCAGGCACTAGTGCTCGCCGCGGGTGCAGCCGCCACCTGGGCAATTGCCGCCGTCGTCGGACCGCCGCTTTTCCATAAGCACATGCATGGACAGGTGCCCGTCAACTCTTTCCTGGAAATACATGCCGACCATGCCTACCGATCGGCCACCGCCGTGGCCGTCGGCGGCGCCCTTGCTGTTTCCGCGTTGATGGCGCTGGCGGTCAGTTGGTATATCAGCCGCCGGCTGCAACGGTCGGTCACTGAGGTCGCCGCCGCTGCGACCGAGGTCGCCCGCGGTCGATACGACATCCGGGTTTCGCCTACCCGCCTTGACGAGGATTTCGACACACTCGTTGACTCGTTCAACCAGATGGCAGCCCGGCTACAGACTGTCGACGCTACCCGGCGCCAGTTGTTCGGCGACCTGGCCCACGAGATCCGCACCCCCGCCTCAGTGCTGGACGCCTATGTGGACGCGCTCGAAGACGGGGTGCGGTCGCTGACCCCGCAGACCAAAGCGATGCTGCGCGACCAGACCCGCCGGCTAGTGCGGTTTTCCGAAGACACTTCTGCACTCGCCCAAGCCGAAGAGAGTGCCTACTCGATGGCCTTTAGCTGCATCGACGTACGCGAACTGATCGATGCTTCCGTGACGGCCATGCAGGAACGCTATCGGAGCAAACACGTCGATCTAGTCGTCACGTTACCTGCGAACCTGCCCCCGCTGTGGGGGGACCCGCAACGGCTCTCTCAGGTCCTTAGCAACCTGCTCGACAACGCGCTGCGCCACACGCCGCCGAGGGGACGCGTGGAAGTCCGCGCGGCTGTGGACGGCGCTGACTGCAGGGTTTCGGTCGTCGACAGCGGTGAAGGCATCCCCGCCGAACACCTACCCCATGTGTTCGAACGGTTTTATCGAGCCGATCTCGCGCGCGATCGGGGCTACGGCGGAGGCGGAATCGGACTAGCCATCGTCAAGGCGCTGGTCGAGGCCCACAACGGACGCGTCGCCGCGGCCAGCGACGGCATCGGCGAAGGCGCCGCGTTCACCGTCACCCTGCCGCTGGCTGGTGCCGAGCGCACCCCTGAAACCGTGGTATCGGCGGGCGAAAAAGCCAGCTCTACTTAGTCGATTCCACCCTGGCATTTCATTTCTGGTGGGTGGTGGCCCCGGCGTCGGGTACGGATCGGGCATGAGTACCAGCGCCCGCGCCGCCGCGAAGAAGAAGGCGCCGGAGCCCGATGTCGCTGCGGCAGCAGCCGGCGCGGCTGCGCGTTCGCGGGCACGTCGACGTCGGCGTGCGGCGGTGCACGACCACAACGATGAGTTTACGAACATGAGCGTCGACGTCGACTCGGACTGGGGCGCGCCACCGAGTGGTGAATCGACGCCGTCAACCGCTTTTTCGGATCAAGGCGCCGAAACTCTAGGATTCGCCGGCACAGCAAGCAGGGAAGCGGGCACTGCGGCGGGAGGCATGACCACGCTTGCGGAGGACGAGTTCGGTAACGGGCCAAAGCTCCCTATGCCTCCAGGCACTTGGCACTCGGATGGGGCTGGTACGAGCTGAGTGCTGGGTTGCGTCCAGCAGAGTGGTGTACGAGTCCCGGACCTGACCAGGATGTCCGGCGTGTCGTAGCCGAATGATTGAAGGTCATCGCGTGATTCTTCGAGAGACCGACCAAAGTCACTCGAGCAAAGGAATCGACGCGATGACCACTGCCCACAATATCGACCTGCCCGCCATGCTTGCCGAACGACTCACTACCTGCCACCCCGACGTGCTGCGCGAGCTGCTGGCCACGTTCATCCACACATTGATGGGTGCTGAGGCCGATGCCTTGTGCGGCGCCGGATACGGCGAGCGCAGCGCCGAACGGACCAACTCCCGCAACGGCTATCGGCACCGCCAATTCGACACTCGCGCAGGGTCGTTGGATCTCGCGATCCCCAAGCTGCGGCACGGCTCGTACTTCCCGGACTGGCTACTGGAACGCCGCAAACGCGCTGAGCGAGCCCTGACGACGGTGGTCGCGACCTGCTACCTGCTCGGTGTCTCGACGCGGCGGATGGACAAGCTGGTCGAGACGCTGGGCATCACCAGCCTGTCGAAATCCCAAGTCAGCGTCATGGCCAAGGAGCTCGACGCTGCCGTCGAAGCCTTCCGTACTCGACCGCTGGATGCCGGCCCGTACACGTTCGTGGCCGCCGACGCCCTGGTACTCAAAGTCCGCGAAGGTGGACGGGTGGTCAACGTGCACGCCCTGATCGCGGTCGGGGTCAACGCCGAGGGCTACCGCGAAATCCTCGGCATCGATGTCACCACGGCTGAAGACGGGGCGGGCTGGCTGACGTTCTGGCGGTCGCTGACCGCCCGCGGGCTGTCCGGGGTCAAACTGGTCACCTCCGACGCACACGCCGGGCTGGTCGCCGCGATCGGTGCCACGCTGCCCGGGGCGACGTGGCAGCGGTGCAGGACGCACTACACGACCAATCTGATGGCCGTTACGCCGAAGGCGTCGTGGCCGTGGGTGAAGACCCTGTTGCATTCGGTGTTCGACCAACCCGACGCCGAATCCGTTGCTGCACAGTACGACCGCATCATCGACGCGCTCGATGGCAAGCTGCCAAAGACGGCTGAACACCTCGAATCCGCGCGGGCGGATCTGCTGGCGTTCACCGCGTTCCCCAAGCAGATCTGGCGTCAAATCTGGTCCAACAATCCCCAGGAAAGGCTGAACAAGGAAATCCGCCGACGTACCGACGTCGTCGGCATCTTCCCCGACCGCACCGCCCTGATCCGTCTCGTCGGCGCCGTGCTAGCTGAACAACACGACGAATGGGCCGAATCCCGGCGCTACCTAGGCCTCGACGTCCTGAGCAAATCACGTGCCGTCAACCACACCCCAACCGAACAGGAGGACACCCCCGCGGCACTGACCGCCTAAAACCGTCCCAACGAGGAATCACACGAACGACGTCGTACACCACGTCCCTGGACTTGACCGAGTGCTGAGGCCGTCGAGTTCAGGGCAGATCCTTAAGTTCATAGGTGCAGTTACCTCGTGTTGTTACGTTATGCCGTGACCCGGGTGGGTCGAGTGAGGCAGCATGGCTACTGCCGGCCCTGGTGGGGCGCGGCTTGAAAGGATGCAATCAGCACTGCGTGGAGTTTTGGCGAGGCAGCACGATGACGGTGTCCTTGCGGGCGCCCAGGGAGCCGCTGGGTTTGATGACCTGAAAGGTGTGACCGCGCAGGTGCATTGGGTGACACATCATGGTGGAATTGGTGAAGGCCAGGGCGGCGCGCTGGCCCTTGTTTGCCGCTCACCGGCGGATTTCCAGGCCCAGGTTTACCTCTGATTGCGCTGACCCCAAGCTGGCGGACGATGGAGCGGTGAAGGTGTTGACCGTGCCGATTCCGCGTTTGAGCTCGGGAGGCGCGAAGTTAATTCGTCGGAATGGACATGCGCCCCTAACTAGCGCGGCTTAATAAGCCGGGAAATTCGGTTTAGGCGCATACTGCGTTAGATGCGAACCCGGCGGTTGTGGTCGAATGTGAAGGTGCGCATGGCGTGTTCCCAGATCGGTGTGGACAGCCCGAAGTTGAAGTCGCCGAGGCAGCCCATTTCGTGTTGGAGCAGCAACTGGACAGCGATATCCACTGCCAGTGCCTCTGCCACAAACTTCGACACCCGCACATAAGGAATGCGCTGTCCCCGAGGCTAATTGTCAATGGCCAAGTAGAAGTATCCACTGGTGGCCGGGTAAAAGTACCCGCCCCGTGTGGTTGTTCTGGGGTTGGTTAGGGGTTCTCCTTTCGGTGCTGGGCGTCTTTCATGCGGTAGGAGTCACCGTCGGTGAGGACGACGGTGGCGTGGTGCAGGAGCCGATCGAGGATGCTGACGGCGGTGGTTTGTTCGGGCAGAAATCGGCCCCATTGTTCGAAGGGCCAGTGCGAGCCGATGGCTAGGGATCGACGTTCGTAGGCGCCGGCGACGAGCCGGAACAACAGCTGGGTGCCGGTGTCATCGAGCGGCGCGAAGCCGAGTTCGTCGAGGATGATCAGATCAGCTCGGAGGAGGGATTCGATGATCTTGCCCACGGTGTTGTCGGCCAGGCCGCGGTAGAGGGTTTCGATGAGGTCCGCGGCAGTGAAGTAGCGGACTTTGAGTCCGGCGTGGATCGCGGCAGTTCCGAGTCCGATCAGGGTGTGAGATTTGCCGGTGCCGGCGGGTCCGATCATCGCTAGGTTCTGTTGCGCCCGAACCCATTCCAGACTTGAGAGGTAGTCGAACACCTTCGGCTGGATTGAGGATGTAGCCACGTCGAAAGACTCAAGAGACTTGGGAACGGGGAATGCGGCGGCTTTGAGACGGTTGACGATGTTGGAGGCGTCCCGGGCAGCCAATTCCGTCTCGACGAGGGTGCGCAGCACCTCCTCCGGCGTCCAGCGTTGTGTCTTGGCGGTCAGGAGCACCTCCGGTGCGGTGCGCCGGATCGCGGCCAGTTTGAGTCGGCGCAACCCGGCATCGAGATCCGCTGCGAGTTCTGGAACAGACGGTGGTGGGACTGGTTTCACCGCGGCCGGGGTCATGAGCTCACCCCGCCATCAGCGGCGGGGGCGATCTTGTAGGCCTCCAGCGAGCGGGTCGAGGCGACCGGAAGATCCAGGACCAGGGCATCTCCGGCGGGGCGGGGTTGGGGTGTTCCGGTCCCGGCAGCCAGGATGGAACGCACGTCCGCGGCGCGGAACCGGCGAAACGCCACCGCCCGATGCAACGCGGCGACCAGGGCGTCGGTGCCGTGGGCAGCACCCAGGGCGAGCAGGATCTCCAGCTCCGAACCCAGGCGGGTGTTGCCTATCGCCGCCGCGCCGACCAGAAACGCCTCGGCATCCTCGCCCAGGGCACAGAATTGCTTCTCCACCGTGGTTTTCGGGCGGGGCCCACGGCTTGGGGCTGGGCGTGGTCCGTCGTAATGGGCATCGAGGATCGAGACCCCGCCGGGCGCGACGAGTTCGTGTTCAGCCACGATCATCCCGGTGGCGGTCTCCAGCAGACAGACTGCGCCGTGGTCGACAACCACCGCCACGGTGGTGCCGATCAATCGGGTCGGGACCGAGTAGCGGGCCGAGCCGTACCGGATGCAGGAGAGTCGATCGACTTTACGCAACACCGATGCCGCCCCGATCTGCAGCCGCAGTGACGGTAATGGTTGCAGCACTTCACGTTCGGCGATCAGCCGTTCGTTGGGAACGGCGCAGATCTCCGAATGCACCGCTGCGTTGACTTCTCCGCACCACGCCTCGGCGGCGATGTTCGCATCGCGCAACCTCACCGGTGCCCCGGTCACGGCGGCCTCGGTCAGAAGAGGGACCGCCAGGTCGTCCTGGGCGTAGCCGCAGAGGTGTTCCACGATGCCTTTGGACTGTGGGTCGCTGGCATGACAGAAATCCGGGGTGAAGCCGTAGTGGCTGGCCAGGCGAACATAGTCCGGTGTGGGGACGACGACGTTGGCGACCACGCCTCCTTTGAGGCAGGCCATCCGGTCGGCGAGCACCCGCGTCGGGACGCCGCCGGCAGCAGCCAGGGTTTCGGCGATCAACGCCAGCGTGGTGGATGCTCGTTCATCGGTGGCGAACCGGACGAACCGCCACCGGGAGAACGCCAGCACTGCGCAGAACAGGAACAATCCCGGTGCGGCCTGGGCCCAGTCGATGACCAGATAGTCACCCGGTTCCCACACCGCTGGGCGTCGTCCACGATGATTAGTGCTGCGCCACACTGCTTTCGCATCAGCGACCAGGCGGCGGAAGTTGCGGTCAGAGCCCGTGTAACCGGCGGCGCGGGCCTTCGGGAGCAGTCGCTTCGCTGAGATTCGGCCCTCGCTCTTCTTGACGCGTTCGGCAACGAGCTCAGCCACCTCGTCGTAGTTGTGGGCCCGTTCGACCCGCGGCGTAGGGGGCACGCCGGCCTGGTCGGCTTCGAACTTATCAACGACCTTCTTGACGGTCCTGTGGGTGGTGCCGCACAAGTCGGCGGCGGCTCGGTACGACCCGAGCTGTTGATAGGCAGAAATGATGTCCATGCGGTCCTTCGCAGACTTCAATGGAACTCCCCGGTGGTGGCGGCAATTGGTTGGCGCCTTCACCGTCACCATCGGGGCCCGCAGTTCCTGATCGACACGACGAACACGGGGTGGATACTTTTATCTGGCCACCAGTGGATACCGCGACTTGGCCACCAGTGGGTACTTTTTCATGGCCACGGACACTAATCCGAGCGCTTCAGGCAGGGGATGCTTCATCAAACCATCGAAGCCATAGAATCGCTTCACGCCGTGGTGGTACGGCCGTCGACAGCAGCCTGCGCTAGACTGAGCCGAAACATCTTCCACGTTTAGCGTGTGCGCGGCAATGACAACCAGCTGTGTCCACTACGAGAGGGGATCGTCTGCCGACGCAAACCACCACCCAGGTCCATCTGGGTGACCGAGTCACCCACAGACGTGTGCTTGGTCAGGGGCCTACGGTCGTCCTTGAAGCTGGTGGGGCTGGTGAAGGAACGACCGACGCGTTCGGCGGCGTGTTGGAACAGTGGGTTGCGTCATTTGCCACCGTCTTAACTTACGACCGCCTTGGTAGTGGTGACGCGGATGGTCCACCTCGGGGCAGCGTGGCCGAAATGGCTGATGACCTTGCCACCGTAGTCCACCAAATGCATTGCTCTGCGCCGGTAGTAATCGTGGGGTGGTCGTCGGGCGGATTGGTTGCTCAGATGTTCGCTTTACGACATCCACAGGAAGTAGCCGGGTTGGTTTTGCTTGATCCCTCTGCGCCGGTCACCGAATCACGACTAATCGAGTTGGTAGGGATGACCCTGGCTGCCGCAGGGCTGTCTATCCTCGGGATTGCCCAGCTGCTGGGGGTTCCCAGCACCAGCTTGGGCCGGCGTGTGTTGCGGCGTATGGCGCCGAAGGATATCCCGAAGCCGCGATTGGGCTGGTTCTACCAATATGTCGACAATCATCCTTGGGCAGCTTTGCAGACGGCACGGCTCGTACCGCGTCACACGAGCTATTTGCGCGAGGTGAAGCGAGAACTCGAGCACGTATCACTGCCGGATGTGCCGGTGCGGGTGATTGTGCCGCGGTCGCGGGCCCGTTCGCGCTCTATGTATGCGAAAATGGATGCCGCAAACTGTGCACTGGTCAAGCGGTTCCCTAGGGGCGAGCTTGTATTTGCCGACGGAACGAGCCACTCGTGGCTGCCTGTCGAACGGCCCGATGTAGTTGTTGCGGCGATCCGTGATGTATTGAGAGCCGGTTCAGATTAGGGCACCGGGCCGGCACAGGGTCGATCTGTTGACGTGCATACCCGGCTGGGTACGTGTGTGCGCTCGTCGACCCCTGCGTCGCAGGGCAGGTGGTGCGGGCGTGTCCGGTGATACAAGTCCACGGCTCGGTGTCGGAGGGTCCAGTGGCCGGGGATTTGGGGCCAAGGACACCTGATGGTCATCATCCCGAACCAGGCCGCTGCGACCTCTGGAGGGATGCTGTCGGGGCACTTCGTGACCGAGCTACTACAACCACTACAGCCTGATGTTTACGATTGAGTACGCGTTGCGTCCGACGGCCGGAACGCCTCTTGCCTCGTTGACCAACAACGACTTGTAGGCCACGCCGACGAACTACTTCCGGAATTAGCGCAGCGATGGCCGCTCCGAAAGCACTGTCGCAGAACAGGTATCGCCGCATGATAGCTCGGGCTGCAGATGCGGGCAGCGATACGCAACCGTATGCACCGTTTGCACCCACCCTGCTGCGATTCCGGGGACTGCAATGGCCACGACACGACAGCGCAGTGCTTGTTCCTATTTGCAATCCGTGTGAATAGAGTTACCCCGATCGAATCGTGCCGTTGGCTGACGGGAGCCGCAGATGTCGACCTTTCTTATGGCAGCACCTGAGGCTCTGACCGCGGCGTCAGCGGACCTGAACGGGATCGCCGAGTCGATCAGGCGAGCGACGGTATCGGCGGCGCCGTCGACCACGTAGGTCGCGGCCGCGGCGGCTGATGAGGTGTCCGCGGCGATTGCCCAGATGTTCGGCGGCTACGCCCAGTCGTATCAGTCGGTGGGCACTCAAATTGCGTTGTACCAGAAGCAATTTCAGCAGGCGTTGAGCACTGGTGCGGGCGCATACGCGGCCGCCGAGGCCGTCAACGGACTGTCGCTGCAGGCGTTTGAGCAGACCTTGGGGCAGACCCTGCAGGAGGCGGTGGACGCGGTGAACGCGCCGGTGCTCGCCTTGACCGGGCGTCCGCTGATCGGCAACGGCGCCAACGGGGCACCCGGCACCGGAGCCAACCGAGGTGCCGGCGGGTGGCTGATCGGTGACGGCGGGGCGGGCGGCTCGGGTGCGGCCGGTCCCCCGTTCGGTTACGGTGGCGGGGCCGGCGGGGATGCGGGATTGATCGGCACCGGTGGAGCCGGCGGGGCCGGCGGCATCGGGGGTGCCGGTGGTCCGGGCGGGCGAGGCGGGTGGCTGCTCGGCACTGGCGGCGCGGGCGGGGCCGGCGGATACGCGGCGGCCGGGACCGCCGGCGCCGGCGGCGCCGGGGGCGCGGGCGGTCTGTTCGGCGCCGGCGGGGCCGGAGGAACCGGCGGATTCGCGGCGACCGGGGCGGGCGGGGTCGGCGGGGCCGGCGGGTCCGGTGGGCTGCTTGCCGGGCTGATCGGCGCCGGCGGTGGGGCCGGCGGGGCGGGCGGGGTCGGCGTCACCGGCGGTACCGGCGGGGCGGGCGGTGCTGGTGGTCTGCTGTTCGGTGGCGGCGGCAGCGGCGGCACCGGCGGAACTGGCGGCGCCAGCTTCGCCGGCAACGGCGGCGCCGGCGGCACTGGCGGGCACGCCGGTTGGCTGCTGGGCTCCGGCGGGGCCGGTGGGGCCGGCGGCAGCAGCTCCGGCGGCGCCATCGGCGGTCATGGGGGGCTCGGCGGTGACGCGGGCCTGTTCGGTTTCGGTGGCACCGGTGGGGTCGGCGGATTTGCCTCGACCGGCGCCGGCGGGGCGGGCGGCAACGGCGGTGCCGGTGCCTTGCTGGTCGGCAGCGGCGGAGCCGGTGGCGCCGGCGCCCAGGGCGCTCCTACCTTCGCTGGTGGTGCGGGCGGAGCCGGCGGCCGGGCCGTGCTGTTCGGGCTCGGCGGCAACGGCGGGATAGGCGGTCTCGGCGCACCTGCTGGGGCCAACGGCGCCACCGGCGCCAATGGTTTGTTGCTGCCCGCGGCGGCGCTCAGTGTCATCAACGCGCCCAGCGTGGCGCTGACCGGGCGTCCGCTGATCGGCAACGGCGCGCCGGGCGCCGCAGGTAGCGGTGCTGCCGGCGGTGCGGGCGGCTGGTTGCTCGGCGACGGCGGTGCCGGCGGATCGGGCGCGAACGGAATTCCCGGTGGAGCGGGCGGGGCCGCCACGCTGTTGGGAAGCGGAGGCACTGGCGGGGCCGGCGGGTTCGGCGCAACCGGTGTCGGCCGATCGGGCGGACAGGGCGGCAACGGCGGCTTGTTCTTCGGCAACGCCGGGGGCGGCGGGGCCGGTGGAGTCGGTGGTGCGGTTGACGGCAACGGCGGGGGCGGCGGGGCCGGCGGAACCGGCGGGCTCCTAAGTTCTGGCGGTACCGGCGGCACCGGCGGCATGGCTGCTTCGACGAACGCGGGACTGCGGGGCGGCGCCGGCGGGAACGGCGGGGCCGGCGGGGCACTCAGTGGCCTGGTTGGTGCCGGCGGCGGTACCGGCGGGGTCGGCGGCGTCGGGGACATCGGTGGTGCGGGCGGAACCGGTGGGGCCGCGGGCATCAGCGGTTCGATATTCGGCGGCGGGTCCGGCACCATCGGTGGCTCGGTGCTGGGTGCCGGCGGGTCCGGCGGCGACGGCGGTGCCAGCTTCGCCGGCTCGGGCGGCGCGGGCGGAAGCGGCGGGACGGGCGGCCAGTTCGCCGGCACCGGTGGGTCCGGTGGGACCGGCGGATCGGTGCTGCAGCCCGCGCTTAATAGCGCTGGCGGAGGTCTCGGTGGAGCCGGAGGCGCCCCCGGGTGGGTGGGCTCGGGCGGCGATAAACGCCCGCCCACCTGGTTTTAAGACAACACGTTTCCGGCACGGAATCGGCACGCTGCTCGAACTCGATGTGGTGAAAGGTGAGGCTCGACACCACTAGGTCGAACGATTCGTCGCCGAAAGGTAGGTCTGAGGCGCTTGCGGGACGAAGTGTGCAGTTAGCTGGGCTGTGCGCAGCGGCATAGTCCAGCAGCGGCTGCAGTGGATCGATCCGACCACACTACCGAATGAGCCCACTACCGGCGAGACGATCGCGCGAAATAGCCAGTACCGCAACCGAGGTCGAGCACTTGATCGCCGGGTTTGGCACCGGATGCAACAACAAGTCGGTCCATATTTGCGCGCGTTGTCCTCAATACCACAGGGCTGTCACTAATTGGTAAGGCGCGTGGATGCGTGGTCATCCAACCGGGTTGTACGTCGTGTGTGACACCGACTCGCTTGCCCGTCAAACTCATGACGCATATCTTTCTGCTCTAACACGTGGCTGAGGTCCGCTACTTCGGGCATATCCGTACCCGTAGTGGGTATTCACGGGGGCGAGGGCGAAACGGGAATCGCGCTATGACCGTTACCCGCTGGGCCAGGACCGCCCCACCGGCCGGCAACCATGCTCAACCACCAGACGCAACTGTCGGCAATGGAAATGGAGATCGGTGATTCAGCCGCTGGCTGGCACCTCTTGTCCAGTACTAGTGGCGAGTCCCGTTACTGAGTCCACTCGGTTTTAGAGTCGGGTTTGTTTGATTCGGATTCAGTTGATCTCGCAGGCCACCGAGGTATGGGTGTGCCTGCATGCCGCAGCGTACTCGGCCGGCGTACGGTAGCCCAGCGCCGAATGGCGGTGTCGGTGATTGTGTTCGCGCTTGAAGTCGCCGATAATCACGCGGGCCTCGAACAGGGTGTTCCAGTGGTTGCGGTTGAGGCACTCCTCGCGTAGCCGGTTGTTGAACGATTCGATACGGCCGTTGACCCAAGGACAGCCCGGTGGAATGTGGACCAAGCCGGTCTTGTTCTCGCAGAACCGTTGCAGCGCTTGGGAAACCAGCTCCGGGCCGTTGCCCATCCGCAGGACCTTCGGCGGGCCGCCCGCCACCGTGAACGCCGTCTCGAGTTCGGCCACGAGGCGTTCGGCGGTGATCGAACGCTCCACGATGTTCAGCAGCGACTCACGGGTGTGCTCGTCAATCATCGAGGCGATCTTGATGGCCTTGCCGTCAGTGGTGGAATCGAACTAAAAATCGATCGCCCACACCACGTTTGGCGCATCCGCCACCACCGGCGGGACCGAGGACACCCCGGCCCGACCGGGATCTGGACCTGCAAGCCCTCCTCGCGCCACAGCCGGTGGACCTTCTTCTTGTTGACCTCAGGCGCTCCTCGTAGCGCAGCGCCGCCCAGGCACGCCGGAAAGCCATGGAAGGGTGTTTCGTGGCGTAGGAGCGCACCCGGGCCCGCATTTCGGCGTCCGGGTCGGTCGAGGCCTGCGCCAACGGTAGCCGGCGGTAGGTGGAGCGGGCCAGCCAACGGCCTTGCACGCCAACCGCTCCGACATGGTCAACGTGTCCTTGAGCATGTCCACGGCGCGGCGCTTGGCAGCTGGGCTCAGAACTTTCCCTTCGCGACCTCCCCGCAGGCCTCCTTCTCGAGTTCGCCCTCGGCCAGCAGCCGCTTCAGTCGGGATTTCCGCTCGCGCACCTCCTTGACTTCCTTAGCGGCATCGGTGTCCATCCCGCCGTAGGCGCGCCGCCAGTTGTACCGCGTGGCCGGCGAGACCGCCAGCTCGGCAGCGATCTCCTCGCCAGTCTTGCCCTCGGCGGCAAGCTCATCTGCCCGACGCAGTTTGCGCACGATGTCCTCCGCGACTTGCTGCAGTCGCCGTGACCAAGGCGGCAGCGGCGGGCGTCTCCACCGCCATCGTCTCCTCGACAGGAAACCACGGAGCGGCCGTCGCCGGTACGCGGCGGCAGCGCGGCACAGAGCCACGCGATAGAGCGCTTACCACCTTCCGCTAGCTGGTTGGCAAATCAATCCATGAATCCGGGCAGGCCCGGTATTCCCGGGATCAATCCGCCTCCCCCACGGCCTTTACCACCGTGGCCTTCGCCACCGCGGTCCCCACCGCCGCGGCCCCCACCTCCATGCCCGGGAGGACCAAAGATCGGTGGCAGCGGGACGATGATGGGCGGCACGGGTAAGGGGGGCGGGGATCTGGGAGCCACCGGCACCGGAGCCGGAACCGGAGCCGCCGGGACTGGAACCTCTGGAGCGGGAGCTACCGGCACCGGAGCGGGAGCCGGAGCAGCGGGGACCGGAACCTCAGGAGCCGGAGCCGCCGGGGCTGGAACAGCCGGAGCCGGGGCCGCCGGGGCTGGAGCTGCCGGCACTGGTGGCGCCTGCTTCGTCGGGGTGACCATGTTCTGGCCGGGGCTGGGCTGCTGATTGTTCACGGGCCGGATGCTGATCGCCAGCGCCATCACCAGCGCGACGACCCCGACCACGAAGACCGCAATGAAAGCGCTCCCAGGCAGCCAAATCAACTTGCGCCCTTGCTCATCGGGATCAGCACCGGTGTCGGCCAACGCGCCGGTAATCGAGTTTTCCTGTCCCCGGACGGCCGTATGGGTGTCGGCTTCGTCGTCCGCGACCGCGCTGTAGGCGACGCCCTCGTCAACCGGCCCCACGCTGTCCGCGACGGAAATCGACGCCGGCGCAATCGCATACGGGTCCAACAGACCGGAATCTGGATCCTGAGCATAAGCCATCGCTGCAGTGGACGACGCGAACAACGGTGCGTGCGCCGACGCCAGCGCCGCGCCGCGGGCGAGGGCCGTCTCCGGTTCCTCGGGTGCGTACAACGGAAGTGAGGTCGCGGTCTGCAGTGCCGGTTTGATCATCGGGACATCCACGCCAGAGCCGACCACGAACACACCGTCCGGATGTTCGTCCAGCCCCTCAGCATCCGAAACTAGCCGAACCAGCTCAGCCATGGCCTCGTCATCGTCTTCCGGCAGCGGTCGTCGGTGCACATCGGCTATAGAACCGTCGGCGGTATCAACCACCGCCAACGTCGCGGTATCGGGCTCGACGAAGAGCAGCGCGGTGTGGGTGTCTCCGGTCGCGTTGCCAACCGTCTGCGCCAAAGCGGCCGCAGCCAGAAACGCCGAGACCAACATGACGTTCTCGATCTTGCGACTGGCCAGCGCATCGCGCAGCGCCGCTGCGTCGAATTGGTCGCTATAGGTGACCCCGGTCGTGAGCAGCTGGTAGCCACTCTCGGCGGCGCCTTCTCTGGTACCGAGGATGGCCGAGATAACCTGGTCGACGCCCGCGGAGGGTGCTGCGTCGTCGTTGGCTCCAATCTCGAAGTTTTCTTGGTCGACCGTCACACCCTCAGCGTTTTCACCTTCGACCAGCACCATCTGAACCTTTGAGGGTGCCATGGAGACACCAAGTACGGTATCCATCACTGCTCCAAAGTTTGTTGCCAGCCAGCAGCTGGATGCGGCCAGAAATGCGACCGCCACACTGCGCTCACACCACGATCCTGTGATTCTGTGGCATCGATGCGATTGGTGCAGCCCTGATCCGGATGGCTCGCGGTCGCGACTGCCAAAACGGTTGCCGCGCTTGAAGTTCGGTGACCATGCTGCGATCGGCGACCGGGAAATGCATAGCGTCGTCATCACCCCAGCGCATTTCCTGCCCGTTGGGCAAGTAATGCGGGACCTTGGGTGATGTAACGGACATTTTCATAACTCTCCATTGACCGCAATTCAAAAGGTGCAAATCAACTCCCCCAAATCAAACGTAACGACCGCTCGGCGGCTCGCGGTAGGGGCCTTGGGCCCTAAGCCCTGGCCATTGCACCCTCCTACACCGAGCCGTGGACTTGGATCACCGGACACGCCCGCACCACCTGCCCTGTGACGCAGGAGCGCACGCATGTGCCCGGCCGGGTATGCACATCATCAGGTCCGGCCCGTAACGGTGCGACTCTCCGCGGAACGCGAGCCTCCGACGATCGCGGCCACCTCGCCACGGTTAAGCACTGCCAGAAGTGCTGGCATATCGCTGAGTTCAACAACGGCCTTCCGGCATACCGTGCAGCCGCCGAGATGCCCTTCGAATTCACGGCGGTCATCTGCCGACAGCGAATCCAGCACATAGGCGGCGTCCCACATCACGTAGTCGCTGCACTCGTTCACAGACTGCCGGGGAGTGCTGTCGGCGCGGGGTGGCTCCGCGGGCCGCGTCACCGGAGCATACCCATCTCGTGCACCACCTGTCGCTGCGCTGGCAGGGCCTGATGCGGGCGGCGGAGTGCTTTGCCTAATCAATCGACTCCATGCCCACGTCATGGCCGCCTGCCTGATTCAGGGAGCTTCTCTTCATTGCGTCCGCCCGAAACCCTCAGGAGGGTCTGTGCTTTGGCGACGGGCTGGGGTGTCAGTGCGGTCGGGTCGATGACTCTGGTGCATCGGGTCCAGGAC
>NZ_JCALCX010000043.1:0-34505 GCF_059812565.1 Mycobacterium sp. NGS49 | reverse complement strand
GGCGCCGCCGTTGCCGCCGGCGGCGCCGTTGCCGCCATTGCTTGCCGTACCGCCGTCGCCGGAACCGCCGGCGCCCTGGGCGCCGTCGCCGCCGTCACCGCCGGTGCCGCCATTGCCGCCCGTGCCGGTGGCGCCCACGCCGCCGCCGGTGCCGCCGGCTCCAGCCGCCCCGCCACCGCCGGCGGCACCGCCTTGACCGCCGGTGCCGCCGGCAGTGGCGTTGTTGGTGCCGTCGTCGGCCCAGCCGTCGCCGCCCCTGCCGCCTTGACCGCCGTTGCCGCCGGTACCACCGGAGCCGTTGGTGCCGCCGTTGCCCGCACCACCCTGGCCGCCGGCACCACCGTCGCCACCGGCCCCACCGATCCCTCCGGTTTGGCTGCTGTTGTTGGCGTTGGCAGCGTTGGCGCCAGCCGCGCCGTTGCTGCCGGCCCCGCCTTTGCCGCCGATGGCCGAGCTGCCTGCGGTGCCATTGCCCAGCAGGCCGGTGCCCGCGGCGCCGGCCGTGCCCGCGGCACCGCCGTCGCCGCCGTCCCCGCCGTCGCCGCCGTTGAACCCGTCGAGGCCGATGGTGCCGGTCGAAGCGGTGCCGGTGTTTCCGTTGCCGCCGGCGCCACCGCCGCCGGCAGAGCCGCCGTTGCCGCCCTTGCCGAACAGCGCGCCGCCATTAGCGCCCACGCCACCGCTACCACCGGTGCCGCCGGCCCCGCCGTCGCCACCGCTGCCGCCGGTGCCGCCGGTGTTGCTGCCCCCTTTGGCGCCGCCGCCGCCGTTGCCGCCGGCCCCGCCGCTGCCTGCGCTTCCGCCGTTGCCGGTCAGCAGCCCGCTCTGGCCGCCCGCACCGCCGGCACCGCCGTTGCCGCCGGCGCCGCCGGTGCCGCCGTTGCCGCCGGTGGCGCCGGTGTTTCCGCCGCCGCCGTTGCCGCCGTCACCGCCACTACCGGCGTTGCCGCCATTGCCGAACAGCCCGGCGTTGCCACCCCGGGCGCCGTTACCGCCCGCACCTCCGGCGCCGCCATTGCTGCCGTTGAGGGTGGTGCCGCCAACCGTGGCGGTACTGCTCCCGCCGTTGCCGCCCTTCCCGCCCGACCCGGCATCACCGAACAGCGACCCGCCGTTGCCGCCGACCCCGCCGTCCCCGCCCGCTCCACCGACACCGGCGACCTGCCTACCGCCGTTCCCGCCGGTCCCCCCGTTGCCGCCGTGGCCGCCGGCCCCGATCAGCCCAGCGTTTCCACCAGCGCCGCCATCTCCGGCGGCCCCACCCGCACCGTTGTTGGCCTGGCCTTTGCCGCCGCCGCCGCCGTCCCCGCCGTCCCCGCCGTTGCCATACAGCCGGCCGCCCGCGCCGCCGGCCCCGCCGCTACCGGCGGCACCACCCGAGCCCTGGCCCCCAGTCTGGCTCCCGCCGGCCGCGCCGGCGCCACCGTGCCCGCCCGCACCGATCAGCCCCGCGTTCCCGCCGGCCCCCCCGTTGCCACCGGCGCCGCCGGCCGCACTGGCGACGTTCGTCCCGCCGGCCCCGCCATTGCCGCCGGCCCCGCCGTTGCCGCACACAAATGCGCCGGCCCCGCCGGCTCCGCCCTGACCGCCGGGTCCGGCCGAGACGCCGGCGTTGGTTTGCCCCCCGGCCCCGCCGGCTCCGCCGGCCCCGCCGCTGCCGTAGAGCCACCCCGCCGCCCCGCCGCCCCCTCCGGTTCCTCCGGTGCCCGCGCCCTGCGACGGCGAACCGCTCTGGTTCTGCCCGCCTGTCCCGCCGGCTCCGCCAGCGCCGCCATCGCCGAAGAACAACCCCCCGGCCCCGCCGCCGCCACCGTGGCCACCCGCACCCCCGTTCGGGCCGGTCTGGGTATTGGCCCCGCCGGTGCCCCCGGCTCCGCCCATCCCGCCGTTGCCGAACAACCCGGCGTCGCCGCCCGCCCCGCCTGCGCCGCCGGCCGAGCTGGTCGCACTGGTCATGCCGGCACCGGCAGCGCCACCGTTCCCGCCGCCCCCGGCGTTGCCGTACAGCCAGCCGCCGTTCCCGCCGGCCCCGCCGGCCCCGCCGGCGCCGCCGGCGGTGGTGCCGTTACCGATGGAGCCAAGTGCGCCGGCTCCGCCCTGCCCGCCCGAACCCCACAGCCCGGCGTTGCCGCCCGCACCGCCCGTGCCCCCGGCCAGGCCGAAGTTGGGCGCGGCGGAAACTGCGGCCGCGCCGGCGCCGCCGGCCCCGCCACTGCCGTACAGCCACCCACCGGCACCGCCGGCCCCGCCGTTTCCACCGGCCCCGCCGGTGACCACGCCGGTGCCGCCGCTGCCCCCGGCCCCGCCGTTGCCGATAAAGCCGGCAGCGCCGCCGTTACCACCGGACAGACCCGAGTTCGCCGGTTGGGAAAATCCGTTGCCGCCGTTGCCGTACAGCAATCCACCCGCCCCGCCGTCGGGGCTGGCCGCCGTCCCGGCAGCCCCGTCGCCGATCAGGGGGCGGCCCAGCAGTGTCTGGGTTGGCGCGTTGATCGCGTCCAACAGGGTCTGCTGGACGTTTGCGGTCTCGGCAAGCGCATATGAGGTGCCAGCGGCGCCCACTGCTTGGGCGAACTGTCGATGCAATGCTGTCGCCTGGGCGCTGACAGCCTGAAAGGACACGGCGTGCCGGCCGAAAATCGCAGTGATCGCATTCGAGATCTCGTCGGCGGCCGCGGCTTGCAGCTGGGTTGTCGGGCCTATCGCCGCGGTCCTGGCCGCGTTGATCGCTGACCTGATGGCCGCCAATTCGCTTGCCGCCGAGGCAAGGATTTCTGGATTTGCGTACACGAATGACATAGCAGTCCTCCCGAATGAACTGCCCGAGAGACTAACCCTGATCGCGAAACCGCGAAGGAATTTCACTCGCATTCCGGCATGCCGAAATGCGCAGGATCAGCAATTAATTCACGGCCGCGTCAGATAAGTGCCGGGCCAGTCGGCGGGTGAACTCGGCAACCTGCGCCGGATTCTCCAGTGCGAACAGCGCCGCGGTGGCCCGATCGCCGTCGTCGTTGTGCCGCACGAGGATTGGGACGCCGTCGGCGCGCACCGCGTCGAACGCGTCCTCGTCGGTGATGTCATCGCCGACGTAGATGGGCATCCGGTGGCCGGCTTCCGCGCCGAGATGCTGCATGACCCACCGCAGGGTCTTGCCCTTGTCCCAGTCGATGTTCGGACGCAGTTCGATGACTTCGCGACCGGTGGTCACCCGTAGCGCGTCGCGCTGTCCGGCGGTGCGCACCGTCGCGGCCACCTCCCCGACTCGGTCGCGTGCGGCATTGCGGTAGTGCACGGCCACGCCAAAACGCTTGTGCTCCACCACAACACCGGGAATCTGACCCACCGTCTGGCGCAGCTGCGCCGCAGCCTGCCCCAGCACCGGTATGGCCGCCGCGGCCTCCTCATTCTGGTGATGGGTGCCGTCGGGTGCGGTCAACTCGAAACCGTGGCTGCCGGCGTACCAGAGGCCCGGCAGGCCCACCCGGTTGGACACGTCGGCCAGGTCACGGCCGCTGAGTATCGCGACGGGGCACTGCGCGGCAAGTTCCTGCAGCGCCTCGGATGCGCCCGCGGCGGGACGGGCCGCGTCGGGATCATTGACGATCTCGGACAGCGTGCCGTCGAAGTCGAAGAACACCGCGGGCGCCGCGTCGGCAAGGTCGACGGCATGCACCGCATCCGGGAGCTCGGACATGCGCTTGTCTCCGGTCCGCACCTCGATCTGAGCCGGGTCGGCCACCACGGCGTCCGCCCCCCGGATGGGCGCCGGCCCGATCGCGACCACCAGCGCGAAGCCGGCCTCGCGGGCGGCTGCGACACCGGATGCGTCCGAGACGACGACGGCGCAGCGGCCCGGCCGGGTCCCCAACCGCTGGGTCGCTCCGACCAGGAAGTCAGCCTCGGGCGGGCCGGCGGCGGTCCTGACCCGCACATCGTCCAGACGGTCGAGCAGTGGTTGCGAAGGCGGCAAGGCCGCGTCGAACAACACCACATCGTGATGGCGTGGATCGATGGTGACCGACCCCGAATTTGGCATGTCCCACCTTCTCACGGTGGTCGAGCCGGGTGTTCGTCAGTGGCGTACCCATACGGGTGCCGCGGACGGACGCCACCGTGCCGCGCCGTTGGGCAGGGTGCGAACACGACGCTTGCGCCCGCGGTCGAACGGCACCACCGAGTCCTCGGTGAGTGCTACCAGGCGCGCCATACCCGATTCGATGCCGGCGGCAAGCTGATCAATGTCCAGCGCCGTGCCGTAATCGGCCGTGATGCCGAATACCAGCTCCGGTCCGTAACTGACAATTGCGACCCCGGTACCCGCGTTGACGGGTGCGATCGGCAGTACCCGCTCCAGTCGCCGACCCGTCAGAAGCAACGGGAACTGCGGCCCGGACGGTGTGGTGGCCAGCGTCACCACGTGCCGCGACGGCCGGGCCAGTGCGTGAATCGCCCTGTCGCAGCGGGCCAACGGAGAGTCTGCCGAACTCGCCGTACGGGATTGGGTGCGGATGGCGCGCAGTTGCGCGAGGGGGTCGCGGTACTGGACCGGCAGGTGCGTCGACGCCGGCCCCAGGGTGTGCAGCGCGTCGGCCCGCGGCTGTTCGCCGCGCTTGATGAGGACGCTGCGGAATCCTTCGGTGATCGCCGCGAATGCAACGTCGTCGGCGCTCACGCCGAACTTGTGCGAGATGTGGTCGGCGGCGGCCCTGGCGGCGACCACCGTCCGGTAGCGCCGCATGGTCGGCCGCGCGGCGGCGGCCGGCCACAGTCGCCGCGCGCCGGCTGCGAAGGCAAGGCCGTCAAGCGCCCGTCCCGCGGTATGCCACACCGTGTCGGCCCAACCCGGGGTGTCTGAGGGACGCGGTGAAAGACGTTCTGCAGCAACGTGATTGGTGAAAACAGTGGGGCCGGCGTTGTCGCAGAGCCGGGCCAGCAGATGGGCCGGGGGATAGTCGCGGGCCAACGTCTGGCCAGCCTTGATCAGCATCGCCCAACGGTCGTTCTGCAGACCTTCGATGATCCGGCACTCCCAGCGCGGTCGGCCGGGGGGCAGTGGTTCTTCCATGGCGCAGGCGATGGCGCCGGACAGTTCCCTGCCGTCGCCGGGCGCCGGCAGGACCACCCGTTGTACCTGCGCGGCCGGGTCGATCCCCGGCTGGGAGACCGGCGCAAACCGTTCTGCCACCAAGTCTTCGAGTCGGCCCCGGTCCGGGGCGGGACCCGCCACGATGGCGACCGCCCCGGTCGCCGGGTGGGTGTGCCGGCCCGCATCCGTGGCCCTCGAGTGTCCCGTGGGCGGTGTCGTCTGTTGTGTCATGCCCAGCCCCCGCCGATTGTTTCTTGATCCGTACCAGTATCGGCGTCTCGTGCACACATCGGTAGGCCGGCCAGGTTAACATCGTGTTTTTCTGTTAAAAGTGCGTTCAGCTGCAGCGATGCAGTGCGGTGTGGCCGTGTTCGCAAATTGTTTCCCGACTGTTGGAAAGGCTGTTGGCAGGGCGTCGGTACCGAGTAGCGTATCGAACATGTGTTCGATAGACTGCGGGCATGGGTTGGTACCACGGGCCACCGAGTTGGGCCGAGATGGAACGGGTGCTCGACGGCAAACCGCGCCATGCCGGTGAGGTGGTGCCTGTCCTACCGGCTGGTGACGCTCCGTTATCGCACAAGCGCGGGTCCTACACCGCTAAACCGGGCGGGCCGCCGGCGCGGTCCTCAGTCCCCTACGCCGAGCTTCATGCGCATTCGGCGTACAGCTTCCTCGACGGGGCAAGTACGCCAGAAGAGATGGTCGAGGAGGCCGCCCGGCTGGGCCTGCGTGCGCTAGCGCTGACCGACCATGACGGCCTGTATGGCGCGGTGCGGTTCGCCGAAGCGGCCGCCGAGCTGGGCTTGCGCACGGTTTTCGGTGCCGAGCTGTCGTTGTCGTCGGTGGCGCGCACTGAGCAGCCGGATCCGCCCGGCCCCCATCTGCTGGTGCTGGCCCGCGGCCCGGAAGGGTACCGACGACTGTCCCGGCAGCTGGCCGCCGCGCATCTGGCCGGCGGCGAGAAGGGCGAGCTGCGCTACGACTTCGACACTTTGACCGAGGCGGCCGGCGGTCACTGGCATATTCTCACCGGATGCCGCAAAGGCGCGGTGCGGCAGGCGCTTTCCGCAGGCGGTCCGGACGCGGCAAAGCGGGCGCTGGCCGACTTGGTAGACCGGTTCACCGCCGGCCGGGTCAGTATCGAACTGACTCATCACGGTCAGCCCCTCGACGACGAACGCAATGCGATGCTGGCCGGCCTGGCGCCGCATTTCGGGGTCGGCGTCGTCGCCACCACCGGGGCCCATTTCGCGGGGCCGTCGCGACGCCGGCTGGCGATGGCGATGGGCGCCATCCGGGCCCGGCAGTCCCTGGACGCCGCGGCCGGATGGCTGGCCCCGCTGGGCGGCTCACACCTGCGCTCCGGTGAGGAGATGGCCCGGCTGTTCGCGCATGTGCCCTTTGGGGGCCCTGACGTGGTGACCGCCGCCGCGGAGCTCGGCGAGCAGTGCGCGTTCGGGCTGGCGCTGATCGCGCCGCAACTGCCGCCGTTCGACGTACCCGAGGGGCACACCGAGGACAGCTGGCTGCGCACGTTGACCATGGCGGGTGCCGCGGATCGCTACGGGTCGGCCGACAGCGCTCCCCGCGCGTACGCCCAAATCGAACACGAACTGAAAGTCATTGCCCAACTGCAGTTTCCAGGCTACTTCCTGGTGGTGCACGACATCACCGAGTTCTGCCGGCGCAACGACATTCTGTGCCAGGGCAGGGGATCGGCGGCCAACTCCGCCGTCTGTTATGCCCTGGGTGTCACCGCGGTTGATCCGGTCGCCAACGATCTGCTGTTCGAGCGGTTCCTCTCACCCGCCCGCGATGGGCCCCCCGACATCGACATCGACATCGAGTCGGATCAGCGCGAGAAGGTCATCCAGTACGTCTACAACAAATACGGCCGCGACTATGCGGCCCAGGTGGCCAACGTCATCACCTACCGGGCGCGCAGCGCGGTGCGCGACATGGCGCGTGCCCTGGGGTTCTCGCAAGGGCAGCAGGATGCATGGAGCAAACAGATAAGCCACTGGACAGGACAGCCCTCTGATATCGAGGGCATCCCGGAGCAGGTTGTCGACCTGGCCGATCAGATCCGCAACCTGCCGCGGCACATGGGCATTCACTCCGGCGGCATGGTGATCTGTGACCGGCCGATCGCCGACGTGTGCCCGGTGGAATGGGCACGCATGGAGAATCGCAGCGTCCTGCAGTGGGATAAAGACGACTGCGCGGCAATCGGTTTGGTGAAATTCGATCTGCTGGGACTGGGCATGCTCTCGGCGCTGCACTACGCCCGGGACCTGGTGTCCGAACACAAGGGCATCGAAGTGGATTTCGCCCGGCTCGACCTCTCCGAACCCGCGGTGTACGAGATGCTGTCCCGGGCCGATTCGGTGGGCGTATTCCAGGTGGAGTCGCGAGCCCAGATGGCCACCCTGCCGCGGCTGCGGCCGCGAATTTTCTACGACCTGGTGGTGGAGGTTGCGCTGATCCGTCCCGGCCCCATCCAGGGCGGGTCGGTCCACCCCTACATCCGGCGGCGCAACGGCCTCGACCCGGTGGTTTACGACCATCCCTCCATGGAACCGGCCCTGCGGAAGACACTGGGGGTGCCGCTGTTTCAGGAACAGCTGATGCAACTGGCGGTCGACTGCGCCGGGTTCTCCGCCGCCGAGGCCGACCAGCTACGGCGTGCCATGGGGTCCAAACGCTCGACCGAACGCATGCAACGGCTACGCGGCCGGTTCTACGAGGGCATGCGCTCGCTGCACGGTGCCTCCGAGGACGTGATCGACCGGATCTACGAGAAGCTGCAGGCATTCGCCAATTTCGGCTTCCCGGAGAGCCATGCGCTGTCTTTCGCGTCGCTGGTCTTCTACTCGTCGTGGTTCAAGCTGCACCACCCGGCGGCGTTCTGTGCCGCACTGCTGCGCGCTCAGCCGATGGGGTTTTATTCGCCGCAGTCGTTGGTGGCCGATGCGCGCCGGCACGGGGTGCCGGTGCATGGTCCGGACGTCAACGCCAGCCTGGCGCACGCGACTCTCGAGAATGCCGGAACGGAGGTCCGCCTCGGGTTGGGCGAGGTCCGCCATATTGGCGATGATCTTGCCGAGAAGCTGGCCGAGGAGCGAAAAGGCAACGGCCCGTTCACCTCTCTGCTGGACTTGACGTCACGGCTGCAATTGAGCGTGCCGCAGACCGAGGCGCTGGCGACGGCCGGAGCGCTGGGCTGCTTCGGAATGTCCCGGCGGGAGGCGCTATGGGCGGCCGGAGCCGCCGCCACTCAACGATCGGACCGCTTACCCGGGGTGGGCTCGTCGTCACACATTCCGGAGCTGCCCGGGATGAGTGAGCTGGAGCTGGCCGCAGCGGACGTGTGGGCCACCGGCGTCTCCCCGGACAGTTATCCGACCCAGTTTCTGCGGGCGGATCTGGACGCGATGGGGGTGGTGCCGGCGGCCGCGCTGGGTTCGGTACCCGACGGGGACAGGGTGCTTATCGCGGGGGCGGTGACGCACCGGCAACGGCCCGCGACCGCCCAGGGCGTGACGTTCGTCAACCTGGAGGACGAGACCGGGATGGTCAACGTGCTCTGCACGCCGGGGGTGTGGGCACGACACCGCAAGCTCGCGCATACGGCCCCTGCGCTGCTGATCCGCGGCCAGGTGCAGAACGCCAGCGGCGCAATCACCGTCGTCGCCGAACGGTTGGGCCGCATCAGCCTGGCCGCCGGCTCGAAGTCCCGGGATTTCCGCTGAGACGCTCCACCGAACGTGTTCTGGTGGCGGTATTTCCGCCAGATTTCAACCCTCAGGACACGTTCGGCGCGAAGAGATTAACGTTCGGCGCGAAGAGATTAACGTTCGGCGCGAAGAGATTATCCCGTCGGCGTGGTCCATACCTTGGTCGGCGTGATCCGCAGCCGGGTGCTGTAGGAGCCCATCGAATCGGTGAGGCCGAACCTGTCGGAGGCCTCCCGGTACTTCGCCCAGTACGGTTCGTCTTCGCGGCAGTCGACGTCGGTGGCATCCACCGCTGCCGTCCCGCCGATGACGACGATGCCGCCGCCGTTGCCGTCGGAATCGAGGTTCAGGCTGACCTGCGGACGCGCCCTGACGTGCGCGACCTTCGCGGCGCCGGGCATCGTGTAGATGGTCAGATCGGTGCCTGCAACAGGCGAATAGAAGAACCAGACAAGCCGCGGCACCGGCTGTCCCGACTTGGCGATGGTGGTCAACCAGCCGTACTGGTCGGATTCCAGCCTGCTGGAAACCTCTTGCGACAGTTCGATACTCATGAGCCCAACGGTAGCCTCCAGACATGACTTTGAACCTGACCGTCGATGAAGTCCTCAGCACCACCCGCTCGGTCCGCAAGCGCCTCGACTTCGACAAGCCGGTGCCGCGCGACGTGCTGATGGAATGCCTCGAACTCGCGCTACAGGCGCCCACCGGTTCCAACTCCCAAGGCTGGCAGTGGGTGTTCGTCGAGGACGCGGACAAGAAGAAGGCGATCGGCGACGTCTACCTGTCCAACGCCCGCGGCTACCTCAGCTCGCCCGCACCCGAGTACCGCGACAGCCGCGGCGAGCGGATGGGCAAGGTCCGCGATTCGGCGACCTATCTCGCCGAGCACATGCACGAGGCGCCGGTGCTCCTGGTCCCGTGCATCCTGGGCCGCGAAGAAAGCTCGCCGCTGGGCGGGGTGTCGTTCTGGGCGTCACTGTTCCCGGCGGTGTGGAGCTTCTGCCTGGCGCTGCGCTCGCGTGGGCTGGGTTCCTGCTGGACGACACTGCACCTACTCGGTGACGGCGAACGCGAGGTGGCAGACATCCTCGGCATCCCTTACGACGAGTACAGCCAGGGCGGGCTTTTCCCCATCGCCTACACCAAGGGCACCGACTTCCGGCCGGCCAAGCGGTTGCCCGCGGAAAACCTGACGCACTGGAACAGCTGGTAATCCCGCAAGTACCGCCGGGTGTCCACCGGTTGTCCCCCAATCGGTGGACATCGAATTCATCCCCCGATGTCCCCTATTGGGGGACACCGCCGGCGGGTTGGGTGGGGCAAGGTGAATGACAACAGAGACCGCACCGAAAAGCTTCGGCCGAAAGCATCACGAGCCACGTGATCACCGGGAGAACGAAGCCGACGAGGTGGCCCCCCCACAAAGCTGTGGCACGTTTCCCCCTGCCCCCCCAAAACGTGCCCTGTGGAAAGCAGGCTCGTGCTCCGGCACGAGCCTGCTTCTGCGTTTCGGCGGCGAGCCCGCCTCAGATCGCGCCGCCGTAGCCCTGCTGGCGCCACGCTTCGTAGACGGCCACGGCCGCAGCGTTGGACAGGTTCAGTGAGCGCCGCCCGCTCAGCATCGGAATCCGCACCCGCGCGGTGATGTGCGGGTCGGCCAGCGTCGTCGCATCCAGGCCGGTGGGCTCCGGCCCGAACATCAACACGTCCCCGGGCAGGTAGGCGACGTCCGCGAACCGCGCGGTGGCTTGCGCGGTGAACGCGAATACGCGCACCGGGCCCAGCGTCTGCCACGCCTGCTCCAGCGACGCGTGCACGGTCACCGACGCCAGGTCGTGATAGTCCAGGCCGGCCCGCCGGAGTTTCGGCTCCGAGAGATCGAAGCCCAGAGGTTCGACAAGGTGCAACTCGCAGCCGGTGGCCGCGGCCGTCCGGATGGCGTTGCCGGTGTTCGGCGCGATCCGAGGGGAATAGAACAGCAGCCGGAACACCCGTCGATCATGGCAAAGCCGCCGAAGCGCGGCTTGCGAAATTCTTGCGCCGTTCTTGGCGCCGCCGCCAAGGACTCGTCAAGAACTTGCCAAGGGCTCTGCACAAACCTTTGAGAAGAACCAAAGGGGAGGAGCCGAGATGTCCGTCGAGTCAGTACACGTGAACAACGTCTACCCGCACGCCGACAATCGTTACGAGAACGTGGAGGCGACGGTCACCTTTGCCGTCGACCCCGAATACCAGTCCAACGAGCGCATCGCCGACCTGCAGCACGCACCGCGCGACCCCGACGGGCTGGTGCGCTTCGACGCCGATCTGCGCCTGCTCCGGCCGGTCGGCGGCGGCAACGGCAAGCTGCTGTTCGTGGTGCCCAACCGCGGCGTCCCCACCAATGCGCCCTGGCTGAAGAACGGATTCCTGCTGGAGCGCGGCTGGACGATCGCCTCGTGCGGCTGGCAGTGGGACGTGCAGCGCGGGCCCGCAATCCTGGGTCTGACCGCTCCGCAGGCCGAGGTGACACCCGGCTTCATGCGCCTGGAGTGGCGTTCGGACACCGCCCGCGACGAGCACTCGCTCAGCTTCTCCGCACCTGAGATCGAGTCGATTCCCGGCGCCGAGGCCCTCTTCACGTTCACCGCCTACCCGACCGTCGACGTCGAGGACCCCGAAGCGGAGCTGACCGTGCGCACCGCGCCGGACGCCGACCCCACCACCATCCCGCGGGAAGCGTGGCGCTTCACCGACCGGACCCACGTCGCGGTCGACGGCGGATTTCAGCCCTTCCACTGGTACGAGCTGAACTACCGGAGCGCGCTGGCCCCGGTCGCCGGCTGCGGTTTGCTGGCCATCCGCGACGTCGTTTCGCGGTTGCGCGCCGACCACCTGCTGGCCGACGGCATCGAACACACCTTCGCCTACGGCGTTTCGCAGGCGGGCCGGGTGCTGCGCCAGTTCCTGTCCGACGGGCTGAACATCGACGAGTCCGGGATGACCGTGTTCGACGGCATCTTCAGCGACTTCGCCAGCGCAAACAGCGGCGAGTTCAACATGCGCTACGCGCAGCCGTCGACCCCGGGCGGCAGCCGCGCCGGTGTCGCGGCTCCCTTGAGCAGCGCTGACCTGCTCGCCCGCCAGCGCGAACTCGGGGGCGTGCCGAAGACGATCTTCACCAACAGTGCGACCGAGTACTGGCAGGGCGACGGCGCGCTGGCGCACGTCGACCCGCACACCGGCGCCGACCTGCCGGAGGACCCCGACGTGCGCACCTACCTGCTGGCCGGCACCGACCACTTCGGCAGCAGCAAGATCAAGGACACCCTGCCCGCCGCCAACCCGGTGCACCACCTCGACGTGACACCGGTGGTGCGGGCCCTGCTGATCGCGCTGGAGAACTGGGTCGCCGACGGCGTCGAGCCCCCGGCCAGCCGGGTGCCGCGGACCGCTGACGGCACCGCGGTGGCCCGCAAGGAGGTGCTGTCGGGCTTCGGCTACGTGCGCACGCCGGCCCCAGCCTGGCTGCCCTCGTCGCGCAGCGCCCACGGCGAGGCGCACGTCGACCTGGTCTCGGCGGTCGATGAAGACGGCAACGAGGTGGCCGGGATTCGGCTGCCCGCGGTCGTGGCGCCGCTGGCGACGTACACGGGCTGGAATGCCCGGCGGTTCGTCGAAGAGCTCCCCGACGTGCTGTACGAGCGCATCGGCAGCAAGCTGCCGTTCCCGCCGGGGCGGCCCTCGGTGGCCGAGCGCTACGCCACCCGCGACCACTACGCCGGCGCCGTGCGCGCCGCCGCGCAGACGCTGGTGGCTCAGCGGTTCCTGCTCGCCGCCGAGGTCGACGCGGTGGTGAAGAAGGCGGTTGCCGAGTTTCCCGTGTGAATTTGCCGGACGGGTTCGCCCGCCCACCAGCCCTTTATCGCGGACCTTATCTACTCAGTAACAATTATGGAGACCTCGGCTGGGGGCTGTCATACTCGTCGGATTGCCAGGCATTTCACGCCCGCGGCCCTCTGCCGGCGAATAAAGCAGCAGGAAGTCTCATGAGTCTCTCGTTTCACGCGACGCCACCGAAAGGTGCGGCCGCCCCGGCCGCTGCCACGTGACCATGTTCGCCCGCCCGGCCAATTCGGTCGCGGCGGTCCCGGCCGGCCCGCCCGCTGCCCCGCCGAGCGCTGCGCCGGCCAAGCCCGGCAGGCGCCCACGCGGGTGGTCGCTGCAGAACTGGCCGGTGCGCTGGAAGGTCGTGGCGATCGCACTGGTGCCGCTGCTGTTGGCGACGACGTTCGGCGCCCTGCGCGTGCAGGGCGCGATGGCCACGTCGGACAGCCTGCGGGTGGCCGCGGCGAGGGCCGACGTGATACCGACGATCACCAAGTACATGTCGGCGCTCGAGGTGGCACTGCTGGCCACTTCCACCGGACGCGACGTGGAAGGGGCGAAGAAGAACTTCTCGGCCCGCAAGTACGAGCTGCAGACGCAGGTGGCCGACACCGATGTGACCGGCGACGTCCGGTCCGGGGTGAACACGCTGCTCAATGGAGGGCAGTCGCTGCTGGACAAGATGGTGGACAACAGCATCGGCCTGAAGGACCGGATCACCGCCTACGCGCCGCTGTTGCTGACCGCCGAGGACGCCATCACCGCCTCGCTGCACGTCGACAGCGAACCGATCCGCTCGCAGGTGCAGGGCCTGAGCCGGGCCGTCGGAGCCCGCGGGCAGATGACCATGCAGGAGATCCTGGTGACCCGCGGCGGCGACCTGCCCGAGCCGCAGTTGCGCACCGCGATGATCACCCTGGCCGGCACCGAGCCGTCGACCCTGTTCGGGATGAGCGAGGTGCTGGGCGCCGGCTCACCGGACGCCAAGAACCTGCAGCGGCAGCTGGTCGCGCGGATGGCGATCATGTCCGATCCGGACAGCGTGCTGGTCGACAACCCAGACCTGCTGCGCTCGATCCACACCACCCAGGTCATCGCCGAGCAGATCATCGACGACGCCACCGCAGCGGTGACGAAGTCGGTGCAGAACCTGGCGACGGACCGGCGCGACGCGGCCCTGCGCGACGCCGTGCTGGTGTTGGTTGCCATCGGGTTCGCCCTGGTGGTGGTGCTGCTGGTGGCGCGTGCACTGATCAAGCCGCTGCGGGTGCTGCGGGACGGCGCGTTGCAGGTCGCGCATACCGACTTGGAAGGCGAGATCGACCGGGTGCGGGCCGGCGGCGAGCCCAACCCGCAGCCGTTGGCGGTGTACACCACCGAGGAGATCGGCCAGGTCGCGCACGCCGTCGACGAACTGCACACCCAGGCCCTGCTGCTGGCCGGCGACGAGGCGCGCCTGCGGCTGCTGGTCAACGACATGTTCGAGACGATGTCGCGGCGCAGCCGGTCCCTGGTCGACCAGCAGCTGTCGCTGATCGACCGGCTGGAGCGCAACGAAGAGGACCCGGAGCGGCTGGACAACCTCTTCCGGCTGGATCACCTGGCGGCCCGGCTGCGCCGCAACAGCGCCAACCTGCTTGTCCTGGCCGGCGCCCAGATCGGCCGCGACCAGCGCGAACCGGTCCCACTGGCGACGGTGATCAACGCGGCGGTGTCGGAGGTCGAGGACTACCGGCGGGTCGAGATCGCGACGGTGGCCGACTGCACGGTGCTCGGCGGCGCGGCCGGGGGCATCATCCACCTGCTTGCCGAGGTCATCGACAACGCGCTGCGCTACTCGCCGCCGACCACCCCGGTCAAGGTTTCCGCCGTGCGCGGCAGCGAGGGCGGCGTGCTGCTCCGCATCGCCGACTCCGGCCTGGGCATGACCGAGTCCGACCGCCGGATGGCCAACATGCGGTTGCAGGCCGGCGGCGAGGTGACCCCGGAGAACGCGCGGCACATGGGCCTGTTCGTGGTGGGACGGTTGGCCGCACGGCACGGGTTGCGGGTCGGGCTGCGGGGCCCGGCCACCGGGGAAGCCGGCACCGGCACGACTGCCGAGGTCTACCTGCCGCCGGCGGTGCTGGTCGAGAGCCAGGGGCAGAACCCGCCGCCCGCCCCGCAGCGCCAGTTCTTCGCGGTGCGCCCCCCGGAGCCGGAGTCCACCGGGGCCGCGCTGCACGTCAGCCAGACCGGTACACCCGTGACATCGCTGCCCCGCCGCAGCCCCGGATCCAGCGGGATCACCGAAGCCCCGGGCGAGGGCCCCGCCCGGCCCGGCCCGGCCCAGCCCAAACGTCCGCTGCCGACGCCGTGGTGGGAGAAGGCACCCGCCCCGCAACCGGCACCGGCCGCGGAACCCGCGCGGTCCGATGCGGCCACAGCGTCGGACACCTCCGCCTTCTTCGCGCGGCGCCCGGCGGCCACGCCCGCGCCGCCCCCCAAGCAGCCGGAGCCGCCCGATCTCACACCGTCGGGTCCGCAGGACGACGACGTCATCTATCAGCGCATGCTGTCCGAGATCATGGGCGACCCGAAGGAACTGGTCCAAAGCCCCGACCTGGACTGGCAGACGGTGTGGGACCGCGGCTGGTCGGCGGCCGCCGAGGCGGAGGAAAAGCCGGTCGAATCCCGCACCGAACACGGGCTGCCGATGCGCACTCCCGGGGCGCGCCTGGTGCCCGGGGCCGCCGAGCCCGGCGAGCGGCCGTCCGCGCCGAACGGCGGCTTTCACGTCCGCGACCCCAATGCGGTTCGAGCCTCCATCGGTAGCCATTTCAGCGGCGTGCACTCCGGCCGGTCACACGCCCGCGACACCAGTCAGGAAGCCGAGCAATGACGGTCCAATCGTCGTACAGCCCACTGGACTGGCTGGTGTCGAAGTTCGTCCGCGAGGTGCCGGGTGTGGCGCATGCCTTGCTGGTCTCGGTCGACGGGCTGCCGGTCGCGGCCAGTGAGCACCTCCCGCGGGAACGCGCCGACCAGCTGGCCGCGGTGGCATCGGGACTGGCCAGCCTGGCCACCGGGGCCGCGCAGCTGTTCGAAGGCGGTCAGGTGCTGCAGTCGGTGGTTGAGATGCAGAACGGATTCCTGCTGCTGATGCGGGTCGGTGACGGCTCGCACCTGGCGACGCTGGCCATGCCGTCCTGCGATATCGGTCAGATCGGGTACGAGATGGCCATCCTTGTCGAACAGGTGGGCAACGTCGTGCAATCCTCCCGCCGCGCCGAAAGTGGGCCGCAATGGACCGACGCGAGCCGTCGGTAGCTGCCGGACAGCCGAGCCTGGTCCGCCCGTACACTCTGACGGCGGGGCGGACCGGCACCGACGTCGACCTGCCGTTGGAAGCTCCGGTGCAGACCCTGCAGGCGGGGCTGGCGCACCAATGGCCGGCTGAGGACGCGCGCGGCAGAATCCTGCAGTTGTGCACGACCAGCCCGTCGGTCGCCGAAATCTCGGCGCGGCTGGATTTGCCGGTCGGTGTTGCGCGCGTCCTGATCGGTGATCTGGTCACGGCCGGTTACCTTCGGGTGCACAGGACCTTGACCGACCGTTCGACCCGCGATGAGCGGCACGAGCTCATAGGAAGGACCCTGCGTGGCTTACGAGCACTCTGAGGGGGCTCCTGTGCCGCAGGACACCGCGTCGACCAAGATCGTCATCGCGGGGGGTTTCGGCGCCGGCAAGACCACCTTCGTGGGCGCAGTGTCGGAGATCATGCCGCTGCGGACCGAAGAGATGGTCACCGACGCCTCGGCCGGTGTCGACATGATCGAGGCCACCCCGGACAAACGCACCACCACCGTCGCGATGGATTTCGGGCGCATCACCCTGGCCGAGGATCTCGTTCTCTACCTGTTCGGCACTCCGGGCCAGCGCCGGTTCTGGTTCATGTGGGACGACCTGGTCCGCGGCGCGATCGGCGCGATCGTGCTGGTGGACGTGCGGCGGCTGCAGGACAGTTTCGCCGCCGTGGACTTCTTCGAGCACCGCCGGCTGCCCTTCGTGGTCGCGGTCAACGAGTTCGACGGCGCGCCCCGGTATCCGGTGAGCGAGGTGCGCAAGGCGCTGACGCTGCCCGACCACATCCCGGTGATCACCGTCGATGCCCGTAATCGTCGTTCGGCCCGCGATGCGCTGATCGCGGTGAGTGAATACGCGCTGGCCGGATTGGCGAGCAGCTGACCGTCCCGGCGAACTGGACCGACCGCGAATTCACCGGCGAAGATTTTCGCGACGAGGATTTCAGCCGGCTGCGCACCGAACGCGTGGTCTTCACCGAGTGCGATTTCAGCGGCGTGAACCTGGCCGAATCCCACCACCGCGGATCGGCGTTCCGCAACTGCATTTTCACTCGAACTACGTTGTGGCACAGCACTTTCGCACAGTGCAGCATGCTGGGCTCGGTGTTCGCCCAGTGCCGGATGCGGCCGGTGACGTTCGACGAGGTGGACTTCACCCTCGCGGTGCTCGGCGGTAACGACCTGCGCGGGGTGGACCTGAGCGGCTGCCGGCTGCGCGAGACCAGCCTGGTGGAGGCCGATCTGCGCAAAAGCGTGCTGCGCGGCGCGGATCTGCGCGGCGCCCGCACCACCGGAGCCCGGCTGGACGAGGCCGACCTGCGGGGCGCCAGCACGGACCCGGCGCTGTGGACGACTGCGGCGCTGACCGGGGCCCGCATCGACGTCCCGCAGGCGCTGGCTTTCGCGCTGGCGCACGGACTGCGGCTGGATGGGTGACGCTCTGCGGTGGCGGCGCTAGGAGACCAGCGTGGTGCCGGTGAACCGCAGGTCGACGTCGCCGATGGTGACCACATCGCCGTCGCGCAGGGTCGCCGACCCGACCCGGATGCCGTTGACGAAAGTCCCGTTGACGCTGCGGGCGTCCCAGATCTCGGTGCCCAGCTGCGTCGGCATCAGGAAGGCGTGGCGGCGCGACGTCAGCGAGTTGTTGACGACGATGTCGTTGTCGCTCGCGCGCCCGATCGTGGCCCAGCCCGCGGTCTCCTCGTTTCCCGGGTGCCTCGGTATCGGCACCGTCTGCAGCGGAGCCGTTGCCGCCGTCGGGTGGTCGTACCCCGCACAGCGTCCCAGCCCGCAGCTCAGCTCCGGTCCGTCGGGACCGCCGAGATGGATGCGCTGTCCGTCGTGAATCTCGATGACCCGGGCCCGTCGCCCCGCCACGAACGTGCCGCGGCGGGACTTCATGTCGACTGCCAGCCACCTGCCGTTGTCGCAGAGCAGGAACAGGTGCCCGGACGACACCAGGGGCGGGCGGAAGACGCGCACGTCGGCGCGCGGGTCACTGCCGATGACGACATCGTGATCTGCGCTGAAGGTGTGAACTGTCTCGTTGGCCCGGATCGAAAGCAAAGGCCCCATCGCCGCATTCATCCCGGTAACGGGTAGCCACTAGCGCCGGCCCCGAAACATTCAGCGCCGCAGCCTGATCCGCCACCAAACCGCGGCCGAATACAGCACGGACAGAGCGCCCAGCATCGCCATGTCGAACAACCAGGCCGGGCGGGAGTGCGTCCAGTGACTATCCTCGGGACTGATCGATCCCGGGACCAGTTCGCGCAGGTTGACCGTCGCAGCCGAGGCGCTGTAGCCCCAGCGGGCGGGCACCAGCCAGGACAGCTGATCCAGGAAGATCCGGTCGGTCACCGGCACCACGCCGCCGGCCAGCACCATCTGCAGCATCAGCGACACGACCAACAGCGGCATGATCTGCTCATTGGACCGGGCGACCGAAGACAGCAACAGCCCCAGGATTGCCGAGGCCACACACGTCGCGGCGATGCTGACGAACAGCTCGATATCGGGATTGCCCAGCAGCACCGCCCGTTGGGTCGGTGCACCCTTGCCGGCCAGGACGATGGCGGTGGCGACGGCGGCCTGCACGATGGCGAAGGCGCAGAACACGGTGACCTTGGCGCCGAGGTAGGCCCAGGTCGACAGGCCTACCGCCTGCTCCCGCCGGAAGATCGCGCGCTCGCCGATCAGGTCGCGGATGGTCAGCGCGGTCCCCATGAAGACCGCGGCGATGCTGAGCAGGTTCAGGATCTGTGCGGCCTCGTCAGGGGTGTTGCCGGCCGCATCGGCCAGCCGGAACCCGCGGTCGCCGGGGACGGTGAGCGACAGCGCCCCGAGGATGAACGGCAGCACCGCCAGGAAGACGAAATAGGCGCGGTCGGCGATGACGAGCCGCATCTGGCGGCGGGCGATCGTCGAGAACTGCCGTCGCGCACTGGTGTGGGACGGGGCGCCCAGGTCGGTGGGCGCCGCCTTGGCGGCGGCGGGTGTCCACGGGCGGTTCTTGGCCAGGAAGCGCCGGTTGGCTTCGTCGGGATCGGCACCCACTTTGGCGAAGATGTGCGCCCAGTTGGTGGTGCCCATGGCGGCACCGATCTCATCCGGCGGTCCCAGGTAGGCGGTCTTGCCGCCGGGCGCCATCAACAGCACCTGGTCACACACGTCGAGGTAGGTCAGCGAGTGCGTGACCACCAGGACCACCCGTCCGGCGTCGGCGAGCTGGCGCAGCATCGTCATGACCTGCAGGTCCAGCGCCGGGTCCAGGCCGGACGTCGGCTCGTCGAGGATCAGCAGTGACGGGCCGGTGAGCAGTTCGAGTGCCACCGAGGCACGCTTGCGCTGGCCGCCGGACAGCTGGTCGACCCTGCTGTCGGCGTGTGCGGTGAGCCCCAGTTCGTCCAGCACCTGGGCGATGACCCGCGCCCGGTCGGCCTTGGAGGTGTCCGGCGGCAACCGCAGTTCGGCGGCGTAACCCAGCGCCTGGTTGACGGTCAGCTGCCGGTGTACGACATCGTCCTGTGGGACCATGCCGATCCGGCTGCGCAGCGACGCGTACTCGGTGTGGATGTTGTGGCCCTCGAACGTGACCGTCCCGGAGTTCGGGCTGGTGGATCCGGCGATCAGCCTGGCCAGCGTGGTCTTGCCGGCACCGGAACCGCCGATGATGGCGGTCAACGTGCCGGGCCGCGCGGTCATCGAGACCTTCTGCAGCAGTGGCTTGCCGTCGATGCTGAAGCTGACCTCGTTGACCGCCAGGCCACCGGCATCGGTGGCGGCCTCGGAGCGCCGGACCAGGGTGCCGTTGGTGAAGGTGAGGTCGACGTTGCCGATGGTGACCACGTCGCCGTCGCTCAGCACCGCCGAGCCCACCCGGATGCCGTTGACGAAGGTTCCGTTGATGCTGTGGTTGTCGCGGATCTCGGTGCCGATCGCCGTGGGGGCCAGGTAGGCGTGGCGGCGCGAGGCCAGCACATCATTGACGAGGACGTCGCAGTCCACTGCCCGACCGATCCAGGCGGTGTCGCCGAGTGGCGCTGCCAGGTTGTCCGGCGCGCCGAGCACGTTGATGCCCCCGGTGGGGTACGGCGCCGCCGCCGTCACCGGGCCCACCCGGTTGGTCGGCACCAGATCCGGCGCCGGCCGGCGCGGTTGCGCGGCCGGAATCCGGTCCGTCTCGGGTACCGGCGCCACGGTGCCCTGGTGGTGAGCTACCGCGAAGGTGACCCGGGGACCGTCGGCCCGGGCCAGGTTGACCGTAAGGCCGTCGTGGATGTCGACCAGCGGCACCCGTTTGCCGGCTACGAAGATTCCGCTGGGCGAATTGTTGTCGATGGCGATCCAGTTGCCCTGTTCGAAGCGCAGCAACAGATGAGCCTGGCCCACCACCGGATGCGCGATGCGCAGGTCGGCGCCCAGGTCGCTGCCCACGATCACGTCACGACCGGGCGAGAAGGTGCGCTGAACCGGGCCGGCCCGCACGGTCAGCACGGGTTGCTGAGCTCGGGTCATCTGCTCACCCTAAGCATCAGCGCCGCTTCAGCCGGATCCTCCACCACACGATGCCGCTGTACACCACCGAAAGCACGGCCAGCATCGCCATGTCGAACAGCCATGCGCTGCTGGTGTGGGCCCAGTGGCTGTCCTCCGGGCTCAGGGAGCCGGGCACCAGCTCGCGCAGATTCACCGTGGCCGCCGATGCCGCGTAGCCCCATCGCGCGGGTATCGCCCAGGACAGCTGATCCAGGAAGATCCGATCGGTCACCGGGATCATCCCGCCGGCCAGCACCAGTTGCAGCATCAGCGACACCACCAGCAGCGGCATGATCTGCTCGTTGGACCGTGCGATCGACGAAAGCAGCAACCCGACGACCGCCGAGGCCACACAGGTCGCGGCGACGGTGGTGAACAGTTCGAAACTGGGATCTCCCAGCACCAGGGCCCGCTGCGTGGGAGCACCCTTGCCCAGGATCACGATGGCGGTGGTGATGGCGGCCTGCAGGACCGCGAACACGAAGAACACCGTGAGCTTGGCACCCAGGTAGGCCCAGGTGGAAAGGCCGACCGCCTGTTCCCGGTGGAAGATCGGGCGCTCGCCGATCAGGTCGCGGATGGTCAGCGCGGTGCCCATGAAGACGGCGGCGATGGAGAGCAGCGTCAGGATCTGGGCGGCTTCGTCCGGGGTGTTGCTGGTCGGCGAGGCCAGGTGGAACCCGCTGTTGCCCGGCACGGTCAAGGCCAGCCCACCCAGGATGAACGGCAGGATCGCCAGAAAGATGAAGTAGGCGCGGTCGTTGATCACCAGCCGCACCTGGCGACGGGTGATGGTGGAGTACTGACGACGCACGCTGGTATGCGCGGGGGCGCCCAGGTCGGCCGGTGCGGGTGCCTCGGAGGTCGGCGGCGGTTGCTTGTGCGCCAGGAAACGCCGATTCGCCTCGTCGGGGTCGGCGCCGACCTTGGCGAAGATGTGTGCCCAGTTGGTCGTGCCCATCACGTCGGCGATCTGATCCGGGGGACCCAGGTACGCCGTCTTGCCGCCGGGCGCCATCAGCAGCACCTGGTCGCAGACGTCGAGATAGGTCAGCGAGTGGGTGACCACCAGCACCACCCGGCCGGCGTCGGCGAGCTGGCGCAGCATGGTCATCACCTGCAGGTCCAGCGCGGGGTCCAGGCCCGAGGTGGGTTCGTCGAGGATCAGCAATGAGGGACCGGTGAGCAGTTCCAGTGCCACCGATGCCCGCTTGCGCTGGCCGCCGGAGAGGTTGTCGACCCGGGTGTCCGCGTGCTTGGTGAGGCCGAGTTCATCGAGGACCTGCGCCACCACCTGGTTGCGATCCTCTTTGCTGGTGTCCGGGGGCAGGCGCAGCTCGGCGGCATAGCTCAGGGCCTGGTTGACCGTGAGCTGGCGGTGTACAACGTCGTCCTGCGGGACCATGCCGATCCTGCTGCGCAGGGAGGCGTACTGCTTGTGAATGTCGTGACCCTCGAAGGTCACCACCCCGGAGCTGGGGGTGGTGTTCCCCGCGATCAGCCGCGACAAGGTGCTCTTTCCGGCGCCCGACCCGCCGATGATCGCGGTCAGCGTCCCGGGCCGCGCCGTCATCGACACGTTCTCCAGCAGCCGGTTGTTGTTGATCGTGAAGATGATGTCGCGGACCTCGAGGCCGCCCGTGCGGGTCGCGGCCTCGGTGCGCCGCACCAGCATGCCGCCGGCCAACGCCAGGTCCACGTTGCCGATGGTGACCACGTCACCCTCGGTCAAGATCGCCGATCCCACCCGCATGCCGTTGACGAATGTCCCGTTGATGCTGTTCAGGTCGCGGATTTCGACGCCGACCGGGGTGGGGGACAGTCGCGCGTGGTAGCGCGACGCGAGCACGTCGGCGACGACGATGTCGTTGTCGGACGCGCGGCCGATGCGCGCGGACGTGGTCGGGGCCGACGGTCCGGGTCCGACGCTCGGTACCCGGACGGTACCGGTCTGGAGCTGGGAGACGGTGTCGTCCTGGGCCGGCGGCGCGGGCGGTTGCAGACTGGGCTGCGCCGCCCGGGTGGGCGGCTGCAGGTTGGGCTGCGCCGCCTGGGTGGGCGGCTGTGGGCCGGGGCGGCGCGCGGCTCTGACGGCGTCGGGAGCAATGGTGGGAATGGCGGTGGTGCGCTGGACGGCGTCGGCCTCGGTCGGGGGCCGCGGCGCGGGCGACGGCTGCCGGCCCGGACGCGCGGGCGGGGCCAGCACCGGCAGGCGCTCGGTCGGCGGCAACACCCCCACGTTGCCGCGGTAGTGCCCCACCTCGAAGGTGATGCGCGGTCCGTCGGGTTGTCCCAGGTTGATGGTCTGGCCGTCGCGGATGTCAAGTGTCGGCACCCGCTTGCCGTTGACGAAGATGCCGCTTGGGGAGTTGTTGTCGATCGCGAGCCAGCGGCCCTGATCGAAGCGCAACAGCAGGTGCGCGCGAGAGATCAGTGGGTGGGCGACCCGGAGGTCGGCGCGCAGGTCGCTGCCCACGACGACATCCGGGCCGGCGGCAAACTCCCGGTGCGAACGGTCTGAGCGGACGGTCAACACCGGCGAGGTTGTATTCATCAGGACAGATTAAGTGCCTGATGCGCGAACTAGCGTCGCTTCAGGCGGATCTTCCACCAGACGATGCTGCTGTAGACGATGCACAGCACTGCCAGCATCGCCATGTCGAACAGCCAGGCGCTCTTGGTGTGGTTCCAGTGCTGGTCCTTGGGGTCGGTCGGCCCCGGGGTGAGGCGGTGGGTGTCGATGGTCGACGACGCCGCTGCGTAGCCCCAGCGGGCCGGGGTCGCCCACGACAACTGGTCCAGACCGGTCCGGTTGGTCACCCAGATCATGCCGCCGGAGAACACCAGCTGAGACATGATCGCGGTCACCAGCAGCGGCATGATCTGGTCCTGCGACTTGGCTATCGCCGACAACGCCATGCCGAGGATCGCCGACGCCACACACGTCGCGGCGACGGTGACGAACAGCTCCAGTCTGACGTCGCCGAGCAGTACCGCATCCGAGAGCGGCTTGCCCCAACCCACCACCGCGATCGTGGTCGCGATCAAGGCCTGCATGATCGCGAACGCGCAGAACACGACGATCTTGGCGGCCAGATACGCGCCGGTGGACAGGCCGACCGCCTGCTCCCGCTTGAAGATCGGACGTTCACCGACCAGGTCCCGGATGGTCAGCGCGGTACCCATGAACACCGCACCGACGTTGAGCATGACCAGGATCTGCCCCGGCTGGTTGGGTGCGCTGCTGAGCGGATCGGCCATGCCGAACCCGGTCTTGCCGCGAACGGTCAGTGTCAGCACGCCGATCAGGAACGGCAGCAGGGCGAGGAACACGGTATAGCCGCGGTCGGAGATCACCAGCCGGACCTGGCGCCGTGCGATCGTGGAGAACTGGCGGAACCCGTTGTTGTGCACGGGCTCACCGAGATCGGCGGCCGGACTGGTCTGCGCAGGGCGTTCCGGCTGCCGGTTGCCTTCCAGGAAGCGCCGGTTCGCCTCGTCGGGGTCGGCGCCGACCTTGGTGAAGATGTCGGCCCAGTTAGTGGTGCCCATCGCCGCGCCGATCTGATCGGGCGTACCTAGGAACGCGGTCTTGCCGCCGGGCGCCAGCAGCAGGATCTGGTCGCAGACGTCCAGATACGACACCGAGTGGGTCACCACCAGCACCACCCGGCCCGCATCCGCGAGCTGGCGCAGCATCATCATCACCTGCCGGTCCAGCGCCGGGTCCAGTCCCGAGGTCGGTTCGTCGAGGATCAGCAGCGATGGGCCGGTGAGCAGCTCCAGCGCCACCGAGGCCCGCTTGCGCTGCCCGCCGGACAGCTTGTCCACCCGGGTCTCGGCGTGCTTGGTCAGCTCGAGTTCCTCGAGGACTTGTGCCACCACCTGAGCGCGGTCGGCCTTGCTGGTGTCTGGGGGCAGGCGCAACTCGGCGGCGTAACCGAGCGCCTGGTTGACGGTCAGCTGGCGGTGCACCACATCGTCCTGGGGGACCATGCCGACCCGGCTGCGCAGCGAGGCGTACTCGGCGTGGATGTCGTGGCCTTCGAAGGTGACGTTGCCGGTGGTGGGACTGGTGTATCCGGCGATCAACCGGGACAGGGTGGACTTGCCGGCGCCGGAACCGCCGATGATCGCGGTCAGCGTTCCCGGTCGGGCGGTCAGCGAGATGTGGTCGAGCAGTTGCTTGCCGCCCTCGACGGTGAATGTCACCGAGTTCACTTCCAGGCCGCCGGTGCGTGAGGCCACCGCGGTGCGGCGAACCAGCGTGCCGCCGGTGAACACCAGGTCGACGTTGCCGATGGTGACCTGGTCGCCTTCGGTCAGGATCGCCGACCCGACCCGCACGCCGTTGACGAACGTCCCGTTGACGCTGTTGTTGTCGCGGATCTCGGCACCCAACGGCGTCAGGCTCAGGAACGCGTGGTGCCGCGAGGCGAGGACGTCCTGGATGACGATGTCGTTGTCGGTGGAGCGGCCGATGGTGACCGAGCCGGCGGGCTTCTCATGGGTGCCGGTGCCCAGCAGGGCCTGGAACATCTTGGTGGCGATGTTGCCCTGTTCCGGCGGCTTCGCGCCGGCCGGCGGACCCGGCGGACGGGGCGGCCGCCGCGGCGGCGCTTGCGGGATGTGCGACGACGACGGCGGGTGTGGTGGCGGCGGTCCGCTGGTGGGATAACCGGGTGGCGCCCACCCTGCCCCGCTGCTCGGGTACATCGGGGTGGGCGGCGGGGGAGGACCGGCGGGGTTGGGCCGTCCCGGCAGCGGACCCACCCAGGTGGCCTGGCGCCCGCTCGGCAGCGATGCCGGTGCAGGCCCGGGCGGACCGGGCGGGAAGAGCCCGGACGGCTGGGGAATGGGCAGTGACTCCGTCTGCGGCGGGCGCCCGGCCGGGCCGTGGTGCCGGCCGACCTCGAAGGTGAGCAGCGGCCCGTCGGGATTGCCGATGTTGACGGTCTGGCCGTCGTTGATGTCGACCACCGGCACGCGGCGACCATTGGCGTAAGTGCCGTTGAGGGAGTTGTTGTCGATGGCCAGCCAGCGCCCCTGATCGAAGCGCAGCAGCAGGTGGGCGCGCGAGATCAGTGGATGAGTTATGCGCATGTCGGCGCGCAGGTCCCGGCCGACGACCACATCGTGGCCCGCCGCGAAAGTGCGCTCCGACCCGTCGTACCGAACGGTCAGCGCGGGCGGGGCGGGTGGTGGCATCGAATCAACTTTAGCTCCTGGATCTACCCGGGCACGGGGCCGTGGTCCGGCGCTCCGGTAACCACGCAGTGGGTGCGGCTGTAGATCGTGGGCATACACAGATTGCAGTGCGTACACGCCGAGCGCACGCCGGCGCCGTCACGGGCGATCCGGTTGATCAGGTCCGGTTCGGCCAGCAGTGCCCGTCCCATCGCGACGAAATCGAAACCTTCGGCCATCGCCAGGTCCATCGTCTCCCGGTTGGTGATTCCGCCCAGCAGGATCAGCGGCAGCTTCAGCTCGGCGCGGAACAGCTTGGCCTCACGCAGCAGGTAGGCCTCGTGGTAGGGGTATTCGCGGAGGAACTTCTTGCCGGTCATGCGCATGCCCCAACGCAGCGGCGGCTTGAAGGCGCCGGCGAATTCTTTCAGCGGCGCATCCCCGCGGAACAGATACATCGGGTTGACCAGTGAGCTGCCCGCGGTGAGTTCGATCGCGTCCAACCCGCCGTCTTCTTCCAGCCAGCGCGCCGTGATCAACGACTCCTCGTTGGAGATGCCGCCGCGAACGCCGTCGGACATGTTGAGCTTGGCTGTTACCGCGATCTGGCGTGGCCCTTGATCGACGGCGCGGCGCACGGCCATCACCAGTCCACGGGCGACCTTGGCCCGGTTGGCCAGCGACCCGCCGAATTCGTCGGTGCGGCGGTTGATCAACGGTGACAGGAACGCACTGGCCAGGTAGTTGTGGCCCAGATGGATCTCGACCGCGTCGAAGCCTGCCTCGACCGCCAGCCGGGCCGCGCGGGCGTGATCGGCCAGCACGTCGTCGATGTCTTCGGCGCTGGCCTTTCTGGCGAACCGCATCCCGATCGGGTTGAAGAACCGCACCGGGGCCAGCGCGGTGGCCTGGTTGCTGCGGGCGTTGGCCACCGGACCGGCGTGTCCTATCTGGGCGCTCACCGCCGCCCCTTCGGCGTGGATCGCATCGGTGAGGCGCCGGAAACCCGGTACCGCCTCCGGACGCATCCAGATTCCGTTGCCTTCGGTGCGCCCGCCCTGGGAGACGGCGCAGTAGGCGACGGTGGTCATGCCGACCCCGCCGGCGGCGGGCTGGCGGTGGTATTCGATCAGGTCGTCGGTGACCAGGGCGTTCGGGGTGCGGGCTTCGAAGGTGGCGGACTTGATGGTGCGGTTTCGAAGGGTCAGCGGACCTAGTTTGGCCGGACTCAAGACGTCTGGGGCTGCAGACATATCGGCAGCCTAATCGTGGTCGCCACACCGGCGGCGGCGGGTGCAGCGGGGCGCGCACGGTCGCGCCGAGACTGCGCCCAGTGCGCCGAGTCTGCGAAGAGTGGGCGCACTTCGGCTGTCGGCCGCCGTGGATGCAGTGTCGGCGCCACCACCACAGCCCCGACGGGGTGATCGCCCTCATTCAGCCGTGCACCGGGCATGTCAAACTGTCTGGCGTGGGCGCAATCACCCTGGACGGCAAGGCCACCCGCGACGAGATCTTCGTCGACCTGACGCGGCGGGTCGCCGCGCTGACCGCGGCGGGCCGCACGCCCGGGCTGGGCACCATCCTGGTCGGAGACGATCCGGGATCGCAGGCCTACGTCCGTGGCAAGCACGCCGACTGCGCCAAGGTGGGTATCACCTCGATCCGCCGCGACCTGCCGGCCGACATCTCGACGGAAACCCTGAACGAGACCATCGACGAGCTCAACGCCAACCCCGAGTGCACCGGGTACATCGTTCAGCTGCCGCTGCCCAGGCATCTCGACGAGAACGCGGCGCTGGAGCGGGTCGACCCCGACAAGGACGCCGACGGCCTGCACCCGACCAACCTCGGTCGGCTGGTCCTGAACACCCCGGCGTCGCTGCCGTGCACCCCACGCGGCATCGTGCACCTGCTGCGGCGCTATGACGTGCCGATCGCCGGGGCCCACGTGGTGGTCATCGGACGCGGTGTGACGGTGGGCCGGCCGTTGGGACTGCTGCTCACCCGCCGCTCCGAGAACGCCACGGTAACGTTGTGCCACACCGCAACCCGCGATCTGGCCGGCCTGACCCGGCAGGCCGACATCATCGTGGCCGCGGTCGGCGTACCGCATATGCTCACCGCGGACATGGTGCGTCCGGGCGCCGCCGTCGTTGATGTCGGCGTCAGCAGGGTGGACGGCAAACTGGCCGGCGATGTCCACCCCGACGTGTGGGAGGTGGCCGGCCACGTGTCGCCCAATCCTGGCGGGGTGGGTCCACTGACCCGGGCGTTCCTGTTGACCAACGTCGTTGAGCTGGCCGAACAGCGGTGACTTTCCGATGACGGCCCGGGCCATGCTGGGGCGCGCGGTGCGCGCCCAATGGCCGATACTGCTCGTCGGGCTCATCTTCCTGGTCGCATTCGTGCTTGCGGGTGCCAACTTCTGGCGGCGCGGCTCGCTGCTGATCGGCATCGGTGTCGGCGTCGCGGCCGTGCTGCGGCTGGGCCTGCCCGACGAGCGCGCCGGTCTGCTGGTGGTGCGCAGCAGGGGGACCGACTTCCTGACCACGGCCTCGGTCGGCGCCGCGATGGTCTACGTGGCGTGGACCATCGACCCGCTGGGTACCGGTTAGCGGCGATCGCAAGCGCGGCGGAGCCGGGCGCTGGGGGCACCGCCCGCTTGCGGGGGACGGGTCGCCGCCATTGGGCTTAGGACCCTGGCATGCCCGGAATGCCGGCCAGTCCCGGAATGCTGCCCATTCCCGGGATCTGCTGCAGCGCGCCCGGCATTCTGCCGGCGGCGACGTCGGCCATCACCGACGGGCAGTACATCTGAATCGCGATGGTGGTGAACATGCCGGCCATCTCCGGCGACATGCCGCTCTGGCTGGCGAAGACCTTGGACGCGGCCGTGTTGAACGACCCGCCCGGCTGAGCCAGGATCGGGCAGACGGACTGGCCCAGGGCTTCGGCGTTGAGCGGGTCGCCGTAATTGATGCCGGCGTTGTTCAGTGCGGTGATGAACGCATCGTCGACGGGGCTGGCCTCGGCGGGCGCGGCGAACGCCGCGGCCGCGGTCAAGACACCCGCGGTGCCCGCCAGTAGCCGAACCGCCAGTGGTTGGTGACGCCATGGCTGCATATCAAGCTCCCTCGTGTTGGAGAGCACCCTGATACGGCACTCCAGCGACCTCTCGAACCCTGCTCCATGCCAGTCTCTTTCGGGACACGATGGCGTAAAGGTTTGGCACGTCCGGCGTTTTGTGACCGCGTCGACGCCGGCGGGCCCGATTGCGGACACGATCGCGTCACGCTGTGCCACGACACGTTACTGGACTGCCGCCTGCGGTGCCGCGGCGATTAACAATGCGGCTCATGATTTCTCGTCAGGCTTTTCTTCGCGGCGCCGCCGGAGCGCTGGCGGGGTCGGCACTGTTCGGAACATCGCGGCCATTGGCGTGGGCCGAGCCGACGGGCGCGTGGAGCAGCCTGGCCTCCTCCATCGGCGGCAAGGTGCTGCTGCCCGCGGACGGCGCCCCTTTCACCACCGCCAAGCAGGTCTTCAACTCGAACTACAACGCCGCGAACCCGGCGGCGGTCGTGGTGGTGACTTCGCCGGCCGACGTGCAGAAGGCGGTCGCATTCGCGGCCGCCAACAAACTCAAGGTCGCCCCCCGCGGCGGCGGACACTCCTACACCGGCGCGTCGAGCGCCAACGGCACCATGGTCCTGGACCTGCGCGGGCTGACCGGCGGCGTGACCGTCGACAGCGCCGGCGGCACAGTCACGGTGCCCGCCGCGACAGACCTGTATGCGGTGCATCAGGCGCTGGCCGGTGCGGGCCGGGCCATCCCCACCGGCAGTTGCCCCACCGTGGGGGCAGCCGGCTTGACGTTGGGCGGCGGGATGGGAGCCGATTCCCGGCACGCCGGGTTGACCTGCGATGCGCTGCGGTCCGCGACGGTGGTGTTGCCCAGCGGGGAGACGGTCACCGCGTCGGCCGAGGACCATCCCGACCTGTTCTGGGCGCTGCGCGGCGGGGGCGGCGGCAACTTCGGCGTGACCACCTCGTTGACGTTCTCGACCTTCCCGACCGCCGATTCCGACGTGGTGCGGGTGGATTTCGCGCCCTCGGCCGGGGTGCAGGTGCTCACCGGCTGGCAGACCTGGATTTCGGCCGCGGACCGCAACACGTGGGGGCTGGTGGATCTCTCGGTCAGCGGAGCCCAGGGCAACTGCCACGTGCTGGCGACCTGCCCGGCCGGTTCCGGCCAGGCGGTGGCCCAGGCGATCACGACCGCGGTGGGAGCGCAGCCGACCGCGACCGAGCACAAGACGATGACTCACATGGACCTGGTGATGTACCTGGCCGGCGGCAGTGCGACGAGTTCGCCACGCGGTTTCGTCGCCGGATCCGACGTGATCGGCACGATGAATGCGGCGGCCGCCCAGGCCATCGTCGCCGCGTTGGGGAAGTGGCCACCGGCCGGTGGGCGCGCGTCGGTGATCGTCGACACGCTCAGCGGGGCGATCGGCGATGTCGATCCCGCGGGGTCGGCGTTTCCGTGGCGGCGGCACGCCGCGGTCGCGCAGTGGTACGTCGAGACCGGCAGCGGGCAGACGTCGACGGCCAGCACCTGGGTGGCGACCGCGCACACGACGGTGCAACAGGTGTCGGCCGGTGGCTATGTCAACTACCTGGAGCCCAACACACCGGCGTCTCGGTACTTCGGTTCGAACCTGGCGCGGTTGACCGCGGTGCGTCAGCAGTACGATCCCAGCGGGCTGATGTATTCCGGGCTGTCATTCTGACGGCCTTGCCGGCCTCGACGGTCACGTGAGTACGTTGCCGGGCCGGACGGGACAGAGTGCCGGCGCCCAGAGCCGGTCAAGCCCGGCTACCGGTTGGGTCCGGCCAGCGTCACTATCTGCGACAGCGCCTGGCGGGCGGCGATCCGGCCGGCCTCGCGGGCCCGATCGATCTGGTGGTACTCCATCAACCCGACGTCGTAGGGGTTGGGCTTGATGACCACGTCGGCCTGTTCCAGCGCGGTGGCCGATGCCATCGCCCCGCTGATCGTCATGGTGCGCATCAGGGTGTCGACCATGCCGGGCACCCGGGGGGTGCGCCCGTGCTTCGCCCCGGACGCCGATCCGGGATTGCCGCCGCCGGAGGAGATGTTCACCGCCACCAGCGGACCCTCGTTCCCGGCCAGCGCGGCGACCGGCACATTGTCCAGCACACCACCGTCGACGTGCAGCGACCCGTTGTACACCATCGGTGCATACAGCACGGGCAGCCGCAGCGAGCAGGCCAGAACGTCGGCAAGCCGGCCGCTGCGGTGTACGACGGGTTGCCGCGCCAGCAGGTCGACGCTGACACAGCGGAACTCCTTGGGAAGTTCCTCCACCCGCTGCTCGCCGAAGGCTCCGCGCAGCGCGGCCATGGTGCGCCGCCCGCGGATCAACCCCTTGCTCGGCACGGTGTAGTCGCCATGGCTTCTGCGCACGAAGTACTCGTAGATGTGCGCGTCCACTCCGGCGGCGTCCAGTCCGGTGGCGGCCAGGGCGGCGATGATCGCGCCCATGCTGGTGCCGGCGAATCGGTCGACCGTGATTCCTGCCGCTTCCAGCTCTTCCAGCACGCCCAGGTGCGCCAGTGCCCGCGCACTGCCGCCGCTGAGAACCAGCCCGACGGACTGGCCGGCGACCCGCGACGTGAGGGGGCGCAAATCGTCCCGGCAACTCTTGGGTCGAACCACGTGTACCGACCGGGGCGCGATCAGTTCCTCCCATGCGCGTCGCTGCTCGCGGTCAGACGGTCCGGCCAGCACCAGGTCAGCGCCTTGAGCGCGCGCCGGCAGCGTATGCGCCGGCGGCGGTGAACCACCCGCAACCAGCACCACGCGATCGGCGACGCGCAGGCAGAACTCGCGCCACCGCGTCTCGTCGACCTTCGCCTGCAACACGACCCGGTCGGCATATTCCTCGGCGCGTGCCAACCCGTCGCGGTCGACACGTCCGGGAGCGACTACCCGCAGTCCATTCGACAGGTTGGCGCACAGGTGCGCGGCCACCGTCGCGACCGGCGCGTCCGGGTCGGCGCCGATGACGGTGACGACGGTCTCGGGTGTGGTGCGGTAAGTCGCACGCGGAGTCTGGTGCTCCCGTTGCGCCAGCACCCGGACAAGCGCCCCGAGGACGCGCACGTCGGCGATCTGGTCGAACTCTGCCTTGGTCAACCGGGTCAGAAGCGAATCGCGTGTCGCGCGAACCGACGCGAAGCGAGGTGTGCCAATCAGCAGGCCGCGCTCGCCGACCACCCCACCGCGGCCCAATTCGGCAACGACGCCGTCGTCGTCGAGCACCTGTAGGCGGCCTTCTTGCACCACGTAGAACGAGTCAGCCGCATCACCCGCGCGGAACAGGTACGAGCCGGCCGGCAGTTCGACCGGCGTGCCGCGGTGTCGCAGATGGGCCAAGGTGACGGCGTCCAGGCCCGCCGGGGCGGCGGCCGGCGGCCGGCCCCGGGTCGCCTGCACCGGCGCCTCGGGCCGCGGAGTCGGAGCTGCCGGTTCCGGTGTGTCGTCCTCTGACGAGGCTTTGGTCCGGCCCAGCAGGACCGCCCCGAGTGCGACCGCCAGAAAGCAGACCGCCGCCAGTACCCAGCCGCGCCGCAGCACCTCTTCGGCCGCGCCACGGGCGGGCGTGCCGATCAGGATCACCAGCATCGCGACGCCGATCACAGCGCCGACCTGGCGGATGGTGCCGGTCACCGCCGACGCGGTGGCGTAGCTGCCGCCGGCGACCAGGCCGGACAGTGCGGCGCTGCCCAGCAGCGGGAACGTGGCACCGACCCCGATTCCCTGCAGGAGTTGGCCGGGCAGCCAGGCGCCCAGAAAGTCAGGTGTGGAACCGACACGCTCGAGATACCACAGCAGGCTGCCGGCCCAGATCAGCGCGCCGATGCCGACGATGAGTCGATAGCCGTGCCGGTCGGCGACACGTCCGAGCACGGCTGCGACGATCGCGGCCACGAACGCAGCGGGAGCCACCGCAAGGCCCGCCTGCAGCAGCGTGTAGCCCCAGACGTAGTTGAGGAAAAGCACGTGGGTCAGCAGATAGGCGTAGAACCCGGCGGCGCAGATTGCGGTCAGTCCGGTGCCGACTGCGAAGGACCGGATGCGCAGCAACCCCGGGTCGATCAGCGGCGCCGAATGATGGCGCGAACTCAGCACGAACCCGGCCAGTGCGACGGCGGCAGCCGCGAACGCCCCGACAGTCGGTGCGCTGCCCCACCCCCAGTCCGGACCCTTGATCAGGCCGAGCGTCAACAGGCCCAGGGCCGCCGCCAGCAGCACGGCGCCACGGATGTCCGGCATCCGCCGCCGTCCGGCCGCACGGCTTTCCATCAGCAACCGGCGAGCTGCGAAAAAGGCCACAATTCCCATCGGAACGTTGACCAGGAACACCCAGCGCCAGTTGAACGCCCCGACCAGCGCACCGCCGATCGGGGGGCCCAGGCCCGCCGCGATGGCTCCCGCTGCGCCCCACAGCGCCACCCCGTGCGCGCGCCGGTGGAGTTCGAAACCCTCGACGACCAGGCCCAGCGACGCGGGCACCAGGATCGCCGCGCCGAAACCCTGCAACACCCGAAACGCGATGAGCTGGTCGACGGTGTCGGCCGCGGCGCACAGCGCCGAGGCAGCGGTGAACAACACCACCCCGTGCAGGAACATGCGTTTGCGCCCGAGCAGGTCGGCGAGCCGGCCCGCGGCTACCAGGAACGCGGCGAAGACGATGTTGTAGCCGTTGAGCACCCACGACATGTTGCCGATGTTGCTGTGGAAATGCCGCTGGATGTCGGGGAACGCGACGTTGACGATCGTCGAGTCCAGAAACGCCAGGAAGGCGCCGAATGCGGCTACCAGCAAGATGATTGACGACGACGGTTGGCGCCGCTTGGTCAAGGTGCGGCTCGGATCGGGCCGTGGCGCGACAGCGGGTGGGGCGGGGGCGGTGTGGACGGAAATGTCTGGCTCCAGATCGTATTGCTATACTAATGTTTCTTACGTATATAATCTGGAAATGTAGCCGATTTCCGTTCGAAACGCTCGCCGGCCTTGCGTGACGATCGTCACTGGTGCGCTGCCGCACTTCTGTCATTGGTGCGCTGCCGCACTTCTGTCATTGGTGCGCTGCCGCACTTCGTCTACCCGGCAGCTGTTCAGTCCTGCCTGGACCCCGAAAGAGAGATCAGATGAACGCTGCGAGGCCCCACGTGGTCATTGCCGGTGCCGGGATCGCCGGTATGGCCGCGGCCATGACGCTGGCCGAAGCGGGAGCACGAATCACGTTGTGCGACGCGGCCCCTGAAGGCGGGGGAAAGGCCAAGAGCCTGCGCGACGCAGACGGTCAGCCGATCGAGCACAGCCTGCGCATTTACCTGGACTACTACCAGACCCTGCTGACGTTGTTCTCCCGCATTCCCACCGAGAACGGCAAGACCGTGCTCGACAATCTGGTCGGCGTGAACCCCGTTCGGGTCACCGAACAAGGTGTGATCGGCCGACCGGCCCCCCCGGTCGCGCTGCAACGCCGGCGCCGCACACCCGCGCGCATTCTCGGTGCGGTATGCCAACCGGTAGGGCAACTCGCCCGGATCGTGTTGCGCAGCGCACTCGTCGTGATCGGCCTGGCACGAATAGGAGTGCCGCCTTCGGACTCCATGTACTACCTGCGTGCCCATCTG
>NZ_JCALCX010000042.1:0-38244 GCF_059812565.1 Mycobacterium sp. NGS49 | reverse complement strand
CGGCGACGATGCGCGCGGTTCGGCCGGTTTACGCATTGACGCTGGCACTGCTGGTCGTCGCACCGCTGTTGGCGCCCGGGTATCTGCTGCTACGCGACGCGGTGTCCACGCCGCGGTCCTACCTGTCCGACGCCGCCCTCGGTTTGACGGCGGCGCCGCGCGCGACGCCGCAGGATTTCGCGGTGGCGTTGGCGTCGCAGGTCGTGGACGGCGGCATCCTGGTGAAGGCGCTGCTGGTGCTGGGGTTGTGGCTGGCCGGCTGGGGTGCGGCGCGGCTGGTTGCGGCGGTCTTGCCCGAGGCGGGTGCCGGGGGGGAGTTCGTCGCCATCACCCTGGCCATCTGGAATCCCTACATCGCCGAACGGCTGTTGCAGGGTCACTGGAGCCTGCTGCTCGGCTACGGCTGTCTGCCTTGGGTGGCCACGGCGATGCTGGATGCGCGCGCCGGGGGTGGGCCCGTCTTCGGGCTGGCTTTCTGGATCGCGTCGGCCGGGTTGACGCCGACCGGCTTGATCCTGGCCGCCACGGTGGCGCTGGTGTGTGTGGCCGCTCCGGGCGCCGGTCATCCGCGTTGGCTGTGTGCGGCCGAAGCGGTCGGCTTCGCCGTGGTGGGTGCGTTGCCGTGGCTGACGGCTGCGCTGCTGGGTTCGTCGTTGTCCAGCGGCAGCGGCGCCGGCGTGGCCGCGTTCGCCCCGCGTGCCGAGCCGGGGCTGGGCACCCTGTTGAGCCTGGCCAGCCTGGGCGGGATCTGGAACGGCGCAGCGGTACCGGGTTCGCGTACAACGCTTTTCGCGGTGGTATCGGCAGTGGTGCTGCTGGGTGTCGTGGCTGCGGGATTGCCGCTGGTGGTAAGGCGGCGGGCCGCGGTGCCGCTGCTGGTGCTGGCGGCCGCCGCTGTGCTGGGGCCGGCCATGCTGGCCACCGGCCCGGGCCTGCACGGCTTGCGCGCGGTCATCGACGCGGTGCCCGGCCTGGGGGTGTTGCGCGACGGGCAGAAGTGGGTGGCGCTCGCCATGCCGGGCTACGCGCTCGCGGGTGCCGGTGCGGTGGTGATGCTGCGCCGTAGGCTGCCCACCCTCGTCGCAGCCGGCGCATGCTGCCTTGTGCTGTTATTGGCGCTGCCCGATCTGGCCTGGGGGGTGTGGGGCAAGGTCACGCCGGTGAGCTATCCCACCGGGTGGCCGGCGGTAGCGGCAACGATCAACCGCGAGCCCGGCGCCGTGGCGGTCCTGCCCGCCGGGATGATGCGGCGCTTCTCCTGGTCCGGCACCGTGCCGGTGCTCGATCCGTTGCCCCGCTGGGTGCGTGCTGACGTGTTGAGCACCGGTGACCTGATGATTTCGGGAGCAACGGTGCCGGGAGAGGGCGACCGTGCCCGGGCGGTGCAGCAGCTGATGCTGTCCGGTCCGGAGCCGTCGATGCTGGCGTCGCAGGGGGTGGCGTGGCTGGTGGTCGAATCCGGCACCCCGGGCGATATGGGCGACAGCGCACGCACTCTCGCCACGCTGACACCGGCCTACCGCGATGACGACATGGCGCTGTTCCGAATCGGTGGCCACGCGACCGGAGCACCGGCTGCGCACCGCCGGGTGGTGCTGCTTGCGCACGTCGCTTGGCTCGGTTTGCTGGTGGTCGGCGCGTGCGGGTTGGCCGTCCGCCGGTCCCGCGTGATCGTCGATCGGGCATGGGAGCAGGCTGATTCAGCGCGGCGTCCCGCCCCGTAGGGGTTCTTGTCGAATTCATACGAAAATTTATTGGTGAAGCGCAATTCGGTATATAACCTTCTCATAGAAGCCGCGCAGACCGCCGTGGTCCAAAGGGAGTCTCATGTACCTCGACCGCACCACTCGGCGCTCACCGTCCGGCAAGAGGTACCGATGGCTTGCCGGCCGTGGTTGGCGCAATGGGTTGAGCACCCAGAGTCTGCTGCTGGGCTACAGCGGTTCGCTGGCCTTCATCGCCGGTTTCGTCAACGCGGTCGCTCTGCTTCTCCTGGCTTTCCCGGTGGGCAACCTCACCGGGGTGACCACCCAGATCGGTATGAACACGGCCAACCCGTTGCTGTACGAGGGGCACATACTGGCGGCGATCCTGCTCGGCTTCTGGGCCGGCGCGGTCACCGCCGGGGCAATCCTGGGCGGCAGCCACCACGTACCGGGTCCGCGCCATGCCGCCGTGCTGACCGCCCAGGCAGTACTGCTGACACTTGCAGCGCTCGGCGTTGAAGAGACCCAGGTGAACGCGGCTATCGAGGCGCTGGGAGTCGAGCAGACCGCGGTCCAGGCCCTGCTTGCGGCCGCCGCGCTCGGTTTGCAGAACGGGCTGACGTCGAGCTTCCGCGGGATGGCGATCCGCACCACCCACTTCACCGGCACGGTGACCGACCTCGGCTTGATGATCGGCCGGGCGCGGCGGCACGGGATCGAGAAATGGAAGGCCGCAGTGCTTTCGCTGACCCTGCTGCTCTTCTTGGCCGGAGGAACCGCCGGCCTGCTGATCGGAGCCTCGCTGTAGGGCTATGCCCTGCTGATTCCGGCGGCGCTGTGCGCGGCCATCGCCGTGATGAGCAAGCTGAACGGCCGGACTAACACCGTGCCGTCGCCGGCTGAGGGATCAACCTCGCGCGCCGACGAACCGGTGGCAGTCAGCGCCTGACAAAGCGCCCCGCCTGTCGGCTGTCCAACTGCAGCCATAGCTATTAGACGCCTGTCTACCGATTTATAGACACGTGCCTAGCCAAGTAGTAGACACATGTCTATTCAACCTTGATGCTGATATCGCAGTTTCGATCAGCTGCTGACGAAAGCTGACGACGATGAACCGTGTCGTGCGCGATGCCTCGGTCCATCGCCGAGTGCTGCCTGAACCGCCTGGGCGGCGATTTCACGATCTCCGAACATTCACTGAACCCCCCGCCGGGATGTTTGACGATGAGCCGCGAGATGGGAGAACGGGTATGGGCTGGCTTACGGATCTCCTGGATGCCGGCGGGGTCGATCCGATCCTGGTCCTACGTAATGACACCACCGCAAGGTAAGCAGGATTCGACGATGACTTTCATGACCTTGAGGCCGGAGTTGTTGGGGCCCGCGGCGGGAGATATGGCGACGTTGGGTCGGGTGGTGGGCGAGGCTGGTGCTTTCGCGGCGGCACGCACCACAGGCGTCGTGGCGGCCGCTGCCGATGAGGTATCGGCGGCGATCGCCGAGTTGTTCAACGGCCATGGGTTGGCATATCAGTCTGTGAGTGTTCAAGCGGCAGCATTTCAGGAGCGGTTGGTTGCGTCGTTGAATGCCACTGCTGATGCCTATGCCGGTGCTGAGGCGGTCAATGTCGCCACGATGCACAGCGTGGGCCAGGAATTTTTGGGGCTGATCAATGCCCCGACGCTGGCGCTGGTAGGTCGTCCGCTGATTGGTAACGGCGCTGATGGGGCAGCGGGGAGCGGGCAAAACGGTGCAGCGGGTGGGATTCTGTGGGGTAATGGCGGCAGGGGTGGGTCGGGGGCGCCGGGGCAAGCCGGTGGGGCCGGCGGGGCGGCGGGATTGATTGGTCATGGTGGCGCAGGCGGCGCGGGCGGTGCAGGTGCATCCGGTACTGCCGGCACCGACCTCAGCGTGTCCGCGGTTGGCCCCGGTGTGCTCGTGACCGCCGGTGCGGGCGGTGCTGGCCTCGCTGGCGGCGCGGGCGGCAAGGGCGGCGCCGGCGGATTGATATGGGGTCACGGCGGGGCCGGGGGGGCGGGCGGGGCGGGCGGCGCCGGCGGCGCCGGCGGCGCTGTCACCAGCGTCGGCACCGGCGGTATAAGCAATGAAGGGGGCACCATCATTGGTGGGACCGGCGGTGCCGGTGGCGCCGGTGGTTCGGGAGGCGGCGGCGGCGCCGGCGGTTTGTTATGGGGCAACGGGGGTCATGGCGGGGCCGGCGGGGCCGCCGGTGCTGCCGGTGCCGGCGGCGATATCACCGCCACTGCCACGAGTACCGGCATCCCCTTCGTGAACGGCATCACCAACAGCTTCGACGGCCGCACTTCGGGTGGTGCGGGCGGTGCCGGTGGCATTGGTGGCGTGGGTGGTGGGGGCGGTGCCGGCGGCTGGCTGTGGGGCGACGGTGGTCAAGGCGGTGCCGGGGGGGCCGGAGCCCACGGCGGTGCCGGCGGCGATATCACCGCCACAGCCGCCGGTGCCGCAGAGGGCAACGGCATAAGCGACGACATAACCGAGCGCAGCGCAAAGCCCGGCGGGACCGGTGGGACGGGCGGGATCGGTGGCGCTGGCGGCGTGGGGGGCACCGGCGGTGCCGGCGCCTGGTTGTGGGGTAATGGTGGCCACGGCGGGGCCGGCGGGATCGGCGCCCAAGGCGGTGCCGGCGGCAGCATCACCGCTACCAGCACGGCCAGTACCGTTGTTAACGGCGTCTTTTCCGGCTCCACTGCTGGTGGTGCTGGTGGCGGCGGTGGCGATGGCGGCGTGGGTGGCGGGGGCGGTGCCGGCGGATGGTTATGGGGTGATGGTGGTCACGGTGGGGCCGGTGGCGCAGCAGCCCAGGGCGGTGCCGGCGGAAACATCACCGCCTCTGCCACCGCCACCGCCACCGACGGCTCCGACCGGGTGCGCGGCATCATCAACGGCGGACGCGGCAACGCCATCACAGGTGGTGCTGGCGGTGCCGCTGGCGTTGGTGGCTTCGGCGGTCGTGGCGGTACCGGAGGATGGTTGCTGGGTGACGGTGGCCACGGCGGAGCAGGTGGGGCTGCGGCGGATGGTGGCGCGGGCGGCAGCATCTCTGCCTCCGCCACCGGCAGCGGCGACGTGCAGGGCCTTTTTAACGGTGCCCAAGGTGTTGTCGCTGGTGGCGCCGGTGGCGCCGGCGGCGCCGGTGGGCTGGGAGGTGGCGGGGGTGCCGGCGGTTGGTTGCGAGGTGATGGAGGCGACGGCGGAGTAGGTGGGGTCGCCGCCGATGGTGGCGCGGGCGGCAGCATCACCGCCACGACCAGTAGCGCCGGTCCCAGCATCGATGTCGTCAACAACGGCACGATTAGGGGTGGTACCGGAGGTGACGCGGGTCAAGGGGGATTTGGCGGGGCCGGTGGCAACTCCAGGCTGATCGGTGACGGCGGCGACGGCGGTCAGGGAGGCTCCGGCGGCACTGGTGGGACTGGAGGCACCGTCCCGAGCGGTGCAGGTGCTACCGGCAACCCCGGCGATAGCGGCGCTGGCGGCGCTGGCGGCGCTGGGGGCACCGGTGGCGCCGGTGGCAGCGCCATGTTGTGGGGCCACGGGGGGGCCGGGGGTGCTGGCGGTGGCAGCGGGGCCGGCGGGTCCGGCGGCGCTATCACCAACATCGGCGCCGGAGGTATCAGCAATGAGGGGGGCGTCATCCGCGGCGGGGCTGGTGGAGCGGGTGGCGCTGGTGGTCTGGGCGGTGGCGGCGGGGCCGGCGGGTGGTTGTGGGGTGCCGGTGGTAACGGCGGTGCCGGCGGCGCCGCCGGTGCCGGTGGTGCCGGCGGCAGCATCATTGCCACCAGCACCGGCACCTCGTTCGTGGAAGGCATCAACAACGGCGGCGTCGGCAGCGTCGTTGCTGGTGGGCTCGGTGGTGCCGGTGGTGCCGGCGGTATGGGTGGTGGCGGTGGGGCTGGCGGGTTGTGGGGCGCCGGTGGTAACGGCGGTGCCGGAGGCGCCAGCGGTGCCGGCGGTGCCGGCGGCAGCATCACCGCCACCGCAACGCCGAGCAACAGCTTTTTCGCCGATGTGTACGGGATTGTCAACGGCGGCGTCGGCGGCATGATTGCTGGTGGTGCTGGTGGTGTTGGTGGTGCCGGCGGCCTTGGGGGCGTCGGCGGTGCCGGCGGGTGGTTGGCGGGTGCTGGCGGTCACGGTGGAGCCGGTGGGGCCGGCGCTCAAGGCGGTGCCGGCGGCAGCATCACCGCCACTGCCACCCACACTGGCAGCACCAGCAATCCTTCCTTCGTGTACGGCCTCGGTAACGAGGGCGGCGGTGCTATGACTGGTGGGGCTGGTGGCGCTGGTGGCGCTGGTGGTCTGGGTGGTGGCGGCGGGGCTGGCGGGTGGTTGTGGGGTAATGGTGGCTGCGGCGGGGCCGGTGGGGCCGCCGCTCAAGGCGGTGCTGGCGGCAGCATCACCGCCAACGCCAGCGGCAACGGGTTCATCCTCACGACGGGCATTCGTAACGGCGACGGCGGCGTTATTGCCGGTGGAATCGGTGGGGCCGCTGGCGCCGGTGGCCTGGGCGGTGCCGGCGGTGCCGGCGCGTGGCTGTGGGGTGACGGTGGCCACGGCGGGGCCGGCGGAGTCGCAGGACAAGGTGGCAGCGGCGGCAGCATCACCGGCGACGCCAGCGGCAACTTCATCTTGACCGGCATTTTTAACGGCAACGGCGGCGTTATTACCGGTGGAATCGGTGGGGCTGGTGGCGCCGGCGGTGGCGGCGGTGGCGGCGGTGCCGGCGCGTGGCTGTGGGGTGACGGTGGCCACGGCGGGGCCGGCGGAGTCGTAGGACAAGGTGGCAGCGGCGGCAGCATCACCGCCACCGTCAGCACCAACACCAGCCCTAACAGCGAGGTCGTCAACAACGGCACGATCGCCGGCGGTGCCGGCGGCGATGGGAGCCACGGAAGTTCGGGCGGTGCCGGAGGTAACTCCAAGCTGATCGGTGTCGGCGGCGACGGCGGCCAAGGAAGCCCCGGCGGCCAGGGTGGGGCAGGGGGTACCGTCCCGAGCGGTGCGGGTACTACCGGCAACCCGGGCAACCCGGGCAACCCTGGCAATAGTGGCGCCGGTGGCGCCGGTGGCGCCGGTGGAGCTGGTGGCGCGCTATTGGGCACGCCGGGAGCATCTGGCGCACCAGGATAGGCACCCTGTCTTGCGCAGTGCGGGTCTAATAGTCGTCCCTCATCATGTGTTCGCGTCGGTCACGGTTCGGCGCAATTCGCCAACACAATGACTGCTATCGCCTTGCCCAAGGTGGTCTTTTCATCAACGCGCTGCACGCCGCGTACGTGGCGGTGATCGGCGGCCGGTTTCCGTCACAACGGCAGTCGCCGTGCCCTGATCTGCTCCCGCGCAGGCGTTCTGGCGAATTCGGCTTGGACACGTGTTCGCGCTCCTGACGCCGGATGCGGGCCGTGCTGAAGCACCGTCAGGGGGTAGGTTGCTCGTCGGGCTTCGCGCCTTGCGGCACATCCGGATGGCTACTACAGGTGCTGTGCTTCGCGAGTGCCACAGCGGTCGGATAGAGCTGAGGGCAGCTGAATCCTGCAGGGATCGAGAGGGATTCGGCGTCGGTAGGGATGCAGTAGACACATGTCTATTCAATCCTGATCATGCTGTTTCGATGCGCTGCCGACGAAGGCTGACGACGAGGAACCGTGTCGCGAGTGATGACTGGGCACATCGCAAGTGCTGTCTGAACCACCACCCACCGCGTGGCGCTGATACCGAGTGGAGATACCAGCGCGGCAGCGCCTCGGATGCTGCGCCGGCTACGGCGCGCCCTGGAACACGGCCACCGCAGCTGCGCGGTGCCCGGCTGCGGGGCCACGCGGGGCCCGCATGCCCACCACATCCGGCCCTGGGGACACGGCGGGCGCACCGACCTGGCCAACCTGGTCCTGGTCTGCCCCTTTCACCACCGGCTGCACCGCCGCGGCGAGATCACCATCAGCGGTGACGCCACCGACCTCACCGTCACCGACTCCTCCGGCCAAGCGCCGAGCCCGGGATCACTGTCCCGCGCACCCGACCATCCCCCGCCCTATCCCGGGCCCACCGGCGAACGCGCCGACTGGTGTTGGTACCAACCCTTCCAACAGCAGCCATTACCCACGCACTACCAGCCTGACCATCGAAGCGGAATGACGTTAGGGCACAGCGGTTTTCGCTGCCGCAACCCACCACTAACGCCTCCGTCGACGTGCGCACGAACGTGCGCCACGTCAGATCCTGTCTGTCACCGGCTAGGAAAAGGAACCGCCGATGCCGCCGGTTCCGCCCGTTCCCCCGGCGCCGCCGTCGCGACCGGCAGGAGCTTTGCCCGGGCCGCCCAGGAGTCCGGGTTTGCCTGGGCCACCCGGTCCAGAACCACCGTCCCCGCCGTCGCCGCCGTCGCCGCCAGACCCGCCGGAGAGGGTCCCGTGGCCGCCGGTGCCCCCGTTGCCACCCTGGCCGCCCGACGCGCCGATGAAGCCGGTGTTGCTACCGGTGCCGCCGTCGCCGCCGGCGCCGCCGCGGCCACCCACGCCGGCGGGCCCGGTAGCGGCACCCCCCGTGCCGCCGGCGCCGCCGGTACCGGCGAAGTTGCCACCGATCAAACTTCCGCCGTTGCCGCCGTTTCCACCGCGGCCACCGTCGCCGCCGGCGACTATGCCGGTACCGCCTTCGCCGCCCTTGCCGCCGGTTCCCGGGCTGATAACGCCGTCACCGCCATTACCCCCGGTACCGCCGTTGCCGCCGCGGTTGCCGGCGCCGCCGTTGCCGCCGTCGCCCCCGGCGGCGGCGCCGGACAGCCCTGCGGCCGCGCCCCCAGTACCGCCGTTGCCGCCCGTGCCCCCGTCGCCCGCGACGCCGCCGGTGCCGCCGGTGCCGGCCAGGCCGCCTGACCCACCGCCACCGCCGCGGCCGCCCTTCCCCGCGGGAATATCCGGGATGGCCTTGCCGATGTCGCCGGCAACGCCGGTACCGCCGTTGCCGCCGTTGCCGCCGTTGCCGCCGTTGCCGCCGCTGCCGTTGATACCGCCGGCGCTGTTGCCGCCCGCGCCCCCGCTCCCGCCCGCTCCGCCCGAAAAGCCGGCGACGCCGGGTGCACCGTCGGCGCCCGTTCCGCCATCGCCGCCGCTGCCTCCGCTACCGCCGCTGCCGGCACCGGTCAGACCATCGCCGGCGGTACCACCCGCACCGCCCTTGCCGCCGCCACCGGCGGCGGTGCCGCTGCCGCCCGTGCCGCCCGTGCCGCCGCCACCGCCGGTGCCGCCGTTGCCGCCGATGCCCGTGGTGCCAATCCCGCCGGTGCCCCCGCCACCGCCGTTGCCGCCGCCCCCGCCGTTAGCGCCGCCAAGGCCACCCGTGCCGCCGGCGCCCCCGGTGCCGGCGGTGGCACCGTTAGCGCCGTTGCCGCCGATGCCCCCGTTGCCGCCGTTCTTGCCGGTGCCGCCCGCGCTGCCATTGCCTCCGCTCCCGCCGTTACCAGCGGTACCCCTGCTGTCGCCGCCGTTGCCGCCGTTACCGCCGGCGCCAGCCGTCCCAGCGTCACCGGTAAGTCCGCCGTTACCGCCGGCACCGCCGGCGCCCCCGGCCTTGGGCCCGGTGCCACCCTGCCCGCCGGTGCCGCCGTCACCACTTCTGCCGTCTGCGGCAGCTCCAAGGCCGTTGGTGCCGCCGGTGCCGGCTGCGCCGCCGGAGCCCCCAGACCCAGCCGCGCTATTGCCACCCTTGCCGCCCGTGCCACCGGTGCCGCCGTCGCCGCCGAAGCCGCCGCCGTCACCGGTCGCATTGCCGGCACCACCGGTGCCGCCCTGCCCGCCGCTGCCGCCGGCACCGCCGGCAATGGTGCCGAAGCCGCCCTCGCCACCGGTGCCGCCGTGCCCGCCCTTGCCGCCGACGATGGTGCCGACACCGCTGCTCCCGGTGCCCCCGTTGCCGCCGGCACCGCCGGCTCCGCCGACGGCCTGGGCGCCGATGCCCGAGCCGCCGGCACCGCCCGTGCCGCCGTCTCCGCCGGCGCCGGTTCCGCCATCTCCGCCGCGGCCGCCATAACCGCCGGAAATGGTGCCGGTCCCGCCGGTGCCGCCGTTGCCACCGCTGCCGGCACTGTCGCCGCCGCTGGTGCCGCCGATGCCGCCGGCGCCGCCGTGACCGCCTCGGCCGCCGCCACCTCCGTCCCCGCCGCCACCGCCCGCGCCGGCCGGGCTGAAGGCGCCACGCCCGCCGCCGCCTCCGTCGCCGCCGTCACCCCCATCACCGATGCTGCCGCCAATGCCGCCGACGCCGGCCAGGCCGCCTGCCCCGGCGTTACCGCCGCGGCCGCCGTCACCGCCACCCGTACCGCCGAACGCGTCATCGCCGCCGTCGCCGCCGCGGCCGCCGTCGCCGCCGGCTCCGCCGTTACCGTTTACTCCGCCCGCGCTGTTGCCGCCCGCGCCGCCTCTCCCGCCGGCTCCACCCGCGAACCCGTCGACACCGGTCGAGCCGGCGGCGCCGTCGCCGCCCGCGCCGCCGGCACCGCCGTGGCCGCCGTCACCGATGCGGCCGGCACCGCCCGGACCGAGCAGCCAATTGTCTCCGCCGGCGCCCCCGTTTCCGCCGGCACCACCTACACCGCCGGCCGCTGCCACACCGTGGCCACCGGCGCCGCCCGCTGCGCCATTGCCGCCAGCCCCTCCGATCCCGGCGAGCAGACCACCCATACCGCCGGCGCCGCCGGCGCCGCCGGCGCCGCCCGCCCCGTTTCGGACTGCGGCCTGGCCGTCCTGGCCGATTGCGCCGGCAGCACCGGCCCCGCCGTTGCCGAACAGCCACGCATTTCCGCCGGCGCCGCCGGCGCCGCCGGATTGGCCGGCGAAAACTCCGCGCCCGCCAGCTCCGCCCGCTCCGCCATCGCCCCACAGCAGTCCTGCGTCACCACCGCGACCGCCCGCTTGGCCCGCTGCCCCAGCTGCGCCGTTGCCGCCATTACCCCACAACCAACCGCCGTCGCGGCCGGCCTGTCCCGGCGAGGTCCCGTTCGCACCGTCGCCGACGAGTGGGCGGCCCGTCAGTGCCAGCGATGGCGCATTCACCACCTTCCGTACCTGCTGCTCGGCACCAGCGACGACATTCGCGGCCTCGGTGGCCTCATACGCCTTGACACCCGCCTGCAGAGTGCGCACGAATTGGTTCTGAGCGCGCGCCACCTGCCCGCTGAGCACTTGGTACTCCTGCCCGAGCGACCCGAATAGGGCCGCGATGGCCGCCGACACCTCATCGCCCGCGGCGGCCGGCAACGCCGTCGTGGAGATCGCTGCCGCGGCATTTGCCCTACTGACGGCCGAACCGATGCCCGCGAGGTCGGCTGCCGTCGTATCGATCAGTTCGGGTACCGCGAATACAAACGACATCAGCTTGTCCTAACTGCCTCACCGTACGAGTGATTTGGATCCTTGGCGGGCGCGTCGATGGCCCGCGTGCGCTTAGGTCGCTGAGTTAATCGCGACGATGTTCGGTAATCCTTCAGAAGTTGTGAAACGGCTGGCAGCGCCACCACCGGATTTCGGCTACAAACCGATGTCCAGGAAATTGGCGGCGCTGCGGAGCAGATCCAGCATCCGGGGATTGTAGAAACCGGACAGGGAGCTGCCGGAATTCAGCCAGCCGGATTGCAGATTACCGGTGTTCAACAAGCCGGAATTTCCGCGACCGGCAACGTTGAAGACGCCCGAATTCTCGCCGACGGCGTTCGCCAAGCCCGACACGGCGCCGGCGGTGCGGTTGAGGACTCCTGATGCGCCACCGGCGCCTGAGTTGAAGAAACCCGAGGACGGGGTGGCGCTCGAGTTGAAGAAGCCCGGAGTCTGCTGCCAGTCGAAGCCGTAGCTGAAAGGTCCGATGGTCCCGGCATCGGCCACGTCGATCGGATAGGACAGAACAAACTCCAGTGGTGTTTCGGGATTGATCACACTCGGATCGATTGTGTACGGTCCGACGCGCTGGGTGGTAAGGAGCTGGGACTCCGTGACGTACAGCAAACAATTGAATGGCGGGAGCACGTTGAACAAGACGCAAATGGTCGTCTCCAGGCTGATCGGTATCGAGAATTTGTCGATGGTGAACATTTCCTGTGTGATCGTGTCGATACTGCCTTGAATCGGAATTTCGATGTCGCCGTCAATGGCATAGCTCCACGGAATCTCGGGAATCGTGGCCTCATAGGCGAAGCTGGCCAACCCCTGGAAGTCGCCCCGCCAGAACGCTCCGTTGCTGTAATTGCCCGAGATGAAGAAGCCGGTATTGACGTCACCCGAGTTTCCGAAGCCGGTGTTGGCGTTGCCGCTGTTGAAGTAGCCGGTGTTGTAGTTGCCCCTGTTGAAGTCACCGGTGTTGTAGCTGCCCGGGTTCAAGCTGCCCGTATTGGTGTTGCCGGCGTTGAAGAGCCCGGTGTTGTGGTGCCCGCTGTTGCCGATGCCGGTGTTGGCCAGGGCGGTGTTGAAGAAGCCGGTATTGATGCTGCCGCTGTTCCCGATGCCGGTGTTGTTGCTGCCGGAGTTTCCGAGGCCCCAGTTTTCGTTGCCCGAGTTGAAGAAGCCGATGTTGTTGGTGCCGGAGTTGAACAAGCCGATGTTGCCGCGCCCCGAATTCAGGTCGGCGAAACCCACCTCCATGTCACCGCTGAGACCGATACCGATATTTCCATTGCCGGTATTAGCGATACCGATGTTTCCATTTCCGGTATTGGCAAAGCCGAGGTTGAAACTGCCGGTGTTGCCGAAGCCAAGATTCTGCACGGCGTCTGTCAGGGCCGGACCGGAGTTTGCGAAACCGACGTTCACGTTACCGAGGTTTGCGCTACCGAAATTGTAGCGGCCCAGGTTGGCACTGCCCAGGTTGTAGAAGCCGGTGTCGGGGCTGCCTAGATTCCAGAATGCGAAATCGGCGATGCCCGGCAGGAAGCTTGACGCAACCGACCCACTCCCGAACCACCCGACCACGCCGTCATTGTTGAAGCCGGAGACGTGAGCCGGTGCTCCGCTACTCGTGTTGAACAAGCCCGACACATAGTTACCCAGATTTGCGAAACCCGATTGCAGTGAACCGTAATTCTGGAATCCAGAATTCCCCAGCGCCCCCGTGGCGACATTGAAGAATCCGGAGTTGTTGCCGGAATTCTGCCAGCCCGACGCGCTGCCGGAGCCCCAGTTCAGGAAGCCTGACGACAGACCATCGGTGGCGTTGAAAAAGCCTGGTCGGGGAGCCAGGTTCAGCAGCGGAATACGGATCGGACCGAGCTCGCCGGTACCAACGACATGGATCACGGTTGAACCGTCAGGATTGCCGATATTGAAGTTGATCGCGGGTTGGGGGCCAAACTTGACGACGATGGGCGTGTCTGACGGGGCGGAACTGCCGCCACCGTGGATATGGACCGGGCCGATCGGTGCACTGATTACGCCGCTGAACAGCCCGAGATCGAGAGTGCCCCGGGCGTCGATCACCGGAATGGTGATAGCCGAAACTGAGACGTCGGTGATGGTGCCGGTGATGGGAATGTCGACGGGGACGTCGATGGTGAAGAATGCGGGGATGGCGTCCACTTCGATGGTGTAGTTCGCTGACAGCAGGCCCTGTCTGTCAGCGCGCCAGAAGAAGCCGTTGTTCTGATGGCCGACGAGGAAGCCGCCGGTGCCGAAATCGCCGGCGTTGCCGATGCCGGTGTTGTAGTCGCCGGTGTTGTAGTCGCCGGTGTTGTAGTCGCCCGGGTTGCTGCTGCCCGTGTTGAAGTTGCCGGTGTTGAACCAGCCCGTGTTGTGGTTGCCGGGGTTGCTGATGCCGGTGTTGTAGTTGCCGGTGTTGAAGAAGCCCGTGTTGTAGTTGCCCGGGTTGCCGAGGCCGCTGTTGCCGCTCCCGGAGTTGCCGATGCCGAAGTTTCCTTTGCCGGAGTTGCCTATGCCGATATTGTTCTGGCCCGAGTTGCCGAAGCCGAGGTTCCCGGTGCCGGAGTTGAGCAGACCGCTATTGCCGCTACCGGAGTTCCACCCGCCGAGGCCGAGCAGGTTGCTGCCGCCCAGTCCGATGCCGAAGTTGGCGTCTCCGTCGTTGGCGAAGCCGATGTTGCCGTTGCCGAGGTTGCCGAAGCCGATGTTGCCGCTGCCGTTGTTGCCGAAGCCGATGTTGTGGCTGCCGGTGTTGCCGAAGCCGATGTTGCTGCTGCCCAGGTTGCCGAACCCGAAGTTGCTGCTGCCGAGGTCGCCGAGACCGAAGTTCGCCGACCCGCTGTTTCCGAAGCCGACGTTGTAGGCACCGATGTTGCCGCTGCCCAAGTGGTAAGCGCCCACGTTTCCACTGCCGACATTCAGCACACCTAGGTTGCCAAGGCCAGCGTTGAAGATCGTCGAGCCGTTCGGGCCGCGAAACATCCCGGCCACGTCGCTGCCGATGGACGACCAGCCCGAAACGTTTGCCGGCATCATCAGCTCCGCCGTGCCGGTGTTGTGCCAGCCCGAGACGGTGTTGCCCAGGTTGGCCCAGCCCGATTGCAGCGAGCCGAAGTTCTGGAAGCCTGAGTTGCCGAGGTCGCGCATGCTGCTGTTCCAGAAACCCGAGTTGTTGCCGCCGAAGTTGCCGAAACCCGATGAACTACCGGTGACGGAATTGAAGAACCCTGACGATGGTGCGGTGCCGGAGTTGCCGAAGCCCGGGGCGGGCGGGATGTCGAGAAGCACGATTCTGATGGGGCCGGCCCCGCTGCGGATTGCGATCGGCAGCGAGGCGGTCGGGCCGCCGATGGTGATATCGATGACGGGCAGGGTGCCGGTGATGGCGGGGACATGGACGGGTCCGATGGTGTAATTCACGATGTCGGTGCCGTTGATGGTTATGGGTGGGATGGTGAAGCCATCGCCGACCAGGGCACCTAAGTCCAGGTGTATCGGGATATTGACGGGAATGTTCAGGTCGAAGTTCAATACCGGGAATTGCGGAATGAATATTTCGAGGTGGGCTCCCCACAGGCCTTGGTAATCACCGCGCCACAGGACGCCGTTACTGTAATTCCCGGCATTGAAAGCGCCCGTGTTGACATTGCCCGAATTGTAGAATCCGGTGTTGTAATCGCCGGTGTTGAACATTCCGGTGTTGTAGCTGCCCTGGTTGGCGACACCGGTGTTGGTGTCACCGGTATTTCCGACGCCGGTGTTGTAATCGCCCGCATTGGCGATGCCGGTGTTGGTATTGCCGGTGTTGTGCATGCCGGTGTTGTAGTTGCCCGGGTTGGCGATGCCGGTGTTGCCGGTGCCGGGATTCCACAGTCCCCAGTTCCCCGTGCCCGCGTTGCCGACCCCGGTGTTGGCCGTGCCCGCGTTGGCGATGCCCCAGTTGCCGGTGCCCGAGTTGAACAGCCCGGTGTTGCCGGTGCCCGAGTTGAACAGGCCGGTGTTGCCGGTTCCCGAGTTGAACAGGCCGACGTTCCCGGTGCCCGAATTGAGGGGGCCGACCCCGATCTGGCCGGTACCGGTCAGCCCGATACCGATGTTGCGGTCGCCGGTGTTGGCGAAGCCGAGGTTGTAGTTGCCTGCGTTTGCGAAGCCGAAGTTGCCGGTGCCCAGATTCGCCAGCCCCGCATTGAAACTGCCGAGGTTTCCGAGGCCGAGATTGCCGCTGCCGACGTTCCCGAAGCCGAAGTCGTGGCTGCCGACGTTGGCACTGCCGAAGTTTGCGTTGCCCACATTCGAAAAGCCGAAGTTGTAGGTGCCGAGGTTGCCGCTGCCGAAGTTCGCCAAGCCGGGCGCAGCAAGGGGAAAGCCCGAAAGGTCGGCGCCGGTGTTCCCCGCACCCGAAATATTGGCCGGAGTGGCCAACGTCAGCATGCTGGTGTTGAGGATTCCGGAGATGGTGTTGCCGAAGTTCGACACGCCCGACACCAAGCCGCCGACGTTGTAATAGCCGGATAGTCCAGCGTTTTGGGCGGCGCGGTTGAAGAACCCGGAAATATCGGCGCCGATGTTTCCGAATCCCGATACCGGCCCCGTCCCGGAGTTGAACAGCCCGGACGACGGCGTGCTCGTCGAATTCCCGAATCCCGGGCTGGGGGGCATGTTGATGAACGGCAGACTGATGGGGAGCAGGCCGCCCGACCCGACGGCATCGATCAGGGGCCCCGGACCCGTCCCGATCCGCATATTGATCGTGGAGTGAGTGATCGAGATATCCGGAATAGTGACCGGCCGGATGTCGATGGCCCTGGTCGAAATGTCCAGACCCGGAACATCGAAGAATGTGGCTTCGACACTGAGGCGTGGAATGGTGAACGAATGGATGGTGATCGAGCCGAGTGTGCCGCTGATCGGGATGTCGAGGAAGACCGACGCCCGGAGGTTCACCGGCACGGCGGTGTCAGGAATGGTGCCGGTGGCGCTCATGCCCCAGAGGCCTTGGTAGTCGCCTCGCCATAGCATTCCGTTGCTGTTGTTGCCGGCGATGAATGCGCCGGTGTTGACATTGCCTGAGTTCGCCAGACCGGTGTTGTAGTTGCCGGTGTTGAGGTGGCCGGTGTTGTAGGAGCCCGGGTTGAAATCGCCGGTGTTGAAGCTGCCGGTGTTGAAGTTTCCGGTGTTGAGGTTGCCGGCGTTGCCGATTCCGGTGTTGGCGTGGCCGGAGTTGATGAACCCGGTGTTCACGGTGCCGGAGTTGAACAGTCCGGTGTTGGCGGTGCCTGAGTTGCCGATGCCGAAGTTGCCGGTGCCGGAGTTGCCGATGCCGATGTTGTTGGTGCCGGAGTTGAACAGGCCGATGTTGCCGCTGCCGGAGTTCAGTCCGGCGGTGAGATTGAGCCCGACCAGGTTGTCGCCGGTCAGTCCGATACCGACGTTGTTGTTGCCGGTGTTGCCGAAGCCGATGTTGCCGCTGCCGCTGTTGCCGAAGCCGAAGTTGTGACTGCCCAGGTTGCCCAGACCGACGTTGGAGTTGCCGAGGTGCCCGAAACCGACGTTGTTGTCACCCAGGTTGCCCCCGCCCAGGTTGGCTGCGCCGATGTTTCCGAGAACCATGTCGATTGCCGCCCTCCCGGCATTCGGGTTGTGGAAGAGACCCGAGAGGTTGCTGCCGATGTTGGAAATGCCGGAGACGCCCGCCGAAGTTCCGAGACCGGTATTGAAGAACCCCGAAACGGTGTTGCCTGCGTTGGCCAGACCCGATTGCAGTGCGCCGTAGTTTCGGAATCCCGAGGTCCCGAAGTCCGCGACGTTCTGAAAGCCCGAGAGGTTGGTGCCCATGTTGGCGACGCCGGACACGCTTCCGGCGCCGGAATTGAAAAAGCCGGACGACGGGCCGATCGTGGAGTTGAAGAAACCCGTGGCCGCGGGAATGTTGATCACCGTCCAGTCGGCGGGGCCGATGCTGGCGGTGATGGGAACCCGCACCACCGTTGATCCCTGGGCGTCGCCGATGTTGAAGGCGACCACCGGACCAGAAGCCCTGATCGGCGGAAGGGTGACTGCGTCGATCACACCGTGCGAGAGCGGAAGTGGCCCGAGCGGGACACCGAACCCAAAATTGATGGCTCGCAACGTAATCCCGCTGAACACTGTCTCACTGAACGACGCGGTGATCGGAATATTGACGGGAACAGCGATTTCGACATGTGCGGGAATCTCGGTGAGGCGGATCGTATAGTGGGCACCCCAGAGGCCTTGGTAGTCGCCTCGCCATAGCATTCCGTTGCTGTTGTTGCCGGCGATGAATGCGCCGGTGTTGACATTGCCTGAGTTCGCCAGACCGGTGTTGTAGTTGCCGGTGTTGAGGTGGCCGGTGTTGTAGGAGCCCGGGTTGAAATCGCCGGTGTTGAAGCTGCCGGTGTTGAAGTTTCCGGTGTTGAGGTTGCCGGCGTTGCCGATTCCGGTGTTGGCGTGGCCGGAGTTGATGAACCCGGTGTTCACGGTGCCGGAGTTGAACAGTCCGGTGTTGGCGGTGCCTGAGTTGCCGATGCCGAAGTTGCCGGTGCCGGAGTTGCCGATGCCGATGTTGTTGGTGCCGGAGTTGAACAGGCCGATGTTGCCGCTGCCGGAGTTCAGTCCGGCGGTGAGATTGAGCCCGACCAGGTTGTCGCCGGTCAGTCCGATACCGACGTTGTTGTTGCCGGTGTTGCCGAAGCCGATGTTGCCGCTGCCGCTGTTGCCGAAGCCGAAGTTGTGATTGCCCAGGTTGCCCAGACCGACGTTGGCCGCGCCGAGGTTTCCAGCACCCAGGTTCCACTGGCCGAGGTTGGAGGATCCTGGGCTCAACGCCGAAACTGTCAAGGCCTCGTTGTGGAGAAAACCCGACAGGCTGGTGCCGGTGTTGTGGAAGCCCGAGACGGTATCGCCCCAGTTCGCCCATCCCGATTGCAGCGAACCGACGTTCATCAGGCCCGAAATGCCTACCGCGCTGCCCAAGCCGCTGTTCCAGGCTCCCGAACTGTTGCCGCCGAAGTTTTGAAAGCCGGACGTGCCGCCGGTGCCTGAGTTGAGAAAACCCGACGACGGATTGCTGGTCGAATTTCCGATGCCGGGGCGTGCCGGGATGTCGAGGAATGTGAGCGTCCCTCCCCCGAAGGCGCCGACGATGCTGATCGGCAGGGCAACGCCCGGTCCGCCTATGGTGAGTGTTACCGCCGGCGTGGTGAGGGTCGATCCACCCAGAATGACGGGGCCCAAGAAGAAGAAACCGTCCAGGTACTCGGTTCGCGGAAAGACGGACTCGGGCACGGTGACCGGAATAGTGACACTGTCGATCAGCATGACCTCGTGCAGCGGCATCATCATCTGCACGTTTATGGGCACGCGCGGAATGGTGACGGACAGCTTGAGGCCGAGTTGTCCCTTGTTGTCGCCCGACACGAATACTCCGTTGTTGAAGTCACCCGAGTTGAAGGCGCCGGTGTTCACATCACCGGTGTTGAAGAAGCCCGTGTTGACATTTCCGGCGTTGAACGAACCGGTGTTGTGATCGCCCGCGTTGAACCAGCCGGTGTTGCCGCTGCCCGGGTTGAAGTCGCCGGTGTTGTAGTTCCCTGTGTTGCCGATACCGGTGTTGGCTGTACCGGTGTTGAAGAATCCTGTGTTGGCGTTGCCCGAGTTCCCAATTCCGGTGTTGTAGCTGTTGCCGGAGTTCCCGATGCCGAAGTTCCCAGAGCCTGAGTTGCCGATACCGATGTTGCCGGTGCCCGAGTTGAACAAGCCGAAATTGCCGCTGCCCGAGTTCCAGCCGCCGAAACCTACCAGGTTGCTGCCCGTGAACCCGATGCCGAAGTTGTTGTCGCCGGTGTTGGCGAAGCCGGAGTTACCGAAGCCCCGGTTGCCGATCCCAAGGTTGTTGCTGCCGGTGTTGCCGAACCCGATGTTGTTGCTGCCGGTGTTGCCGAACCCGATGTTGTTGTGGCCGATGTTTCCGGCCGAGAAAATGTCGAAGCCCGGCGGGAGCAGGTTACCGAGGATCGGCAGTTGAGCCGCGGCGGGAGCGGCGGCCGCCGAAGGCGCGCCGAACGGCCCGCGTTGCAGATTTGCCGGCAAGCCTGCGGCGAAAGGTGTGACTCCGGCGATCGCGCCCGCAGCGGCTGCGTGATACCCCGACATCGCGGCCACGTCCTGTGCCCACATCTGTTCGTAGATCGCCTCGGCGGCCGCGATCGCTGGGCCGTTCTGGCCCAGCAAGTTCGAGAGGGCCAGCGATCGAAAGTGATGACGGTTGGCGGAGATGACCGAGGGGTGCACCGTTGCGGCCAACGCCGCCTCGAACGCTGCCGCAGTCAGCAGCATCTGGGTGGCGGATTGTTCCGCCTGCACCGTCACCACGCTCAGCCATTCCACGTAATGCGCCGACGTACGCGCCATCGCCGTCGATGCCGCGCCCTGCCATGCGGTCGCGGCCAGCTCCGAAGTCACCGACGAGAAAGACGCGGCGGCCGAACTCAACTCGTCGGCCAAAAACCGCCAGCCCGCGGCTGCGTTCAACATCGGTTCGATCCCCTCACCGAGAAGCAGTCGAGCCGAGTTGATCTCCGGCGGTAGCACCAAGTAATCCATCACCAGCCCTTTAGCGAATCTCTCCGTCGCCCCACGTGATGGCGACGGGTGGTGATTGGCGAGGGCGAACCTAAGGCCGTCAAAGTCTCAAATCCCCGTGATCGGTCGGAACCAAGGCTTAGTCAGCCTGCTTCCGGCGGATTCGGTGATCGTGTGGCACTCGTGAAATCAGGCGACCGGCCGGACCTATAGGCCGGCGGGTGGGGCGTCGAGACGCCGCTACGGCGTGGGCGTGATGCGCGTGGTGCGCCGCGAGGCCGTTGTCGCCAGCGCCTCACCTGCCAGGCCCAATTCGATCCCGCCCCCCACCCGCGCGGCCTTTCGAGCCGTTCGGAAGTCGCGGATCTCCCATCCCCGGGCGCGGGCAAGCCTGCGCAACCGGGAGTCGGGATTGATCGCGACGGCCCTGCCTACCGAGAGCATCGGCACATCGTTGTCGCTGTCGGAATAAGCGGTGCAGCGTGCCCACTGTTCTCTTTGCCGAGCACTCGGAACTTGGCCTGTGTGTAGAGGAATCCCACAACTTCGCGGTAGGTGAAGTATCCGTGCGCAGCCAGCCCCTTGCCGACGTGCAGCGCCGACGAGCCACGCACCAGTGTGGGCGAGATCGTTCCGCCGGGTGCGCCGACCAGGACGGGTCCACTCAGACGAAACGTGTCGGTGAAAACCATCCACACCTCCGAAGTCGAAGATGTTCGCCTGATGCCGAGCCCGGTCTCACACCTTAGCCAGTCCGTTTCGGTAGGTCAGTCGCCAGAGACGTCGACCACCAGCGCAGTGACGTTGTCCGGTGCGCCGGCGCCGCGGGCGGCCGCAATGAGGGCGGCGCACACTTCGCCGGGATCATCGTGCTTGCCTACGATCCGCGTCAGCGTCCCCTGGTCGACGACGCCGTGCAAACCGTCGGTGCACAACAGGATCCGGTCACCGTCCGACAGCTCCTGGCCGGCGGCATCGGCATTTGCGGGTGGCTTCATCCCCATGTACCGCGTCACGACGTTGCGCACCCGCAGGTTGCCGGCATCCTCGGCCTGCACCTGGTGGGCGTCAACCAGGGACTGCACCAGGGTGTGGTCGCGAGTGAGTTGGGTCAGCGCACCGTCGCGGTACAGGTAGGCGCGGCTGTCGCCCAGATGGGCGATCAGGGCCCGCGCGCCCACGACGACGACGGTCACCAGGGTGCTGTTGGCGCCGGCGAACCGGGCATCGGTTTGTGCCTTGGCGTGCAGGTCGTCGGAGAGTCGGGAGACGGCCTGGGCCAGGCGCTCGGCCGCATCGGATGCCTCGCGCAGCTCGGGCGGAAGGTGGCGGGCGACGTAGCCGGGAAGGACATCGACCATGGTCTGGGCCGCCAGCGCACCGTCTCGGCTGCCGCCCACGCCGTCGGCCACGATGAACAGTCGCTGCTCGGCGTCCGCGCCCCACCGGTCCTGGTTCTCGGATCGTTCGCAGCCGACGTCGCTCAGTGCCGAGTAGCGGCTGGCATCCATCATGGGCCCCCAACCTGCAGTCGCGCGATCACGGCGTCGCGCACCGCCGTGCGACGGGCCTTGCCGGCATCGTCTCGCAGTGGGGCATCGACGAATTCAACGATACGGGGCACCTTGTACGCCGCAAGTCGGTCGCCGACGAAACGCTGCACGGCCGCGGCGTCCGGGGCCGACCCGCTCAGGGTGTGTACCAACGCGTACGGCACCTGGCCCATGTCGTCGTCCGGTACGCCAACGACCAAGCAGGACAATACTTCCGGATGAGCGGACAGCGCGTTCTCGATCTCGGCGGGGTAGACGTTGCGGCCGCCGACGGTGAACATGTCGACCCTGCGGTCCGACAGGTACAGAAATCCGTCGGTGTCGAAATAGCCCAGATCGCCCAGCGAGTCCCAGCCGTCGCGCGACTTCGCGGTGGTGCCCACGTAGCGATAGGTCGGCGCGCTGCCGGGATTGGGGCGCATGTAGATCTCTCCCACGACGCCGGGCGGGCACGGATTGCCGTCGTCGTCGAGGACCTGCATCTGACCGCTCACCACCGGGCCCACCGAGCCCGGGTGGGCCAGCCACTGGTCGCCGGAGATGAACGTCAGGGCCTGTAATTCGGTGCCCCCGTAGAGTTCCCACACCTTCTCGGGCCCGAGTATGTCGATCCAGGCCTGCTTGACCGCCGGTGGGCACGGTGCGGCGAGGTGCCACATCCGCCGCAGCGACGACAGGTCATACGACGCCGGGTCGGCGCGGTACACGGGAAGCAGCCGCTGCATGATCGTCGGTACCGTCACCAGGAAGGTGACGCGGTAGCGTCCGATGGCTTGCAAGAATTCGTGCGGGTCGAATCGGCTCAGCAACACCAGGTGCTGGCGCATGATCAGCGCGATCAGGGCGGTGGTGAACCCGGTGTTGTGCGTCAGCGGCACCGGAACCAAGGTGATGTCGCCCTCCTGCATACCCAGTGGGTAACCGATCGCGGGCGGAACCCGGCTGTCCTGACCCGCTTCGATGAGTTTGGGCCGCCCGGTGCTGCCGCCGGAAGCCATCGATTTCCAACACGGCGACACCGCTTCGGGCAGCGCGGCGTCCGTGGTGTGCGGAACGAAATCCGAGGGAACGCTGGGGATTTCGGGATGGTCCCGACCCACCAGCAATGCGGGGCGTCGCAGCCCCAGCAGGCCCTCGAACTCAGCGTCGGGCAGCCGCGGCGATAACGGTTGCGGCACCGCTCCCAGCTTCCAGCACGCCACCGCCGCCTGTATCCATTCCACTGAGTTGGGCAGCGCGATCGTCACGTAGTCCCCGACACCGACGCCGCGTTCGGCGTAGGCGCGCGCCAGCCGGTTGGTGGACAGGTCGAGTTCTGACCGGCTGAGGGTATGTCCGTCGCAGCTGATCGCCGGTTCGTCAGGCGCGAGCGCGGCCAGCTGCGAAATCTGGGTACCGATCGGCGGGACCGTCACTGATAGGCGCCCTGCCGATCGAAGATCTTGCGCGGGTTCTCCACGAGCATCGTGTGGATCTGGTCATCGGTGACGCCACGCTGCTTGAGCGCGGGAATGACGTCGTTGTGGATGTGCAGGTAGTGCCAGTTGGGCGCCATTTGCGGGACCAGCTCCTCGGGCAGCGCGTCGAAGTAACAGTTGGCGTCGTGGGAGAGCACCATCTTGTCGGCGTGCCCGCGCTCGCACATGGTGGCAACTATTTGAACGCGCTCCTCGAACGGCAACAGCACGTCCAGGCCGAACCGGTCCATGCCCAGGTAGGACCCGGCGGAAATCAGCTCTTCGAGGTAGCCGACGTCGGTGCTGTCGCCCGAGTGCCCGATGATCACCCGGGTCAGGTCCACACCTTCCTCTTCGAAGATGCGCTGCTGCTCGAGTCCGCGGCGCAGCCCGGCGTGAGTGTGCGTGGAGATCGGTACCCCGGTGCGCTTGTGGGCCTGGGCGACGGCGCGCAACACCCGTTCGACCCCCGGGGTGATGCCGGGTTCGTCGGTGGCGCATTTGAGGATGCCGGCCTTGATGCCGGTATCGGCGATGCCCTGCTCGATGTCGCGGACGAACATGTCGGTCATGATCTCGGGGCCGTCGAGCATGCCGCCCGGTCCTTCGTAGTGGAACCGGAACGGAATGTCGTTGTAGGTGTAAAGGCCGGTCGCCACAACGATATTCAGCTCGGTGGCGGCCGCCACCCGGGCAATGCGCGGAATGTAGCGACCCAGCCCGATCACGGTGAGATCGACGATGGTGTCCACGCCGCGGGCCTTCAGCTCGTCGAGGCGGGCTACGGCGTCGGCCACCCGCTTGTCCTCGTCGCCCCAGGCTTCCGGATAGTTCAGCGCGATTTCGGTGGTCATGATGAAGACGTGCTCGTGCATGAGCGTGACGCCGAGATCTGCGGTATCGAGGGTTCCCCGAGCCGTATTTAGTTCTGACACGTCTTTGATGCTAGGTCGCCGCCGGGGCATTTTTAAGACCTACCATCGCCGTCGTTGTTCCGGCTACCGCCGGTATTGCAGTACGGTCTATCCGTCCCGAATCCGAAATCGCTCTGGAGCCATCCTCATGCTGCTCAATCCCAACAAACTGCAACGCAAGTACCCGGATGCCCGCTCGGGGGAGATCATGCAGGCCACCGTGGACTTCTTCGAGAACCGGGGCAAGCAGAAGCTCAAGCACGACGACCACGAGCGCACCTGGTATTCGGACTTTCTCAATCACATCGGACAGAACCGCATCTTCGCCTCGCTGCTGACCCCGGCCGAGTACGGTGCTGACGACTGCCGGTGGGACACCTACCGAATCAGTGAATTCGCCGAGATCATCGGCTTCTACGGGCTGAGCTACTGGTACCCGTTCCAGGTGACCGCTCTGGGCCTGGGCCCGATCTGGATGAGCGACAACGAGGACGCCAAGCGCAAAGCCGCCGCGCAGCTGGAACAGGGTGAGGTGTTCGCCTTCGGCCTGTCGGAGCAGACCCACGGCGCCGACGTGTACCAAACCGACCTGATCCTCACCCCGTCCGAACACGGCTGGGTCGCCAACGGCGAGAAGTACTACATCGGTAACGCCAACGTGGCGCGGATGGTCTCCACGTTCGGCAAGATCGGGGAGTCCGAAGAGTACGTCTTCTTCGCCGCCGATTCCCAGCACGACCGGTATGAGTGCAAGAAGAACGTCGTCAACTCGCAGAACTTCGTGGCGAATTACGCGCTGCACGACTACCCGGTCACCGAGGCCGACCTGCTGCACCGCGGGATGGGCGCCTTTTACGCAGCGCTCAACACGGTCAACGTCTGCAAGTACAACCTGGGCTGGGGCGCGGTCGGCATGTGCACCCACGCCTTCTACGAATCCATCACCCACGCGGCCAACCGCCACCTCTACGGCACCGTCGTCACCGACTTCAGCCACGTGCGCCGGCTGCTCACCGACGCCTACGCCCGGCTGGTCGCCATGCGGCTGGTGTGCACCCGGGCGTCGGATTACATGCGCAGTGCGTCCGCTGACGACCGCCGCTACCTGCTGTACAGCCCGCTGACCAAGGCCAAGGTCACCAGCGAGGGCGAGCGGGTGATCACCGCGCTGTGGGACGTCATCGCCGCCAAGGGCGTGGAGAAGGACACCTTCTTCGAGACGGTGGCACGCGAGATCGGCCTGCTGCCCCGGCTGGAAGGCACCGTCCACATCAATATCGGGTTGTTGGCCAAGTTCATGCCGAATTTCCTCTTCGCCCCGGACGGCGCGCTGCCGCTGATCGGCCGGCGCGACGACGCGGCCGACGACACGTTCCTGTTCAACCAGGGGCCGACCGGCGGGTTGGGCAAGGTCCGGTTCCACGACTGGCGGGCGCCGTTGGACAGCTACGGCCATTTGCCGAACGTGGCGCTGCTGCGGGAGCAGATCGACGTGCTGGCCGAGATGCTCGCCGGCGCCACTCCGGATGCGGCGCAACAGAAGGACGTCGACTTCGCCTTCGGCGTGGGCCAGATCTTCGCGCTGGTGCCCTACGCGCAGCTGATCCTGGAGGAAGCGCCGCTGTCCGGGGTCGACGAGGCGCTGCTCGACGAGATCTTCGGGCTGCTGGTGCGCGACTTCAACAGTTACGCCGTCGAACTGCACGACAAGGCCGCGACCACCGAACAGCAGGCCGCCTTCGCGCTGCGCATGATCCGGCGTCCGGCCAACGACCCGGCGCGCTACGACACGGTGTGGAAGGATTTCGTGCTGCCCCTCAACGGCGCGTACGAGATGCGTCCGTGATGCGCGCGTAGGGCGAGGAAAAGCCGTACCCCTCCGAAATCGCCGAAACACCTTGCGCCAGTTGACGTTCGGGTAGATTACGCGCTGCTCGTAAGCAGGTGCAGGGCTGTCGGGAGCTCAATAATGTTGAGGCGTAACGAGTCGTTCTGGAATGCTGTTCCGGAATTCGTCGCGGCAGCGGTTGGCGCCTATGCGTACGCCGGCGGTGCCGCCGGAAACGCGGGACTGTGGGCAACAGTGGCGGCCGTCCAACACCTCACGGGAGCTACGGCGCTGCGGGCATCCATGGCGCGGGCGGCGTGCACGGAGCCTCCGGCACCTCCGGCTTCACGTCCAGCCGCCGACCTACCCTTGGCTGTGAGGTGTCTCACACTAGGATGACCAGCGGTCACGATACGAGGAGGGGTCATGCCCACGGTGACTTGGGCGCGGGTCGACCCGGCTCGGCGCGCCGCCATCGAGTAAGCCGCAGAGGCCGAATTCGGCGCGCACGGATTTTCCAATGGCAGCCTGAACGTCATCGCCCGCCGCGCGGGGGTCGCCAAGGGCAGCCTGTTTCAGTACTTCGCGGACAAGCGTGACCTTTTTGCGTACATCGCCGATCTCGGCAGCCAGCGGGTGCGGGCCTGCATGGAGCAGCTCATTCGCGAGCTGGACCCGAGCCGGCCGTTCTTTGAGTTCCTGGTCGACGTGCTCGACGGCTGGGTCGCTTATTACGCCGAGCATCCGCGGGAACGGGCGTTGCACGCCGCGGCCACCTTGGAGGTCGACACCGATGCGCGCATTAGCGTGCGCAGCGTCATCCACCGCCATTACCTGGAAGTGCTGCGGCCGCTGGTGCACGCCGCGCAGGTCCGCGGCGACCTGCGTCCCGATTCCGACAATGACGCGTTGTTGTCGTTGCTGCTCATGATCTTTCCCCACTTGGCGCTGGCCCCCTACATGCGTGGCCTGGATCCCGTCCTCGGACTCGACGAGCCCACGCCCGAGCAGCCGGCCCTGGCGGTGCGCCGCCTCGTTGCAGTGCTGGCCGCGGCATTCTCCGGCCAGCATCCCACGGTCGACCCGGCCCAGCGATCAGAGCAGATCAGCTGACTGCCTCGACGCCCTCTCGATCGATCCGTCGCCGCCGCTCAGGTGTGGGCATCCGTCACCTGGAACCACATCGATAAGGCAAGTTGGCGCTGACCGGCTACTAAACGTGGAACAGGATTTGCGTCGAGCGCAGCATCCCGCCCGCTACGCAGGAGTTGAACATCCTCCGTTTGACCTGTCGGTGGATGACATGTTGCAGTACTCCAACGACAAGGGCATGCGCCGCTTGGAGACCATCGGCGGGCGCGCGTGGTCGCACCGTGAGCGAGATGGACCTCGACTACTCGTCGGTGCAGCAGGAGGACTGATGTAATCACGACCGGCAGAGCGGTCCCACCCTGCTCGGGTAGCAGCCACTGATGTTGCTTACCGGCGGCTGATCGCCGAGCGCAGCATCACATCATCGAATCGGCTCTGGCGATCCTCCCGGCCGCCAGCCACACCCTGAAGCTCACCACCCCAACTTTCCCGAAGCACACTCCGGCCCGCCGGACCCCGGCGACTGGAACAGCACCGCGCTGCTGTCGCTCCAAACAGCCTGAACAGGCATTTCACGATCTCCGCAGGAGTTCGGAAAAGCGCTTCGGCTACATGGTCGGCAACATGACGTGGTCGGAGGTCGTTGATGATGTTTGTGCTTGTGCTGCCCGAGGTGCTGGCGACAGCGACGAGCGATTTGGCGGGGTTGGGCACCGCGCTGGCGGGCGCCAACACGGCCGCAGCCGCCCGAACCACGGGACTTCTGGCGGCGGCTGACGATGAAGTGTCGGTGGCCATCGCCGCACTGCTTTCTGCGCACGCCCAGGACTATCAGACCGTCAGCATGCGGGCCGCGGAGTATCACGGCCAGTTCTTGCAGAGCCTGACCGCTGGTGTCGGCGCCTATGCCGCCGCGGAGGCCGCCAACGCGTCACCTCTGCAGGGTTTGCTCGATGCGGTTAACGGCCCGGTTCGGGCAATTACCGGGCGTCCGCTTATCGGCAACGGCGAGTCCGGGGCACCGGGAACGGGGCAGGAGGGAGCACCGGGCGGTTGGTTGCTCGGTGATGGTGGTGCAGGCGGGTCCGGTGCGGCGGGCCAGCGTGGCGGCAATGGCGGGGCCGCGGGGTTGTTCGGCACTGGCGGGGCCGGTGGTGGCGGCGGAACGGTGAACACCGGTGCCGGTGGTGCCGGTGGCACCGGAGGCGCCGGCGGGTGGCTGTGGGGCAACGGTGGCGCGGGCGGTACGGGTGCAAACGGCTCCTTGGGCCCCGGCGGCAATGGCGGGGCAGGCGGAGTCGGGGGGTTGTTCGGCGCCGGCGGCAACGGCGGTGCGGGTGGATTCGGTGTCGGCGGCGGTACCGGTGGTGCCGGTGGTGCCGGTGGCCTGCTGGGTGGTCTGATCGGCGCCGGTGGCGGCAACGGCGGTGTCGGGGGGACCGGCGCCGGCCCGGGCACCGGTGGGGCCGGCGGTGCCGGCGGAAACGCCGGCTGGCTCGGCGGGCCCGGTGGCGCCGGAGGTGCCGGCGGGTCTGCGCCAATCCTCGCCGCCGGGGCTGGCGGGCACGGTGGTAACGCTGGGCTGCTCTTCGGGCCCGGTGGTCCCGGTGGCACTGGCGGGTCGAGCGCCGCTGGCATGGGTGGGGCCGGCGGGGCGGGCGGCAACGCTGGCCTGCTGTTCTCCAGTGGCGGTGCCGGTGGGGCCGGAGGTTCCAGCAACTACGGTGGTGGCGGGGCGGGCGGACACGGCGGCAATGCCGGCTTGCTGGGCAACGGGGGCATCGGTGGGGCGGGCGGGTCGAGCCTGTTCCTCGACTCCGGGGGGGCCGGCGGCGACGGCGGTAGGGGCGGCGTCTTGATGGGCAGCGGCGGAGCCGGTGGAACCGGCGGCGCCGGCCCGGTCAGCGGCGGACGCGGCGGGGCCGGCGGCGACGCCACTCTCATTGGCAACGGCGGCAACGGCGGAGTAGGCGGAACCGGCAGGACCCCCGGCCAAGCCGGCTTCGGCGGAACCGCGGGCCTGCTGTTGGGACTCGACGGCTTCAACGCCCCGGTCAGCGCCTCGCCCCTGCACGCTTTGCAGCAGCAGACGCTCAATGCGGTCAATGCGCCCGTTCAGGCCCTCACCGGGCGGCCGCTGATCGGCAACGGCGCTCCCGGCGCAGCGGGCAGCGGACTGAACGGATCAGCTGGCGGTTGGTTACTCGGGGACGGCGGGGCCGGCGGATCGGGCGGCCAGGGTCTGCCCGGCGGAGCCGGTGGTGCCGCCGGTCTGTGGGGGTCCGGCGGCGGTGGGGGTGCTGGCGGCAATTCGTTGCTGGCGGGTGGCGGTGCCGGTGGCGCGGGCGGGGCCGGCGGGTGGTTGTTGGGTGACGGCGGAACGGGCGGTTCGGGCGGCGCTTCGACGTTCAGCCAGGCCGGTTCCGGTGGGGCCGGTGGGATCGGTCGGTTCCTCGGCGCCGGCGGTATCGGGGGAGCCGGTGGACTGGATATCGCCGGGACCGGCGGAAACGGTGGCTCCGGCGGTCGCGGCGGACTGGTCGCCGGCCTGGTCGGCGCGGGCGGCGGCAACGGAGGAGTCGGCGGGCAGGGCAATTGGGCCGGTGCCGGCGGCGCTGGAGGAAGCGCGTGGCTGCTGGGCAACGGTGGCACCGGCGGGGCCGGCGGGTACGCCGGCGGGACCGGCGGCGCCGGGGGAGCCGGCGGCGCTGGTGGTCTGCTCTTTGGTGGCGGTGGGCAGGGCGGGATGGGTGGATTCGGCAGCTCCGGCGGCGCCGGCGGGCACGGCGGGGCCGCCGGCCTGTTCATCTCCAGCGGCGGGGCCGGCGGGACGGGTGGGTTCGGTGTCGATGTCAGCGGCGCAGGCGGGCGCGGGGGCAACGCCGTGCTGCTGGGCTACGGCGGCGTCGGCGGCGCCGGGGGCGTCGCGGTCAGTGTGTTCGGTGGCGGCGGATCCGGTGGAGCCGGTGGTCATGCCGGCCTGTTGTTCGGCATCGGTGGCGCCGGCGGCGCCGGCGGCTCCGGGTTACCGGACGCCGCACGTGGCGGCGGTTCCGGCGGCCTGGGTGGCAACGCCGTGTTGTTCGGGAACGGCGGTAACGGTGGCAATGGCGGCACTGGCGTGAACAACGGCAATGCCGGTGTCGGCGGCGATTCCGGGCTGTTCGGCGCGACCGGTATCGACGGGCTCTCATTCGACCCCTAGATCGCTGGCTGCAGCCCAAGTCCGGCGACCGACCGACCGCGCGCCGGGGTCACTCCACCGTTTGCCCCCGGCGGCTTCGGCGGTGTCGCTCTTGCCGATCCAGACCGTCTTGGCGTTGCAGAACTCGCGAATGCCCAGGCCCGCCAGCTCGCGGCCATAACCTGACCGCTTGACGCCGCCGAACGACAACTCCGGGTACGACACCGTCATTCCGTTGATGAAGACGGCCCCCGCCACGATGTCGTCGATGAAGCGCTGCTGCTCGTCCTCGTCCTGGGTCCCGGTGTTGCCGATTGTCCCTCGCTATAGCCGACGTGCCATCGCGAATACAGTTCGAGTTGGGGCGAATTCGGTTTCGGCCATAATTGATCGATGGAGCCGGGGCGACTCAGGACGTCATTCCAGTCCGGCAATCCGTCGGGACCGAAGAGGCCGCCGAATCGACCGGTATCCACCGGATGGTTGCGCAGATACCCCAGCAACATGGCGTATTTCAGTGGAACCGGTATCTCCATGTTCTGGTTGCGTATGTCAGACAGTTTCGACATGTCGGGATTCACCACGTTTGCGACAGGCTGCTGGAACAGCAATCCGGAATCGGGTACCAGAGCCTTGAGGAACGGCGCCAACTCCCAGTTGAGCGATGCCAGTCCGACCCCGAGTTTCACCAATTCACAGGTGTGCTTCAGGTCGTCATAGTGCGGTTGGTGAGTCCGCGGTCGATGTCGGTTCCCATGCGCGGGTTTTGTCGCCGTTGTCCATGAAGCGGGTGAACTCCTGCAGTTCGCGACCTCTCGGGAAAAGGTAACCACCGCCTTTTCCAACGTCACTGCGCAACACCGTGACCAGCTTGTCCCTGAGCAGACTCTGGACCTGGGGTGGCAGGGTGCTCATGCCGCCGGTCTCCAGTTTGTCGCCGACCTGGGAATTACTCATGATCTGCATCGAATTTGCGAGGGATCCCGGACGAACTGCCTTGTCCCGGAATCCAATTGGCTCCCGAGGCTGCTGATCTGCTCGACGCTCATCCCGTTCATCCCCTCCATCAGGGAATGCAGGTAGGTGTACTGATTCTGCGGTATGTGGACATGCTCGCCCCGCCCAGTTCGGCCAGCTCGCCGGCGGTGGGCGTTTTGCCTGAGGTGAGCTCGTTGAGCAATTCATCCTGACACCGCCGAGGCGGCGGCCCACGCCTGCGCAGCGAAGTCCTGGAGTGTCGCATCGGTTGGCGAGCCAGGGCATGCGACCGCGGTCGGCATTGATACCGCGGACCCGCTTCTCAGGTCGTTACTGATCTGTGAGATCTGTTGGCCTGCGCTAGAGTTCCTCCGGCGTGACTTGGAACACGCCGCCACCCGAACCAGCCCGCCGCCCATCGTGATCTCGTCCTCAGCAACGGTTGGCCCACCCCGTACGCGTCGCTTTCCCGAGAGTACCCTGGCCTACCGGCCTAACTTGGCACGCTTTCTGCGGTGCCGGTTTCAGATCAGTCCGAGCAACTTCAGATCGGTGGCGTACTTGACGATGATCGGCGCGGTGATCCGTGGGATGTCGTTGTCAGGGCCGATTTTGGCCTCTTGAACCGCGGCTCGAAACAGTTCGTTCGGCGCGATCGAACCGCGTGGGGGCGGTGGAGGGTCCGGTTGATCCTGCGTCAGTAGCATCAGCGGCAGCAGCGAGCACTCGCGCTGTTTATCCGGCAGGCTGCGCAGTCTGTTTTCCAGCTTTTGCAACCATTGGCAGTAGTCCCCGACCCGCCGGATCGGGTAACCGGCCTCGATCAGCCAGTCGACGAATCTGTCGAGACCGGCGCCGTCGTCGTGCGGATTCATCACGTGATAGGTGTGAAACCCGTCGGCCACCTGTGCGCCGAGCGTGCTGATCGCCTCGGCCACGAATTCGACAGGGAGGCCGTCGAAATGGGCACGCTGCGGCTGCCCGTCCGCGTCGAGCTGGTAGAACGAGTTGGGCGCCATGCCGGTGGTGATCACACTCATCATCAACCGGGTGAAGTTATCCGGCAGGTTGAGTTGGCCAGCGTAGCTGGTGTCGGCGATAATCCCGGCGCAGCGGAACACCGCGACTGGCAGGCCGCAATCGTCGTGTGCCTCCCGCAGCAGGACTTCGCCGGCCCATTTGCTGTTGGCGTAGCCGTTTGCGTAGTCGTGATTACATGAGCGAGTCGGGCTGACGACCCGGATGTCGGCGGCCTCGGTAAACACCGACCGGTCGAGCGGCTCGCCCACCGACCCAGTCGACACGTACAGGTAGGGCTTCAGGCGCGTGGTCAGCGCCAGCCGGATCAGCTCGGCCGTGCCCACCGTGTTGGGCCCGAACAGCTGGCTGTAGGGCAGTAAGTGGTGGACTCGGGCCGCAGGGTCGACGATGAGGTCGACAGAGTCTGCCAGCCGCTGCCACGTTGGCAAGTCCAGACCCAGCAGCGGCCGGCTCTTGTCGGCGGCGATCACTTCCAGATGGTCGGCGGCCAGTTCCCGGTAGTGAGCGAACAGCTTCGGATCGGTGTCAAAGGTGTCATCCAGCCGTCGCCGTGCGTGTTGATCGGACTCGGCTCGCACGATACAGATCAGGGTGCCGCCGTTCAGTTCCATCCGCCGCAACCAGTCCAGCGTGAGATATCGCCCCAGAAAGCCGGTGGCGCCGGTCAGGAATACCGTTTGCGCCGGGATGCCGCACCGTGGCAGATTCGGCGCCTCTGCCAGCGTCGTGGCGTCGATGAACTTGTCGAGGGTGAGTTCGCGCGCGTGCACCTCGGCGGAACCGTGGCCGTGCACGGACGCGAAGGTGGGCAGTTGGAGGTGTTCGGTGCCAGGTGCGGCGGTGCCTGCGCTGTCGCGGGCGTACTGGACGACGATCGGTGTCGCGATCACCTCGCGGACGCCGTCATCCGTCCCGCTGTGGTCCTGGCTGGCGAACCGGGCTACCTGGGCCAGCCCGGCAATGCTCTGAGCGGTGAAGACATCACGCGGTGAGCAGCTGATTCCGGCGGCCTGTGCCCGGGCGGCGACTTGGATCGCCAGGATGCTGTCGCCGCCCAGGTCGAAGAAGGAGTCGTCGATGCCGACCCGGTCTATGCCGAGTATCTCGGCATAGACGGTGGCCAGCATGCCTTCCATGGCGGTGGTGGGGGCGCGGTATGTGTCTGTGTCGCCGTACTGAGGAGCAGGCAGGGCTTGGGTGTCCAATTTGTCGTTGACGGTCAACGGCAGCGCCTGCAGCGCTACGACGGCGGCGGGCACCATGTACGGCGGGAACCTGGTAGCCAGCGAACGACGGATATCGGCTGGATTTGCGGTACCGGTGAAGTAGGCCACCAGGCGTTTGTCGCCCGGTTGGTCCTGCCGGGCGACCACCACAGCTTGCTCGACCCCGTCGAGTTCGGACAGGACGGTCGCGATTCCGGATGGCTCGATGCGATGTCCGCGGATCTTGACTTGTTCGTCAGCACGCCCCTCGTAGTGCAGCTGGCCGTCGGCGCCCCATCGCACCAGATCCCCCGTCTGATACATCCGTGTGCCGGTCCCGCCGAAGGGGCAGGCCACAAACCGGGATGCGGTCAATCCCGGTCGGCGCCAATACCCACAGGCCACTCCGGTGCCGGCCACGTACAACTCACCGACCACCCCAGCAGGCACCGGGCGCAACCATCTATCGAGCACGAACAACGCCGCACCCGACACCGGGCGACCGATCGGCGGCGACCCCGAGCCCGGTTTCAAGGGCGCACTCATCGATACGTATACCGTGGTCTCGGTCGGGCCGTACAGATTGACCATGACCCGCCCGGCGGCCCATCGGTCCACTACCTCGGCGGGGCAAGCTTCGCCGCCGACCACCAGCGCCGCCGATTCCAGGCCTTCGGTCGGCAAAACCATTACCGCAGAAGGGGTCTGAGTCAACAGATTGACTCTTTCCGAGACTAGCAACGCGTGAAAGTCGTTGGGCGAGTGGGTGATCGACTCTGGGATCACCAACAGCCGCGCGCCGTGCAGGAGTGCGGCCCAAACTTCGAATACCGAATAGTCGAAGGCGTACGAATGACATTGGATTGCCGTTTGACCCGCTGACGGCATGAAAGGTGCTGGTGACGATAGTAATTGGGCGAGGTTGCGGTGAGTAATCGCAACGCCTTTGGGCCTACCGGTGGTACCGGAGGTATAGATGATGTAGGCGATGCTGTCGGCAGAAGGTGCCGGCAACGGTTCTGAAGGATAGCAATCTGTGATCGCCGCGTCATCCACATCGATGATCACCAGGTCAGGTCTTTGCAGTTGGATCGCGAAACTCGCCCTGGTGATCACGGCCGAAGGGATGGCGTTTCCGATGATGAAATCAACGCGGGCGTCGGGTGTGGTCGGGTCGATCGGTAGATAGGCGGCGCCGCTCTTGAGTACCGCCAGCATTGCGACGACGGCCTCAGGGCAGCGCTCCAGTATCAGTCCCACCACATCGCCAGACCTGATCCCCCGACCGACCAAGAGGTGAGCAAGACGGTTAGCAGCTTCATCGAGTTCCCGGTAACTCCGCGACATGCCGTCGAAGGTCAACGCAAGTGCTTCTGGGGCGCGCTGCACCTGGGCGGCAAACAGCGCCGGTATCGATGCCCGCCCGTCGCTGGGCAGGCGGTCGAGAACTGTCCGGTTACTCCACTCATCCAGGGCACCGTGAGCGGCCCGATCCGGTAGTCCGACAGCGGACAACCGTAGTTCGGCGTCGGCGGTCAGCGCACCGAGAATGTGCAGGTAGTAATCAACGATCGCGGTGATCGTGTCGCGATCGAACACGTCAGTGGAGTACTCGACGCTTGCCGGGAGAGGTTGCCGGGCCTTATCCAGCGGTTGTTGCGGGGCGACGATTTCGAATTGGAGATCAAATTTCGCGCCATGCGAATGAGTGCGCATTGATTGCGCCCACAGACCAGGGAACTTCATCGTCGGCAACTGAGTGTTCTGGAAAACGAGAGCCACTTGAAAGAGCGGGTGATGAGCCCCTGAGCGGGTGGGATTCAGTCGTTGCACCACGCGTTCGAAGGGAACGTCTTGATGGTTGTAAGCAGCCAGTGCCTTCTGTCTGACCTGAGCAAGTAATTCGACGAAACTGGGGTTTCCCGCTGTCTCGACGCGCAACACCCAGGTGTTGACGAAAAACCCGACGAGCTCGTAGAGCGCAGCGTCGGTGCGCCCGCTCATGAGGCTACCGATCGTCAAGTCATCGCCGGCGCCAAGTTTGTTCAGCAGCACCGCCAGCGCTGCCTGATAGACCATCGACGCCGTCGCTTCACAACGCTGCGCCAACTGTCTGACTTGTTCCTGCAGATCGGTGTCGACGACGAAATGAACCACATCACCGGCAAACGACTGCTGGGTGGGACGGGGCCGGTCAAACGGCAACGCCGTTTCCTCCGGCGCGCCTTTAAGTTCGGAATACCAGTACGACAGCTGACGGGCCAGCACGCTGGCCGGGTCATCGCTGCTGCCCAGGAACTCTTGTTGCCACAGCGTGTAATCGGCATATTGCAGTGACAGCGGCGACCAACGGGGCTGGTGGCCGTCGCTGCGGTCGGTGTAGGCACGCACCAGGTCAGAAAAGAAAGCGATCATCGAGGCGCCGTCTGCCGCGATGTGATGAATGACGACGACAAGGACGTGTTCGAGGTCCGACGATTTCAATAACTCGGCGCGGATCGGGATCTCGTCGGCCAGGTCGAACAGATAGCTTGCGGCAGTGCATATCTGGCTGGTGATCTGTTGTTCGTCACCGACATCGACGATAGTGAAAACCGGTTCGTATTCGCCGGTCTGCAGTATTCGCTGATACGGAGTGCCCTGCTCGTCAATGATCAGGGTGCGCAAGCTCTCGTGGCGTTCGATCACGTCGCCGATGGCTTCCCGAAGCGCCTGCGCGTCCAGCTCACCGGTCAACCTCACCGCGATGGGAATGTTGTAGATCGGTGTGGAGTCAACAGTCTGTTCGATGAACCACAAGCGGCGTTGGGCAAACGACAACGGCAACCGCGCTGGGCGCGCCTGCGGACCCAGAACCGGGCCAGCCGCATTGGCATCTGATGTGGATCCCGCGTCGGCATCTGTCGTGGCGGCGAGTAGGCCGGCCAAGTGGCGGGCGGCCGCGGCGGGTGTGGGGTGGTCGAAGGCCAGAGTCGCGGGCAGGGGTATTCCGGTGCGGCGGGTCAGCGTGTTGCGGAGTTCAAGTGCGCTCAGCGAGTCCATGCCGAGATCCCTGAACGGAAGGTCGGGATCGAGAGTGGCCGGGTCGCGGTGTGCCAGTACCCCGGCGGTGGTTCTCACAACGACGTCGGTGAGAGTGGCTAGTTGTTGTTGCGGGTTCTGGCCGGCCAACTGTCTGCTCAACGTCTCGGCGGGGGCAGCGGTGGCGGCAAATCGGCGGGCAGTCGTCAGGGCCGACAAGATGATCGGCAAAGCGCCTTGGCGCGCTTCGCGAGCCAGTGCGCGGGCGTTGAACGGGCTCGGGATCAGGTTGGGTCGGCGCAAAGCCAGCGCGGCATCGAACAACGCCAAGCCGTGTTCGACGGTGATGGGAGTCAGGGTGTTACGAGTGAACCGCGCCTGGTCCACCGCATCAAGGTGCGCGGTCATCGCGCTCGCGGTTTGCCAGTATCCCCACGCCAAACTCGTTCCCGGCAATCCGCTGCGGTGCCGTTGTTGAGCCAAGGCATCCAGGGCGGCATTAGCAGCCGCGTAGTTGGCTTGCCCGAGAGCCCCCAGAACTCCTGCAGCCGAGGAGAACATTACGAACGCATCCAGCCCGGCATCCTCGGTGAGCTGATGGAGATGCCAAGCGGCGTCGGCCTTTACGCGCAGTACGTTGGCAAGTTGCTCGCTGGTCAGCTCGCTGAAGACCGCGTCGTCGAGCACTCCGGCGGCGTGGACGACACCAGACAACCGATGCTGGCCGGGAATGCCGGCCAACACCGCAGCCAGTTGATCAACATCGCTGGTGTCGCAGGCGGTGATCCTGACCTCGGCGCCCAGCCCGTGAAGGCGCTCATCAAGATCAGCTGCCCCGGCAGCCTTCATACCGCTGCGCGACACCAAGACCAGATGCCGAACGTCGTAATCCCGTACCAGATGCTCAGCGAAAATCGCACCGAGCGTCCCGGTGCCCCCGGTGATCAACACCGTGCCGTCAGGATCAAACGTGAGGGGGCCCGCGAGTACCCGGGCCGGGGTCAGGCGCGGGGTGTGGACCACACCGTCGCGCAAGGCAACTTGGGGCTCTATGGCGCTTCGCCGGTGCGGATCCGCGAGGGCAGCCAATATCCGTACCAACGTGTCCTTGGCGGCATCGGTGCTGTCGATGTCGACGGTCGTGATGCGGCCTGGGTGTTCGTTCTGTGCGGTATGTACCAACGCCCACACCGCGGCATGAGCCAAGTCGGGGGCGCGGTCCTGGGGGGCTGTGCTGATGGCCCGTCGGGTCACGATCACTAAGTGAGCTTCAGCACTGGGACCGCGGGCCAGCCAGTCTTGCAGCCAAATTAACGTGCGGCGGGTCAACGCATGCATTTGTTGCAGCGGATCGAGGTGCTCTCCTTGAGGCTGCAGCGACGCCATATCCCACACCGTCAACGCCAGCGGCGAATCTACTGCGGCCACATCGGAATACACCCGCTGCGCGGTCGAACTTTCCGGGAAAAGTTCAGGTTGCTCGCTGACCAACGTCCATGCCGGTGGCGCCGTCGGGGCGGGCAATTCCGGCGACAGCGCCGGCCAGGACAATTCGAATAAGCCCTCCTGTGAATTCTCGATCCCGGGCTGAAGAGTGTCGGGGTCAGGCAGAGCTTGCAGCGACAGGGAGTCGATCGTGATGACCGGGGCGCCGGCGGGGTCGGTGGCGTGCAGGGTGAAGGTGTCGGCGTCGGTGCGGGTGAGCTGGACGTGCAGGCAGGTGGCTTCGATCGCGCACAGGGTAACTCCGGCAAAAGCCGATGGAAGTCGCGGCGCGATCGGATCGATGCCAGGGCCGGAGTCATCGAGCGCCGCGAACAACGCGTGCAGCGCGGCATCGAGCAGGGCGGGGTGAATGCCGTAACCCGTGATATCGGTATCGGCCGGCAGGACCACCTCGGCATAAACGGTGTCAGGCAGCCCCGGATGGCGGCCGACTCCCCGCAACGAGCGAAAGGCGCCGTCGTAATGCAGCCGGTACTGGGCCAGCTGCTGATAGAAAACGTCTTGATCCACGGCGGCTACGACCGCTTCACTATTCGACGCTGGCGAAGACCGCTCAGGGGGGCGGTTGCTCAGTAAGCCGCTGGCATGCGCGGTCCAACTCGTTCGGCTGTGCGGGTGATCACCGGTGCGGGCGTGCACGGTGAAGGCCCGCCGCCCGTGTTCGTCGAAAGGGTGCACGCTGATCTGCAGATCAGTCGCGGCGCCTGGCTTAAGGACCAGT
>NZ_JCALCX010000041.1:0-41039 GCF_059812565.1 Mycobacterium sp. NGS49 | reverse complement strand
ATACTCTGACATCATCTTTCGGGCGCTCGGCCCGAACACAGTGAGGGGAAAGCCGATGCTCGCGCGGTACATCAAGATGCAGCTGCTGGTGCTGTTGTGCGGCGGCCTGGTCGGGCCGATCTTCCTGGTCGTCTACTTCACCCTCGGTTTCGGTCAGCTGCTGTCCTGGATGTTCTATGTCGGTCTGCTGATCACCGTGGCCGACGTGCTGGTCGCGATCGGGTTGACGTTCTGGAGCGTCAACACGGCGGCCAAGAACGAGGCGCTCGAGCAGGCCGGGGTGCTGGCGCTGGCGCAGATCACCGGTCTGACCGAGACGGGCACCCGGATCAACGAGCAGCCGGTGGTCAAGGTGCATCTGCATGTCTCCGGTCCCGGGATCGCTCCGTTCGACAGCGAGGACCGGGTGATCGCCAGTGTGACCCGGCTGGGCAACCTGACCGCCCGCAAGCTTGTCGTGTTGGTCGACCCGGCCACCAACGAGTATCGGATCGATTGGGAGCGAAGCGCTTTGGTCAACGGGTTGGTGCCGGCCCAGTTCACCGTCGAGGAGGACAACCGCACCTACGACCTGAGCGGCCAGTCCGGGCCGTTGATGGAGATCCTGCAGCTGCTCAAGGCCAACAACATCCCGCTCAACCGGATCGTGGACGTGCGCTCCAATCCGGCACTGCGCCAGCAGTTGCATGCGGTGGTGCGCCGGGCCGGCCAGCAGCAGGCCGGGGCGGCGCCCGCGCCGGCGCAGGCCTCGATCGCCGACCGGCTGCAGGAGCTGGACTCGCTGCGGGCCAGCGGCGTGGTCAACGACCAGGAGTACGCCAGCCGCCGCGCCCAGATCATCTCCGAGATCTGACCTAACTAGAACACGTTTCAGTTTCGCTGCTAGCCTGGCAGGCGGCGAAAGGGGAGCAGTGGCGCAATCACTTCAAGGACGGGTCGCGTTCATCACCGGAGCCGCGCGTGCCCAGGGCCGTTCCCATGCCATCCGGCTCGCCCGCGAAGGCGCCGACATCATCGCTTCGGACATCTGCGGGCCGGTGTCGGACACCCTGACCTACCCGCCGGCCACACCCGAAGATCTCGCCGAGACCGTCCGCGCGGTGGAGGCCGAAGGTCGCAAGGTGCTGGCCCGTGAGGTGGACGTGCGCGACGACGCGGCGGTGCGGCAGTTGGTGGCCGACGGGGTCGAACAGTTCGGCCGGCTCGACGTCGTGGTCGCCAATGCCGGAGTCCTGGGCTGGGGCCGGGTGTGGGAACTCACTGACGAGCAGTGGGACACCGTCATCGGGGTCAACCTGACGGGCACCTGGCGCACCCTGCGGGCCACCGTGCCCGCGATGATCGAAGCCGGCAACGGCGGCTCCATCGTGGTGGTCAGCTCGGCGGCCGGGCTGAAGGCGACACCCGGCAACGGCCACTACGCGGCCAGCAAGTTCGGTCTGACCGCGCTGACCAACACCTTGGCGCTCGAGCTGGGCGAATTCGGCATCCGGGTCAACTCGATCCACCCCTACTCGGTCGACACCCCGATGATCGAGCCGGAGGCGATGATGCAGGTGTTTGCCAAGCATCCCCGCTTCGTGCACGCCTTCCCGCCAATGCCCATGCAGTACAAGGGCTTTATGTCCCCTGGCGAGGTGTCCGACGTCGTGGTGTGGTTGGCCGGCGACGGATCGGGCACCCTGTCCGGCAGCCAGATCCCGGTCGACAAGGGCGCATTGAAGTACTGATTGTCGAGCGTGCTATGAACACCACGTGAGCACACACGGAATCGTGATCGTCGGCGGCGGGCTGGCCGCCGCCCGCACCGCCGAGCAGCTGCGCCGAGCGGAGTACGCCGGGCCCATCACGATCGTCAGCGACGAGGTGCACCTGCCCTACGATCGGCCGCCGCTGTCCAAGGAGGTGCTGCGCAGCGAGATCGACGATACCGCCCTCAAACCGCGGGAATGGTATGACGAGAAGGACATCACCCTGCGCCTCGGCGTCCCGGCCACCGGCATCGACACCGCAGCCCAGACCGTGACGCTGGCCGACGGAACCTCGCTGGACTACGACGAACTCGTCATCGCCACCGGCCTGGTGCCCCGGCGGATTCCCAGCCTGCCCGACCTGGACGGGATTCGGGTACTTCGGTCGTTCGACGAGTGCATGGCGTTGCGCGCCCACGCCTCGTCGGCCACGAAGGCGGTCGTGGTCGGTGCGGGTTTCATCGGCTGCGAGGTCGCGGCCAGTCTGCGCGGTCTCGGGGTGGACGTGGTCCTGGTGGAACCGCAGCCGACACCGCTGGCCTCGGTGCTCGGCGAGCAGATCGGCGCGCTGGTCACGCGGCTGCACCGTGACGAGGGTGTCGACGTGCGCACCGGCACCGGGGTGGCCGAGGTCCGGGGCGACGGCCATGTCGACTCGGTGGTGCTGACCGACGGCACGGAAGTCGCCGCCGACCTGGTGGTGGTCGGCATCGGGTCGCACCCGGCCACCGGCTGGCTCGACGACAGCGGCATCGAGGTGGACGGGACCGATAAAGGCGTCGTCTGCGACGAAGCCGGCCGCACCAGCGCGCCGCACGTCTGGGCGCTCGGCGACGTCGCCTCCTGGCGTGATGCCACGGGACATCAAGTGCGCGTTGAACATTGGAGCAACGTCGCCGACCAGACGCGAGTGGTGGTGCCCGCCATGCTGGGCCGCGAGGTGCCCTCGGCCGTCGTGGTCCCGTACTTCTGGAGCGACCAGTACGACGTGAAGATCCAGTGCCTGGGCGAGCCGGAAGCCACCGACACCGTGCACCTCGTCGAAGACGACGGCCGCAAGTTCCTGGCCTACTACGAACGCGACGGTGCGCTGGTCGGCGTGGTCGGTGGCGGGTTGCCCGGCAAGGTCATGAAGGTGCGCGCCAAGATCGCCGCCGCCGTGCCGATCTCGGAGATGCTGGACGCCACCGGCTAGAACTGGCCGAGGTAAAAGCGCGAGCCCTGATCGTCGGCGCATTCGGCGGACAGGCCGTACGGCTGACGCGACGGTTCGGCCAGCACTGTGCCGCCGGCCTCGCGGACCCGGGCCACCGCGGCGTCGATGTCGGCGACGGTCCACATCGGCACGGTGCTGCGGCGCAGGCTGCCGCCCGCGGCACCCGACATCGGGTGAGCGTCGCGGACCTGCCACCCGTCGGTGACGCGGCCGGGTTCGAACGTCCAGCCCAGCACCCTGCCGTAGAAGTCGCGGAAGCCGGCGGATTCGACGGCCTCGTAGGTCACGTAGGCCAACTCCCCGGGCCCGGATCCGTTGAGCTGCGGCCGTTCCCGGTCGGGCGACGGTTCGAATACCGCGAAGGCCGCACCCTGCGGATCGGTGGCGTCCAGGGTGATGCCGTGCTCGGCGTCACGGGTTTCGCCCACCGAGCCGCCGGCATCGAGGATGGCCGCGCGCGCGGTTGCCAAATCGGCTACGGCATAGCAACAGAACAGGGTCGGCAGACCGGCGACAGCGTGGATCCCGGTCGGCAGTTCGGTGTTGGTCACCCGTTGCGACGCGGCGTCGACGGTCCAGCCCAGCACATGGGCGTAGAACGCGGCGGCACGGTCGGCGTCGGGAACCCACAGCGAGACGTACCCGAGGTCGCCCGGCCGGATACCGTTTGCCGGGACGCGCACCGGTCCGGTGAGCATCCAGCGGTGGCCGAAGGGGTCGACGATGGTTGCGTTGCGCGAGCCGTGACCCTCGTACACCTCGCGCTGAACCGTGGCGCCGTGCTCCCGCGCGCGCTGCAACGCCGCATCGGTGTCGGGGACGTGCAGCATCAGACTCACCGACACCGCACCCGATGCAGGTGCTCGCAGTCCCAGTTCGGGATACTCGTCGGCCAGATAGAGCACACCGTCGCCGATTTCGATCTCGGCATGCCCAATTCGGCCGTCCTCCATCACGATTGGTTCGCCGGCCAACACCGCGCCGAAGGCGTCGGCATACCAGGACAGGGCGGCACGCGCATCGCCGACGTTCAGGTACGGCAGCGCCGCCGGGCGGGGTGCCTCGGACGGCGGCGAGGATTCGGCCAGTTGGGAGAGGGTGCCGGTCGTGCCACTCATGAGAACTCCTTCCGGTAGTGCCAGTGCGGACTGAAGGCGTCTGCGCAACCGCGCGGCGAAGCCCGGATCGGGTTGCACCGGAAGGTCATCGGTGTGCAGCACGCTGAGCGGATCGTGCTGGCTCATGACGTGCCCCCTTCCGGATACTCTTTTCGGAACGCCTTCTTGGCGCGAATCAGCAGCGCCTCGGTGGCATGCACGGTGCGCCCGAGCAATGCAGCGCATTCGCCGACGCTGCAGTCGTCCATGTAGCGCAACACCAGCACGGCGCGGTGCGCGTCGCTCAACCTGGCCAGGACGCTCTCGGCGATCAACCGGTCCAGTTCGGCGTCCCAGTCGTCAGGAGGGTCCACCGGCTCGGGCGGCTCGGCCACCGGCACCGGGTCGCGCCGGCCCCGATAGTGGTCGGCCAGCTTGTGTCGGGCCACTCCCATCAGCCAGGGCATCGCGATCGCCGGCGGGTCGCCGCGCCGGGCGGCATCCAGGCCGGCCAAGAAGGTTTCCGACGTCAGATCCTCCGCCGTCCCCCGATCGCCGCAGCGTCGGAGGAAGTAGCCGTAGACCACCGGCAACGCGTCGTCGTACAGCGCCAGCAGCGTGTGCGCCGCATCGAGCCGGTGGTGAGGTTGGCCGCTCACGCCTATATCGTCGTTGTGCCGGGCCGAATTCCGACGGGGTCATCCGAAATTTCTTGGGGCTGGTTCAATGCCAGTGCACCGGTGCGCCGTGGGCGTGGCATTCGGCCAGCACATGCTCCTCGCCACCCGGCCACCTGGTGGCGCGGACCAGGAACTTCAACGTGCCTTCCGGTCCCTCCCGCGCCGGCTCGAGAGTCAGGTGCGCAAACGGTGCCTGCGCGCGGGCCCGGGCGGCCAGGTCGTCGATCCCGGCTCGTACGCTCGCGCGTTCGTCCGCGGACAGGTACTGCCAGGTGATCGAGTGCCACAGCACCGTCAGTGCGCCTTCGGCCAGGCTCAGCGCGGTGACCGCCTCGGCGGCCGTCCGGCACTCCAACTGCGCCGGCACCTCGCGGGCCACCGCGATGGCGCCGCGCACCCGGTTCAGCCGCGCTTCCTGGTCCGGCCACACATAGCTCAGAATGGTCAGCTCCCCGTCGGCGCCGTTGACGCCCGTCACGTCCAGCGGCGCGATGTCGTATCCGCGCCGTTCGACGATCTCCAGCCTGCCACCCGGCGGCAGTTCGCCGTGCCAGGCGTCGTCGATCACCACCGGCGAATCGGCCGGTCCCCACTGATTGCCGGCGTAGCGGTAGTGGTACCGATCGGCCCGCAGGTTCAGCCCCGCGCTGGAACCTAGCTCGAAAAGCCTTATTGGGAAACGAAATTCGCTGTTGAGATACAACAGGCCGCCGATCAGCGCGGCGGACCGGCCCACCTCGTTGGTCTGCGGCGGCTGGCGCAGCGCCGCCCGCAGCACGTCGGGTCGGTCATCTGCGACCTGCACGATCTCGGGCCAGGCGGCCTCGGCGTCCCAGTGGCCGCCGGCGCTGGGATACCAGCGGCGCAAGCGCGGGGCCCGGCCGTCGAGCACCATCCGGTGCAGCCCGCCGAGCAACCGCAGCGGCACCGCCTGACCGGACGACGCCGTCTCCTGGCCGGCCAGAATGGTCGCGAAGACGCCGCCGGTCTCCACGTCGCGGGCAATTAGTTCGAACAGTTCCCCGTACATCGCCGACCCGGACCGGGTGCAGAACCGTCCCTGCGACCGCAGAGTGTGCAAGAGATGAGCGACATCGCTCATTGGCGGCTCACTCGAGTGAATCCAGGCCGGCGCCGACGACGTCGAACGCATTGCCGAGTGCCTCGGGCAGCGAGACCGACTCGTCGCGCAGCCAGTGCTCGTAGGCGCTCAGCGCGACCCCGAGCATCGTCCAGGCGACGGTCTGCGGTATCAGGTCGGTGGTCTTGCGGCCGGACCTGCCGGCGACGAACCCGGCGATCACCTCGCGCCAGCCGGCATACATCGTCATTGAATAGGCTTGCAGCTCAGCGGTTTCCAGAATCACCCGCATGCGCTGACGGTGCCGAACGGACTCGCACTCGTCGAAGGTGTTGAACGCCAGCAGCGCCCCGCGCAGCGCCTCGCGCAGCGGTACCCGGGGATCGACGTCGTCCAGCAGTTCCTGCAGCCGTTCCAGGTGGGCGTCGAAGTCGCCCCACGGGATCGCGTTCTTGGAGGCGTAGTAGCGAAACAGGGTCCGCCGGGCGATCCCGGCGGCCTGCGCGACGTCGTCGACGCTGACGTCGGCGAAACCACGGGCGGCGAACATGTCGATCGCGACGTCGGAGATGTGCAGCGGCGTCGTCGAGCGGCGCCTGCCCACCCGCGACTCCTGCAGCATCAGACTCCGCCCTTCCGTTTCGGCACTCGATGCCATATTCTTGCCACAAGATTGTGACCAGCACCACCCATCATTGTCGAATCCCTTCGATGAAAGGCAATCGCCATGGACAACGAGAACCAGACCGAAACCGAACTCGTCACCGAGACGCTGGTCGAAGAGGTTTCGATCGACGGCATGTGCGGGGTCTACTGACGGTGCCTGCACCCGCGCCGGTCCGGGACACCGCGCAGTTCGACCCGGATGCCGGCTGGCAACTGCATCCGCAGGTGGCGGTTCGGCCGGAACCCTTTGGGGCGCTGCTGTATCACTTCGGCACCCGCAAGCTGTCGTTCCTGAAGAACCGCACCATTTTGGCCGTGGTGCAGTCGCTGGCCGACCATCCCGACATCCGGTCCGCCTGTCGGGCCGCCGGGGTCGACGACCGCGACCAGGGCCCTTATCTGCACGCCCTGGGTGTGTTGGCTCAATCCAGCATGCTCGTACCCCGGAAGGCGCCGTGACCACCGCAGCCAGAGTCCCCGCCCTGATCGAGCAGTTCGAGCACGGGCTCGACGCACCGATCTGCCTGACCTGGGAGCTGACCTACGCCTGCAATCTGGCGTGCGTGCATTGCCTGTCGTCGTCGGGCAAACGTGATCCAGGTGAGCTCTCCACCCGCCAGTGCAAGGACATCATCGACGAACTCGAACGCATGCAGGTGTTCTACGTGAACATCGGCGGCGGCGAACCCACCGTGCGTGCGGACTTCTGGGAGTTGGTGGACTACGCGACCGCACACCATGTCGGGGTGAAGTTCTCCACCAACGGCGTGCGCATCACCCCTGAGGTCGCGGCCCGATTGGCCGCCAGCGACTATGTGGACGTGCAGATCTCGCTGGACGGGGCGACCGCCGAGGTCAACGATGCCGTTCGGGGGGCCGGGTCCTTCGACATGGCGGTGCGGGCACTGGAGAACCTGGCAGCGGCCGGATTCCGGGACGCGAAGATCTCGGTCGTGGTCACCCGGCACAACGTGGACCAGCTCGACGCGTTCGCCGCCCTGGCGCGCCGGTACGGCGCCACGCTGCGCATCACCCGGCTGCGACCGTCGGGACGGGGCGCTGACGTGTGGGAGGACCTGCATCCCACCGCCGAACAGCAGGTGCAGCTTTATGACTGGCTGGTGGCCAAGGGGGAGCGGGTGCTGACCGGCGACTCCTTCTTCCACCTGGCGCCGCTGGGCTCCGGCGGTGCGCTGGCCGGGCTGAACATGTGCGGTGCCGGCCGGGTGGTGTGCCTGATCGACCCGGTGGGCGACGTGTACGCCTGCCCGTTCGCCATCCACGACCGCTTCCTCGCTGGAAACGTGTTGAGGGACAGCGGTTTCGGCCTCGGATTTGCCAGTGTCTGGAAGAACGCCCCGCTGTTCCGAGAGCTGCGCGAGCCGCAGTCCGCCGGAGCATGCGGAAGCTGCGCACACTACGACAGCTGCCGCGGTGGCTGCATGGCGGCGAAATTCTTCACCGGCCTGCCGATGGACGGCCCCGATCCCGAGTGTGTACAAGGCCATGGCGCCGCGGCGCTCGCATCCGAACGTGAGACGCCGAGGCCGCGTGGCGACCACTCCCGGGGCAAGCGGATCAGCACACCGGTGCCGTTGACTCTGTCCACCAGACCGCCGTCGCGGCTCTGCAACGAAAGTCCCGTATAGCTATGGCAGACCAATGGTTTGAAACAGTAGCGATTGCCCAACAACGCGCTAAGCGACGGCTGCCTAAATCCGTCTATTCGTCGCTTATTTCCGCCAGTGAAAAAGGCGTGACGGTCGCCGACAATGTGGCGGCATTCAGCGAACTCGGATTCGCACCGCATGTCATCGGCGCCAGCGCCAAACGCGACCTGGCGACGACCGTGCTGGGACAGGACATTTCGATGCCGGTGCTCATCTCACCGACCGGCGTCCAAGCGGTGGATCCCGACGGCGAGGTGGCCGTCGCGCGCGCCGCCGCGGCCCGGGGCACGGCGATGGGGTTGTCCTCGTTCGCCAGCAAGCCGATCGAGGAGGTCATCGCCGCCAACCCCAAGATCTTCTTTCAGATTTACTGGCTCGGCGGCCGGGACGCGATCGCCGAGCGCGCCGAGCGGGCCCGGGCCGCGGGAGCGGTCGGCCTGATCGTCACCACCGACTGGACGTTCTCCCACGGACGTGACTGGGGCAGCCCGAAGATCCCCGAAGCGATGAACCTGAAGACCATCCTCAGGCTGTCGCCCGAGGCGATCACCAAGCCGCGCTGGCTGTGGAAGTTCGGCAAGACGATGCGGCCGCCGGATCTGCGGGTGCCGAACCAGGGCCGCCGCGGCGAGCCGGGCCCGCCGTTCTTCGCCGCCTACGGCGAGTGGATGGGAACGCCCCCGCCTACCTGGGAAGACATCGCGTGGCTGCGGGAGCTGTGGGGCGGACCGTTCATGCTCAAGGGTGTGATGCGCGTCGACGACGCCAAAAGGGCGGTGGATGCCGGGGTTTCGGCGATTTCGGTGTCCAACCACGGCGGCAACAACCTGGACGGCACACCCGCCTCGATCCGCGCGCTGCCGGCCGTGGCGCAGGCCGTCGGTGATCAGGTGGAGGTGCTGCTCGACGGCGGTATCCGGCGGGGGAGCGACGTCGTCAAGGCGGTGGCGCTCGGAGCGCGGGCGGTGATGATCGGGCGGGCCTACCTATGGGGGCTCGCGGCGGCCGGCCAGGCCGGCGTCGAGAACGTGCTCGACATCCTGCGCGGCGGAGTCGACTCAGCGCTGATGGGTCTCGGTCATTCGTCCATCCACGACCTCACCGCTGACGACATCTTGGTCCCGGACGGATTCACCCGGGAGTTGGGCGTGGGCTGAGCCCACCCGGACAGCCAGATTGCGCGTAGCCTGTCCTGGTTGCGAAACCTGGTTTTCCGTGCGCGGTGCCCTACCACAAAGCGGGTGCTTGCGAAACGGCCACTTGCCCCGAGGTGATACCTGCGGGGCAGTCGTGGCAAACGAGCAGAAATTTTCGCCCGTCAATCAACACCACGGAAAAAAAATCGGATTGATAGCGCAACAATTGGTGCACGCCAGGTGAATTCGTCTTACCATCGGCGAGTGCCCGTACTCGGCGAACTGGGGGAATCGACGTCGAGCCAACTCTCGATATCCGCCTCTGCGTCAATAAAGCCGTCAATAATGATTCCGTTGGGGGCTACCGAACAACACGGTCCGCATCTGCCGTTGGACACCGACACCCGGATCGCCACGGCGGTGGCCCGCGCTGTCGGTGCGCGGCTCGACTGGCTGGTGGCGCCCGCGATCGACTACGGCGCCAGTGGCGAGCACCAGAGTTTCCCCGGAACGATCTCCATCGGTACCGATGCCCTGACCATGTTGTTGGTGGAGTACGGACGGTCGGCCACCTGCTGGGCGCAGCGGCTGGTCTTCGTCAACGGCCACGGCGGCAATGTCAGCGCGCTCAAGACCGCGATCGCCCGGTTGCGCGCCGAGGGCCGCGACGCCGCATGGTGCCCGTGTGCCTGTGCCGGCGGCGATGCGCATGCCGGACATACCGAAACATCGTTACTACTCCACCTCTGGCCCGCCACCGTGCGCACCGACCAATTGATCGCCGGCAACGAGGCTCCGCTTCGCGAGTTGCTGCCCTCGATGCAGCGTGGCGGGGTCGCGGCAGTCAGCCGCATCGGGGTGCTCGGCGATCCGACCACCGCCACCGCGGCCGAGGGCAGCCGGATCTTCACCGAGATGGTCGACGACTGCGTGCATCGCATCGATCGGTGGATGCCCGGTGCCGACGGGATGCTGGCAACATGACCCAGACCCGACTGCCTGACGGGTTTGCCGTGCAGGTCGATCGTCGCGTGCGGGTGCTCGGCGACGGCAAGGCTCTGCTCGGCGGCTCGCCGACCCGGCTGCTGCGATTGGCACCCGCTGCCCAGGACCTGCTCTGCGACGGCCGGCTCAAGGTTCGCGATGAGGTGAGCGCCCAACTGGCCCGCACGCTGCTGGACGCCACGGTGGCCCACCCCCGCCCGGCGACGGGCCCGTCGCACCGAGACGTCACCGTTGTTATACCGGTGCGCGACAACCTGACTGGTGTGCGACGACTGGTGGCGTCGCTGCGCGGGCTGCGCGTCATCGTGGTCGACGACGGATCCTCGCGCCCGATCGAACGGGAAGATTTCGCGGGCACGCACTGCGATGTCGAAGTGCTGCACCACCCGCGCAACAAGGGCCCGGCCGCGGCGCGCAACACCGGACTGGCGGCCTGCGCCACCGACTTCGTCGCGTTCCTGGATTCCGATGTGGCGCCACGGCGCGGGTGGCTCGAGGCTCTGCTCGGTCACTTCTGCGACCCGACGGTCGCACTCGTCGCGCCCCGCATCGTCGGCCTGGCGCAGGACGAGAATGTGATCGCCCGCTACGAAGCGGTGCACTCGTCGCTGGATCTGGGCCTGCGGGAAGCGCCGGTGTTGCCACACAGCGCGGTGTCGTATGTGCCGAGCGCCGCGATCGTCTGCCGCGCCGCGGCGATCCGCGGGGTCGGTGGGTTCGACGAGACGATGCAGTCCGGTGAGGACGTCGACTTGTGCTGGCGACTCGTGGAAGCCGGTGCCCGGCTTCGGTATGAGCCAGTTGCACTGGTGGCGCATGACCACCGGACCGAGTTGCGGGGCTGGATCGCCCGCAAGGCGTTCTACGGCGGCTCCGCGGCGCCCCTGTCGGTGCGGCACCCCGACAAGACCGCGCCGGTGGTGATTTCCGGCTGGGCACTGACGGCCTGGATCCTGATGGCGCTCGGCACCGGCCTCGCCCAACTGGCGTCGGTGGTCATCGCCGTCCTGACGGGCCGCCGCATCGCCAGGGCCCTGCGTGGCGCTGAGACATCCTACGAGACGACGTTGCGCGATGTCGTCGTGATCGCCACCCGCGGGCTGTGGTCCGCGGCGCTGCAATTGGCCTCGGCAATCTGCCGGCACTACTGGCCGGTGGCGCTGCTGGCCGCAATCCTGTCGCGGCACTGCAGGCACGTCATCCTGATCGCGGCGATCGTGGATGGGGTGGCGGACTGGTTTCGCCGCAGGGACGCCGTCGGCGAAGACGCCGAGCCGATCGGATTGCTGACCTTCCTGATGCTCAAGCGCATCGACGACCTGGCCTACGGGATGGGGCTGTGGTACGGGGTGGTCCGCGAACGCAATATCGGCGCGCTCAAGCCACAGATTCGGACGTAACGGCCGCTTTGTCTGCAGCCGCCAGGCACAGCGATGTGCTGATCGTCGGTGCCGGAAGCGCTGGTTCGGTTGTCGCCGAACGGCTTTCCGCCGATCCGAGTCGCACCGTCACGGTGCTGGAAGCGGGTCCCGGCCTCGCCGACGCCACGCTGCTGGGCCGGACCCGCAACGGGTTGCGGCTACCCATCGGAACGGGTAGCCCGCTGGCCGAGCGCTACCTGGCGACGCTCACCGACCACCCAGCCCGCCAGGTTCGGATCGTCCGCGGAACCACGGTAGGCGGATCCGGGGCCGTCAACGGCGGCTACTTCTGCCGAGGTCTGCCCGGCGACTTCGACCGCCTGGCGATACCGGGCTGGGGATGGGCCGACGTGCTCGACCACTTCCGGGCCATCGAGACCGATCTCGACTTCGACACCCCGGCCCACGGCGGTGCCGGCCCCATCCCGGTGCGTCGCACAGCCGACCTGACCGGCGTCACCGAGGCCTTCGCGGCCGCCAGCCGGCGCGCGGGATTCAGCTGGATCGCCGACCTCAATGATGTCGGCCCCGATCTGCCCACAGGGGTGGGGGCGGTGCCGCTCAACATCGTCGACGGCGTCCGCACCGGCTCCGGGGCCGCGTTTCTGCTGCCCGCCCTGCGGCGACGTAATCTGACGCTGCTGGGCAGCACCCGGGTGGTGCGGCTGCGCATGGCCGGCAGCGCCGCGGCCGGCGTGGATGCGGTTGGCCCGGAGGGTTCCATCGAGCTCACCGCAGACCGAATCATATTGTGCTGCGGCGCGATTCGTTCGGCCCATCTGCTGATGCTGTCCGGTATGGGCGACGAGGCAATGCTGCGGGCCGCCGGTGTGAAGGTCGTTGCGGCGCTGCCGGTCGGGTTGCGGTGCAGCGATCACCCGGAATGGGTGATGTCGACCGGCTGGCAGGTGGCGGCGGACCGCCCGGTGCTCGAGGTTGTGCTCAACACCGCCGACGGCATCGAAATACGCCCCTACACTGGTGGATTCGTGGCCATGACCGGCGATGGTGCTGCGGGGCAAAGTGATTGGCCACACATCGGTGTGGCGCTCATGCGACCGCGTTCGCGCGGACGCATCTCCCTGATCTCGGCGGACCCCGGAACGCCGCCGCGAATAGAGCATCACTACGACAGCGAACCGGCCGATGTGGCTGTGCTGCGGGAGGGTTGTCAGCTGGCCCGTGAACTCTGCAGTACCGCAACGGGTTCGCCGGCTTGGTCGACGTCACAACATCTGTGTGGCAGCGCCCCGATGGGTGTCGACGGCGATCCGAACGCTGTCGTAGACAACAGATGTCGTGTCCTCGGGATCGAAAACCTCTGGGTGATAGACGGATCCGTGCTGCCGGTGGTTCCCAGCCGTGGGCCGCACGCCACGATCGTGATGTTGGGGCACCGGGCGGCCGAATTCGTTCAGTGAGAGGGGCCGGCCGCTTCAGGCGGATGCCGGCGCCGCCTCGCCGCCGGTTTCCATCCGGGCCGCCGGGGCCGTAGCCGCGACGGCCGGCAGCGCCCGCGCCGCCAGCGGCGCCGGCAACGCGGAAACCGCTGCCCGCCCGGTGATTTCGGCCGGCTCTGCGCTGCTCGCCGGCTGGGACGGAATCGGTTGACGAGACACCGAACTCACGGTGCCCACCGGCCCGGGCGAACTCGCCGCCACCGCCGAACCCATCGCACCCACCGGCGCCGCCGCCGGTGCGATCGCCGCGCCAACCGGTCCGGCTGCGGCCGGGCCGATGGCCACCGTCCGTGCCGCTGCCGTGGCCGCCGGCGCCGCGTAGGAACCCTCGCTCAACGCCGAGCGGCCCAGTGTCTGCTGCGGCATGTTGGGGACGCCGGTCTGGATCGCCGAAACGTTGGTGGCTTCGGTGAGCGCGTAGGACTGCGAGCCGAGGTTCATCAGGTGTACGAACTGCTCATGGAATGCCGCCGCCTGGGCGCTGAGCGCCTGGAACGCCTGAGCGTGAGCCCCGAAAAGCGCCGCGATCTCCATTGACACCGAGTCGGCGCCGGCCGGGATCACCGCCCCAGTCGTCGGGAAAACCGCCGCGGCGTTGGCATCGCTGATCGCTGAACCGATGTTGGACAAGTCCGTAGCGGCCGCAGCCACATACTCCGGCGCAGCGATCACATATGACATGTGGCCCCCCAGCCAAACGTGGATCGTGTCCGACACCCGTACGAACCTCTCCCCTGTTCGGATGATAGCTCGACTGAGGCGGGCCGGAGGCGCTTTCGGTCAAGGCGAGCCCACTTTTGCGCGGCCTCCCCGGACGCGCCGGGCCAGCCGCAGCTGTCGCCCGTCGCGCCCGCGGGCCCGACCTGCGGGAGCCGCCGGAACCAGACCGCCCGCCGGGCGCGTCGAGCGCGATCAGCGTGCTGCGCGAACGCAGGGTCGACCGTTCCAGCGCGATAGCACCGCTGATCGCGCCGCTGGTCCTGGGCCGATTGAGCACGCTGCCCGATTTCGACTGCCGGGAAACGGCTCGGGCCGCCGTCGACGGCTTCCTGTATGTCAAGGGCCGGCGGGACGCGGGTCTGGTCCCGGATGCCGGAAACTCCGATATCTAACCGGCCGGCAGCGCAGGACGGTCCGGTCCTCGATCCGCCACCACCCCGGCGCATCAAAAGCGCTGGTAGGGTCGCTGCCGGGTCCGTACCGCAGCTGCCGCCGTCGGCACGCCGGGGTTCTCGACCCGCAATTTGGCCGAACCGGTGATCTGGGGCATACTGTTCAGGTTGCCCTGCGCCAGGTTCGCCCTGGCCGGGCATACGACCAGCGCCCACCATGGGCGCGTCCGGTCCCAACCTTGGAGCGCGACTATTCAGCCGCCTACGAGGCTGCGTGCGGGTGACACGCCCGAGCGCGGGGAGCGGTTGAACCACGACAGGTAAACAGCGGCGCAGTATCCGGCGCAACGCTGGATCGGCCCTCGTCAGGGCGGTCGATCCGCGCGCCGGGGGCACCGGGCCCAAACCGGGCTCAACGTGTGGGACAGGTTCGGAAACGGGCCCGAGTGTGGGAGATGAGGTAGGAGAAGCGTGGCGGGACAGAAGATCCGCATCAGGCTGAAGGCCTACGACCATGAGGCTATTGACGCGTCGGCGCGCAAGATCGTCGAGACCGTCGTGCGTACAGGAGCCAGCGTCGTGGGGCCGGTGCCTCTGCCGACAGAGAAGAACGTGTACTGCGTCATCCGCTCTCCGCATAAGTACAAGGACTCGCGGGAGCACTTCGAGATGCGCACACACAAGCGGCTGATCGACATCCTCGACCCGACGCCGAAGACCGTTGACGCGTTGATGCGCATCGATCTTCCGGCCAGTGTCGACGTCAACATCCAGTAGGAGATCGGAAACGATGGCAAGACAGGGCAATTCCGCCGCGCGGCGGGGCCTGCTGGGTACCAAGCTGGGCATGACGCAGGTATTCGACGAGAACAACCGGGTCGTGCCGGTGACCGTAGTCAAGGCGGGTCCGAACGTGGTGACCCGCGTCCGGACCCCCGAGCGTGACGGATACAGCGCCGTGCAACTGGCATACGGCGAGATCAGCCCGCGCAAGGTCAACAAGCCGGTCACCGGTCAGTATGCGGCCGCGGGCGTCAACCCGCGCCGGCACCTGGCCGAGCTGCGGCTGGACGACGCGGAGGCCGCGGCGGAGTACGAGGTGGGCCAGGAGCTGACGGCGGAGATCTTCGCCGACGGCTCCTACGTCGACGTGACCGGCACCTCCAAGGGCAAGGGCTTCGCGGGCACCATGAAGCGGCACGGCTTCCGCGGACAGGGCGCCAGCCACGGCGCCCAGGCGGTGCACCGCCGCCCGGGTTCCATCGGCGGGTGTGCCACGCCGGCACGAGTGTTCAAGGGCACCCGGATGGCCGGCCGGATGGGCAACGACCGGGTGACCGTGCAGAACCTGGTCGTGCACAAGGTCGACGCCGAGAAAGGCGTGCTGTTGATCAAGGGCGCGGTTCCCGGCCGCACCGGTGGACTCGTGATGGTCCGCAGCGCGATCAAACGAGGTGAGAAGTAATGGCTCTCAAGATTGACGTCAAGACGCCGGCGGGCAAGGTCGACGGCTCCATCGAGTTGCCGGCCGCGCTGTTCGATGCACCCGCCAACATCGCGTTGATGCACCAGGTCGTCACCGCGCAGCGCGCGGCGGCCCGACAGGGCACGCACTCGACGAAGACCCGCGGTGATGTCAGTGGTGGTGGCCGCAAGCCCTACCGGCAGAAGGGAACCGGTCGCGCCCGGCAGGGATCGACGCGGGCTCCCCAGTACACCGGAGGTGGCGTGGTGCACGGCCCCAAGCCGCGCGACTACAGCCAGCGCACACCCAAGAAGATGATCGCCGCCGCACTGCGCGGGGCGCTGTCCGACCGGGCCCGCAACGGACGCATCCACGCGGTCACCGAGCTGGTCGAGGGACAGACCCCTTCGACCAAGAGCGCCAGGGCATTCCTGGCCACGCTGACCGAACGCAAGCAGGTCCTGGTGGTGGTCGGCCGCAGTGACGAGGCCGGCGTGAAGAGCGTGCGCAACCTGCCCGGCGTCCACATCCTGCCGCCGGACCAGCTCAACACCTACGACGTGCTGCGCGCCGACGATGTGGTGTTCAGCGTGGAGGCCCTGAACGCCTACATCTCCGCCAACACCGCCAACACGGCGTCTTCCGAGGAGGTTTCGGCCTGATGGCGACGATCGCTGACCCCCGCGACATCATCCTGGCGCCGGTCATCTCGGAGAAGTCCTACGGGCTGCTCGACGACAACGTGTACACCTTCGTGGTGCACCCCGACTCGAACAAGACGCAGATCAAGATCGCTATCGAGAAGATCTTCGCCGTCAAGGTCGCCTCGGTGAACACCGCGAACCGGCAGGGCAAGCGCAAGCGCACCCGGTCCGGTTACGGGACGCGCAAGAGCACCAAGCGCGCCATCGTCACCCTGGCACCGGGTAGCAAGCCGATTGACTTGTTCGGAGCCCCGGCCTAGCGCCGAGCGCGAGAGAAAGATCTGATTAGACATGGCAATTCGCAAGTACAAGCCGACGACCCCGGGTCGTCGTGGCGCCAGCGTGTCGGATTTCTCCGAGATCACCCGCTCGACGCCGGAGAAGTCGTTGGTGCGCCCGCTGCACAGCAAGGGCGGGCGTAACGCGCACGGCCGCATCACCACCCGTCACCAGGGTGGCGGCCACAAACGCGCATACCGGGTGATCGACTTCCGTCGCAACGACAAGGACGGCGTCAACGCCAAGGTCGCCCACATCGAGTACGACCCGAACCGCACGGCACGGATTGCACTCCTGCACTTTCTCGACGGGGAGAAGCGCTACATCATTGCGCCCAACGGTCTTTCGCAGGGCGACATCGTCGAGTCGGGCGCCAACGCCGACATCAAGCCCGGCAACAACCTGCCGTTGCGCAACATCCCGGCCGGCACCCTGGTGCACGCCGTGGAGTTGCGGCCCGGCGGCGGTGCCAAGCTGGCGCGCTCGGCCGGATCGAGCATCCAGCTGCTGGGCAAGGAATCCACCTACGCCTCGCTGCGCATGCCCAGCGGTGAGATCCGCCGCGTCGACGTCCGCTGCCGCGCCACGGTCGGCGAGGTGGGCAACGCCGAGCAGGCGAACATCAACTGGGGCAAGGCCGGTCGCATGCGGTGGAAGGGCAAGCGCCCGTCGGTCCGTGGCGTCGTGATGAACCCCGTCGACCACCCGCACGGCGGTGGTGAGGGTAAGACCTCCGGTGGTCGTCACCCGGTGAGTCCCTGGGGCAAGCCCGAGGGCCGTACCCGTAATCCCAACAAAGCCAGTAACAAGCTCATCGTCCGACGCCGTCGCACCGGCAAGAAGCACGGTCGCTAGCAAGGATGAAGTCAGGGAGTAGCCGATAATGCCACGCAGCCTCAAGAAGGGCCCGTTCGTCGACGACCATCTGCTCAAGAAGGTCGACGTGCAGAACGAGAAGAACACCAAGCAGGTCATCAAGACCTGGTCCCGGCGTTCGACCATCATTCCCGACTTCATCGGGCACACGTTTGCGGTGCACGACGGCCGCAAGCACGTCCCGGTGTTCGTCACCGAATCGATGGTGGGTCACAAGCTGGGGGAGTTCGCGCCCACCCGCACCTTCAAGGGACACATCAAGGACGACCGGAAGAGTAAGCGGCGATGAGTATTACCACTGAATATCCATCGGCGACCGCCAAGGCGCGGTTCGTCCGGGTGTCGCCCACGAAAGCGCGCCGGGTGATCGACCTGGTGCGCGGCCGGTCCGTGGCGGACGCACTCGACATCCTGCGCTGGGCGCCGCAAGCGGCCAGCGAGCCGGTGGCCAAGGTGATCGCCAGTGCCGCTGCCAACGCCCAGAACAACGACGGGCTGGACCCCGCCACTCTGGTGGTGGCCACGGTGTACGCCGACGAGGGCCCGACCGCCAAGCGCATCCGTCCGCGTGCCCAGGGCCGCGCGTTCCGGATCCGCCGGCGCACCAGCCACATCACCGTGATCGTGGAGAGCCGGCCCAGCAAGGACGAGCGGTCCTCGAAGTCGTCGCGGACGCGTCGCGCCGAGGGCAGCAAGGCCGCCGCCAAGGCCGGCCCTGTTTCGGGAGCCAAGAAGGCGGCGACCAAGGCTGGACCCGCTTCGGGAGCCAAGAAGGCGGCTACCAAGGCGCCCGCCAAGAAGGCACCCGCAAAGACGTCTGAGGCTGCTGAACCGAAGGGAGGCTCAGACTAGTGGGCCAGAAGATCAATCCGCACGGCTTCCGGCTGGGCATCACCACCGACTGGAAGTCACGCTGGTACGCCGACAAGCAGTACGCCGACTATGTCAAGGAGGACGTCGCGATTCGCCGGCTGCTGTCGTCCGGCCTGGAGCGCGCAGGCATCGCTGACGTGGAGATCGAGCGGACCCGTGACCGGGTCCGGGTGGACATCCACACCGCGCGGCCGGGCATCGTCATCGGCCGTCGTGGCACCGAGGCCGACCGCATCCGTGCCGACCTGGAGAAGCTGACCAAGAAGCAGGTCCAGCTGAACATCCTCGAGGTGAAAAACCCGGAGTCCCAAGCACAATTGGTGGCCCAGGGTGTCGCGGAGCAGCTGAGCAACCGCGTGGCGTTCCGTCGCGCGATGCGCAAGGCCATCCAGTCGGCCATGCGCCAGCCCAACGTCAAGGGCATCCGGGTGCAGTGCTCGGGTCGTCTCGGCGGTGCCGAGATGAGCCGCTCGGAGTTCTACCGCGAGGGCCGGGTCCCGTTGCACACCCTGCGGGCCGACATCGACTACGGCCTGTACGAAGCCAAGACCACCTTCGGCCGGATCGGCGTGAAGGTCTGGATCTACAAGGGCGACATCGTCGGCGGCAAGCGTGAGCTCGCCGCCGCCGCCCCCGCCGGTGCCGACCGCCCGCGCCGTGAGCGGCCCACCGGCACCCGCCCGCGTCGCAGCGGCGCCTCGGGCACCACGGCAACCGGTACCGACGCGGGCCGGGCGGCCGGCGGCGAAGACAACACTGCAAGCGCCGCCGTGCCCGAAGCCGCGGCACCCGCAGAAGCGCAGAGCACGGAGAGCTGAGTCATGTTGATTCCCCGCAAGGTCAAACACCGCAAGCAACACCACCCCCGCCAGCGCGGCATCGCCAGCGGCGGTACCGCGGTGAACTTCGGTGACTACGGCATCCAGGCGCTCGAACACGCCTACGTCACCAACCGGCAGATCGAGTCCGCTCGTATCGCCATCAACCGGCACATCAAGCGTGGCGGCAAGGTGTGGATCAACATCTTCCCCGACCGTCCGCTGACCAAGAAGCCCGCCGAGACCCGGATGGGTTCGGGTAAGGGTTCGCCGGAGTGGTGGGTGGTCAACGTGAAGCCCGGACGGGTGCTGTTCGAGTTGAGCTACCCGAACGAGCAGATCGCCCGTGCGGCGCTCACCCGAGCGATCCACAAGCTGCCGATCAAGGCACGCATCGTTACCCGAGAGGAGCAGTTCTGATGGCAGTGGGAATCTCCCCTGGCGAACTGCGTGAGCTCACCGACGAGGAACTGCAGGAGCGGGTGCGCGAGTCCAAGGAAGAGCTGTTCAACCTGCGCTTCCAGATGGCGACCGGCCAGCTCAGCAACAATCGCCGACTCCGCACGGTGCGTCAGGAAATCGCGCGCGTCTACACGGTGCTGCGCGAACGAGAACTGGGTCTGGCCAGCGGGCCCGACGGTAAGGAATCGTGATGGCAGAGGCAAAGAAAGCGGCTCCCAAGGCCGCCGCGGCCAAGGACGCCCCCGCAAAAGAGAAGGGCCCCAAGCACACTCCCGCCACTCCCAAGCCGCGCGGTCGTCGCAAGACCCGCATTGGCTACGTGGTGAGTGACAAAATGCAGAAGACGATCGTCGTCGAACTGGAAGACCGCGTACGACACCCGTTGTACGGCAAGATCATCCGGACCACGAAGAAGGTCAAGGCGCACGACGAGAACAGCATCGCCGGCATCGGCGACCGCGTCTCGCTGATGGAGACGCGCCCGCTCTCGGCGACCAAGCGCTGGCGCCTCGTCGAGATCCTGGAAAAGGCAAAGTAGCGCAGGTCTTTGGAGAACAGCCGGCCGGGTGGATCGACCACTCGACCGGCTGTTTTCTTTGTACGGGGCCCCAAACGCCGTCCACCGATTGGCGGACGCGAAGATCCACCCTGCTCGCCCTCATCGGCGGACACCGCGCGCGGATTCGCCTGGTTACTTTGGGATCGAGTCATCCACCTGCCGAAAAGAGGAAAAAGATGCCCCACGAGATGCTGTTCAGCGACCGCGAGATCGTCTACACCGGGCCTTTCTTCGACGCCGAAGACATCAGCGAGTAAGCACCGCAACAGATCGCTACGGACCCCCGCGCCCGCGAAGCATTGAGCAGGCGGCGCCGGGGTCCGTAGCTATCTGAGCGCGTTGGCCATGTCCTATGCCGGCGGCCCTCGCATGCCGCGAAATCTCAGCTGATTTCTACCTGGCGCGGGTAATGTCCTCGGACGTTCGGATGGTCAATCACGAGACGGGGCTCAGATGACGGGTTCGCCAGGGTCGGGTCAGTTCCAGGGCAGGATCGAACTGGACATCCGCGATTCGGAGCCCGACTGGGGTCCGTATGCTGCGCCGACCGCGCCGGAGAACTCGCCGAACATCCTGTACCTGGTCTGGGACGACACCGGCATCGCGACCTGGGACTGCTTCGGCGGCCTGGTCGAGATGCCGGCGATGTCGCGGATCGCCGAGCGCGGCGTGCGGCTGTCCCAGTTCCACACCACCGCACTGTGCTCGCCGACCCGGGCCTCGCTGTTGACCGGTCGCAACGCCACCACCGTCGGGATGGCCACCATCGAAGAGTTCACCGACGGCTTCCCCAACTGCAACGGGCGCATCCCGGCCGACACCGCGCTGCTGTCCGAGGTGCTCAACGAGCGCGGCTACAACACCTACTGCGTGGGCAAGTGGCACCTGACGCCGCTGGAAGAGTCCAGCATGGCCGCCACCAAGCGGCACTGGCCGACCTCGCGCGGCTTCGAGCGCTTCTACGGGTTCATGGGCGGGGAGACCGACCAGTGGTACCCCGACCTCATGTACGACAACCACCCGGTGAACCCGCCGGCCACCCCTGAGGACGGCTACCACCTGTCGAAGGATCTCGCCGACCGGGCTATCCAGTTCATCCGCGACGCCAAGGTGATCGCACCCGGCAAACCGTGGTTCAGTTACGTCTGCCCCGGCGCGGGCCACGCGCCGCATCACGTGTCCAAAGAGTGGGCCGACAAGTACGCCGGCGTGTTCGACATGGGCTACGAAAAGTACCGCGAGATCGCGCTGGAGAAGCAGAAGGCGATGGGGATCGTGCCCCCGGACACCGAATTGTCGCCCATCAACCCCTATCTCGACGTCAAGGGACCCAATGGTGAGCCGTGGCCGCTGCAGGACACGGTGCGGCCCTGGGATTCGCTCAACGACGAAGAGAAGAAGTTGTTCAGCAGGATGGCCGAGGTGTTCGCCGGCTTCCTCAGCTACACCGATGCCCAGATCGGCCGCATCCTGGACTACCTGGAGGAGTCCGGCCAGCTGGACAACACCATCATCGTGGTGATCTCGGACAACGGCGCCAGCGGCGAGGGCGGGCCCAACGGCTCGGTCAACGAAGGCAAGTTCTTCAACGGCTACATCGATACCGTCGAGGAGAGCATGAAGCTCTTCGACCAGCTCGGCGGCCCGGAAACCTACAATCACTATCCGATCGGCTGGGCGATGGCCTTCAACACGCCCTACAAGCTGTTCAAGCGCTACGCCTCGCACGAAGGCGGGATCGCCGACACGGCAATCATCTCCTGGCCCAACGGTATTGCCGCGCACGGCGAGGTCCGGGACAACTACGTCAACGTCAGCGACATCACTCCGACGGTCTACGACCTGTTGGGTATGACGCCGCCGGACACCGTGAAGGGCATCGCGCAGAAACCGCTGGACGGGGTGAGCTTCAAGGCCGCGCTAGGGGATCCGGATGCCGACACCGGCAAGAAGACCCAGTTCTACACCATGCTGGGCACTCGCGGCATCTGGCACGAGGGATGGTTCGCCAACACGGTCCACGCCGCCACTCCCGCCGGCTGGTCGCACTTCGACGCCGACCGCTGGGAGCTGTTCCACATCGAGGCCGACCGTAGCCAATGCCACGACCTCGCCGCCGTGCACCCGGACAAGCTCGAAGAGCTCAAGGCGCTGTGGTTCGCCGAAGCCGAGAAATACAACGGGCTCCCGCTTTCGGACCTGAACATCATCGAAACGATGATGCGCTCGCGGCCGTATCTGGTGGGCGAGCGCGACAGCTACGTCTACTACCCCGACTGCGCCGATGTCGGCATCGGCGCCGCCGCGGAGATCCGCGGCCGTTCCTTCGCCGTGCTGGCCGACGTGACCCTGGACACCACCGGCGCCGAAGGGGTGCTCTTCAAACAGGGTGGCGCCCACGGCGGCCACGTGCTGTTCATCCAGGACGGGCGCCTGCAATACGTCTACAACTTCCTTGGTGAACGCCAGCAGTCGATCCAGTCGAACGGACCCATCCCGCTGGGCCGGCACCTGTTCGGCATTCGCTACGAACGCACCGGGACCGTCCCCAACAGCCATACGCCGATCGGTAACGCAACCCTGTACTTCGACGAGCATCCCGTCGGCACGCTGCCCGACGTGATCACCCACCCCGGGACATTCGGGTTGGCCGGTGCCGGCATCACAGTGGGCCGAAACGGCGGATCGGGAGTGTCCAGCAAGTACAAGGCGCCGTTCCTGCTCACCGGCGCCACCGTGCACCAGGTCACTGTGGATCTCTCCGGGCGGCCGTATGAGGACGTGGAAAAGGAACTCGCGCTTGCGTTTTCGCGCGACTGAGGAGTCGGCGAAACGCTCGTTGCGGGCCCGCCGGGTTGCCCTGGTCTGCCTGCTGGGGGCGCTGACCGGCTGCGCGGGGCACAACGGAGGATCGGCCGCACCCGAGCAGCGTCCGGACCCGGCCGAGCCGGTACCTGGCATCGCACCGACGCGCCCCGGCCGCATTCCGCCAAACACCCTGTCCTGTCGCGTCGCACCGGTCGGCGACGGTGAGCCGACTCTTGCCGTGGTGTCCGACCCGCACGCGCCGCGGATCACCATCACCGTGCCGCGGGGCTGGACATCGACCCCCGGTGACGGCGACACGGCGCTGACGGCGAGCGGTCCGGACAACCTGTCGGCGACCGTGACCATCGCCGCGACTGACCTGACCCCCGAAAGCGCGTTTCTGCGCCATACATCCACCGTCGGCGGCACCATGCCGCGACTGAAGTTCTCCCTGACCGGGTCTCCGTTCTGCGGCTACAGCAGTCAGCAACTCAGCGGCACCCTGCAGGGGCCATCCGGCAGCATCGACTTCGCCGACCGGATCACCCACATCTGGACCAACACCAAGCGGTACCTGGTGACCATTCACCTGCAGGCGCACACCGGTGCGGCCGGTTTCCGGGAAGCGAGGTCCGCATTGACACAGGATTTCGCGGTCGTCATACCCTGAAGGCGTGTTGACGGAGCTGGTCGAACTCCCCGGCGGATCGTTCCGGATGGGATCGACGAGCTTCTATCCCGAGGAAGCGCCCATCCACACCGTGACGGTGGCCCCCTTCGCCGTGGAACGCCATCCGGTGACCAACGCCCAGTTCGCCGAATTCGTCGCTGCCACAGGCTATGTGACGGTGGCCGAGCAGCCGATCGACCCCGCGCTGTATCCCGGGGCCAACCCGGATGACCTGGTTCCGGGCGCAATGGTGTTCCGGCCGACGGCGGGGCCGGTCGATCTGACTGACTGGCGGCAGTGGTGGGACTGGGCGCCGGACGCCAACTGGCGCCGGCCCTTCGGAGCCGCCGGCGGCGCCTGGGACGTCGAGGGCCGAGGTGAGCACCCCGTCGTGCAGGTGGCTTACCCCGATGCCGCCGCCTATGCGCGGTGGGCCGGGCGGCGCCTGCCGACCGAAGCCGAATGGGAGTACGCCGCGCGAGCCGGAGCGACCGGGACCTACTCGTGGGGGGATGAGGAAAAGCCGGCTGGCCGGCTGATGGCCAATACCTGGCAGGGCAGGTTCCCGTACCGCAACGACGGCGCACTGGGCTGGATCGGCACCTCGCCGGTGGGAACCTTCCCGGCCAACGACTTCGGCCTTCTGGACATGATCGGCAACGTCTGGGAGTGGACCACCACCGAGTTCAGCGCTCAGCACCGGCTGGCTGAGCCACCCAAGGCCTGCTGCACGCCCACCGGCCCGGCCGATCCGACCGTCAGCCAGACCCTCAAGGGCGGATCGCACCTCTGTGCGCCCGAGTATTGCCATCGCTATCGCCCGGCTGCACGCTCGCCGCAATCGCAGGACACCGCGACCACCCATATCGGTTTCCGCTGCGTGGTGGATTCGGAATCGTCCTGAAGAAAGCCGTGTATCCGTCGCTCGGCGCGGTATCGCCGGTTACTGTGTGACGAGTTTCGCCCCCGTCTCGCCCATGCTGTTACCGAAAGGCCGCGACCGATGAGCCACCAGGCCCCGCCGCCAGCCCCCCCGGCACCGCCCGCCCCGTCGGCACCACAGTCGCCCAAGCCGTCGTCGCGGGGGCGACGCATTCTGCTCGATATCGGCGTGATTCTGGCGGTTGTGGTGATCTATGTGATCTCCCTGATCGGAATGCGTCTGTTGGCGAACTCGGCGGAAGGGCTTCCCGAACCGGACCTGGGCACCACCGATGACACGGTGGTGCAGGTGAAGATCGAGGAGCTGGACACGATCAATAATCGCCTCAAGGTGAGTGTGCTTGTCATTCCGGAGGATTCGAAGTTCGACAAGAAATTTCATGTGCTGACACAGGATCTCGCCGTCCGGATGTACCCGGAGAACGACCTGGGGGACCTGCAGTACCCGGTCGGAAAGTCGCCCGCGCAACAAGCCACCTACCTCGACGCGGAAGGGGATCCGGCCAACTGGCCCTTCGACTCCTACAGCACCGGCAGAATCTCGGCCGAGGTGTTCGCCGGGAGCGGCGAGAACCGCACCGCAGAGTCCGCGCGGATCGAAGTCATCGGATCGGTGGGCGGCTGGGACGCCAGTGTCCGCCGGGTCGGTGAATCCACGCAGAGTTCTTCCCGGCCCGATGATGTGATCATCACCTTGCACAGGTCCCGCAGCACGCTGCTCTTCGACCTGGGCATTGTCCTGGTTCTGGTGTCACTGCCCGCATTGGCGCTGTGGGTTTCCATCCCCATGGCGCTGGGAAAGAAAAAATTCCTGCCGCCGTTCGTCTCGTGGTTCGCCGCCATGCTGTTCGCGGTGGTCCCACTGCGCAATGTGTTGCCCGGGAAACCACCGGAGGGTTCCTGGATTGATCAGGCCATCACCTTGTGGGTGCTCATTGCACTCATCGTCGCGATGACCCTGTTCATCATGGCCTACCGAAAACAGTCGGACTGAGCCGTGCTCGCGCGGATCATTCCGCCTGCAGCGAGCCACCCACTCCGCCGATCGATTCCACCGCTCTGGACACCCGGGCCTGGAATCCGGGCGGCAGTGGAATGTAGCCGAGTTTGTTCAGCTCGACCTGGCCGGGCCCGATCGCGGCCTGCAAGAACGCCTTGACCGCTTGGGCGACATCGGCAGTGGGATACCTGGAGCAGACGATCTCGTAAGTGGCCAACACGATCGGGTAAACATCGGGTTGGGCGGGGTTGTAGAACGACGAAATGTCAAGCACGAGATCGTTGCCGGCGCCGACGATCTTGGCACCGCTGATGGTCTTGCCCACCGTGTCCGTCCCGATCCGCACCGGCCGCAGCGACCTGCGGCTGGCCGGTGTCTTGATTTCCGCGGCATACAGCCCGTGCTCGAGTGCGAAGGACAGCTCGTTGTAGCTGATCGCCCCTTCGGTTGACTTGACCAATTCCGCCGTGCCCTTGTTGCCGACGGCCCCCACGCCGACACCGCCGTTGAACGCCTTGCCGGTGCCCTGCCGCCACGCCCCGGCGGACGCGGATTGCAGGTAGGACTGGAAGTTGTCGGTGGTGCCGGACGCGTCGCTGCGGTAGATCACGCGGATGTCCTCGGCCGGCATCGACGCGTTGAGGGCGGTGAGCGCCGGGTCGTCCCAGCGCGTGACGGTGCCGTTGAATATCTTGGCCAGGGTGGGCCCGTCGATCACCAGGGTGTCCACGTTGGCCAGGTTGTAGGTGATGGCCAACGGACCGAACACCACCGGCAGGTTCCAGGCTTCGGCTCCGCCGCACCGCTCCCGGGCGGCCGCGTACTGGTCGCCGGACAGCGGCGTGTCGGATCCGGCCAGATCAGTTTTGCCGGAAAGGAATTCCTTGATGCCGGCACCCGATCCGATGGCGTTGTAGCTCAGCGTCTGCTGGCCACACGCCTGGTGGTAAGCCGCGACGAACCGCGTCATCGCGTGCGCCTGCGCGGTCGAGCCGCTGGCGGCCAATGTCTGTTTGCCGCCGCAGTCGATCCTGGCCCCGCCCACGTAGGGGAGGGCTGCCGGTGTCGTGCTGCCGCACGCCGAGAGCGTCAGGGCACCGGCGGACAGCAAGGCGATAGCGACGGCCGATGGTCTGTGTCTCACGTGGTGGCCCCCTTCAGAGCAGCCGGAGCATGCTGACATTTACAACTGCCGGAACCGGCCCGCAGGCAAACACCGGATGAACCGCTTGGCTGCGCCGGATGAATGTCTGGTGTTCCCTGCCGCAGCGGATACGACCGCCGGATTACGTTCGGATGGATTGCGGGTGAACCACATTCACACGGGGCGCGCCGGCCCGGGCAGTTCGCTAGCATCTGACCTCGTGCCGTCCCGACCAGTCGTCATGGATGTGCCCGTCGCGGACGGAGGTGTTCGGTGACCGCCGAGGCTCCTCCCACCGCGCCGGTGGACGAACCGCAGCCAATGGCGGACCGGCCGCGGCAGGAACCGCGGAAGCCCGCGCCCAGGCAGGACAAACCGCGCATCCTGGTCGGCATCATCGTTTTGACCGTCATCGTCATCGCCTATGTCTTGTCATTGGTCGGCGTGCACGTTCTGCAACGGTCAGAGGGTCCGCTGCCGCCGCTGGACCTGAGTCAGGGCGGTGGCGATGCCACGATCGTTCAGCTGCGACTGGAGGAGTTGAAGCCGGTCGCCAACCGTCTGACGGTGAGTGTGCTTGTCTACCCAAGCATTTCGTCGTATGACAACCGTTTCGATGTGCTGGGTACCGATGTGGCGGTACGCCTGTATCCCACCAGCGACCTCGGGGATCTGAACTACCCGAAAGGCAAGGCGCCGGCCCAACTGAGCACCACCGTCGAAGCGCACGGCGATCCGGGCAACTGGCCGTTCGACTCCTACCGCACCGAGCCGATCGCGGCCGACGCGTTCGTCGGCCCCGCCGACAGCCTCAAGAAGGTGCCTGCCCGGGTGGAGGTAACCGGAGCGCTGGACGGTTGGGAGATCAGCGTCAACCGGATGCACGACGCGGCGGCGCTTCCCACGTCACGCGCCACCGACAACGGAAACGTGGTCATCACGTTCAAGAGGGCGAAGGGCCCGCTGATCTTCGACCTGGGCATCTGTCTGGTGCTCATCGCCCTGCCGACCTTGGCCCTGCTGGTTGCTGTGCCGATGGCGCTGGGCAGACGGAAGTTTCTGCCGCCATTCGCAACCTGGTACGCGGCGAACCTGTTTGCCATCGTTCCGCTGCGCAACATCCTTCCCGGGGCTCCGCCCCCCGGGTCGTGGATCGACCAGGCGATTGTGCAGTGGGTGTTGATCGCCCTGGTGACGGCGATGAGTCTGTATATCTTCGCGTGGGTTCGGCAGGGCGACTGAGCCCCGCTCGTCCCGGTCGATTGCTACCATCTGACTCCGTGTCGCCCGACGCTCCCACGCCCGAACCGGGGGTTCCCGAGCACAAACACATGTCGGTGCGAAAACACCTGCTGCTCGACTCGTCCATCCTCATCGGCTTCGCCGCGTTCTACATCTTCACCCTGCTCAACTATCAGTGGTTGGCCCCGCACGCGCTGCCCAAGGTGGATCTGAGATCCCCCAAGGACACCGTGGTGAAGTTGCACATCGACAGCCTGCAGACCAAGGAAAACCTGCTCGACGTGACGGTGGTCCTCAAACCGGACGAGGCGATCGTCAACAAGCGCACGGGTCGGTTGACCGCCGACACGGCGGTGCGCTTCCCGATGCAGGACGACATCGGCGAGGTGCAGTACGACAACGGCAAGGCGCCGGAGCCCACCAAGACCACCATCGAGGCGCGCGGTGAGCCGCGTGACTGGCCGCTGGACACCTACAGCACCGACCCCATCCGGGCCGAATGGCTGGTGGGAGCGGGCGAAGGCAGTCACTACGAGGTGGCCAAGGTCGAGGTCGACGGATCCGCGGACGGCTTCGACATCGACATCGCCCGGGTCTCCGACAGCCCCAACGACGTCGTCATCACGTTGAAGCGCACCCGGGCGCAGCGGGTCTTCGACGTCGGGATCTGCCTGGTGCTGATCACCCTGCCGGCGGTGGCACTTTTCGTCGCGATCCAGATGGTCACCCGCCGACGGCCGTTCCTGCCGCCGTTCGGCACCTGGTACGCGGCGATGCTGTTCGCGGTGGTGCCGTTGCGCAACTTCCTGCCGGGCTCGCCGCCCACCGGTTCCTGGATCGACCAGGGCCTGGTGATCTGGGTGCTGTTGGGACTGGCCGCCGCCATGGTGATCTACATCGTGGCGTGGTACCGAGATCCCGCGTGAGGCCGGCCGGGCCGGCGGACTGACAGCAATTTGGTGCTGCGCCGGCTGTCCCCTAGACTCTAGGGGTTGCCTTGGGCAGACCTCGGCTGGTTTTTGCCGGCCCTGCGTGCCCTTAGGCAAATAAAGACCGCGCACGTCAGGTTTCGTCCGTTTGCGCCCACCTGGGCTCTGCGGCCAGTTTCTTGCCGCGCACACGTCAACCAGGTCAGGAGATCGAGTGATTCAGCAGGAATCGCGGCTGAAGGTCGCCGACAACACCGGCGCCAAGGAGATCTTGTGCATCCGCGTGCTCGGCGGCTCGTCGCGACGCTATGCCGGCATCGGCGACATCATCGTCGCCACCGTCAAGGACGCCATCCCGGGTGGCAACGTCAAACGGGGTGACGTCGTGAAGGCCGTCGTGGTGCGCACCGTCAAGGAGCGCCGGCGTCCGGACGGCAGCTACATCAAATTCGACGAGAATGCCGCCGTGATCATCAAGCCGGACAACGACCCGCGCGGAACCCGCATCTTCGGGCCCGTCGGCCGTGAACTGCGGGAGAAGAAGTTCATGAAGATCATCTCGCTCGCCCCGGAGGTGTTGTAGATGAAGGTCCACAAGGGCGACACCGTCCTCGTCATCGCCGGCAAGGATAAAGGGGCCAAGGGCAAAGTCATTCAGGCTTACCCGGACCGCAACCGCGTGCTGGTCGAAGGCGTCAACCGGATCAAGAAGCACACCGCGATCTCGACCAACCAGCGCGGTGCCCGCTCGGGTGGCATCGTCACCCAGGAAGCGCCGATCCACGTCTCCAACGTGATGGTGGTCGACTCGGACGGCAAGCCCACCCGCATCGGCTACCGCGTGGACGAGGAGACGGGCAAGAAGGTCCGCGTCTCCAAGCGCAACGGTAAGGACATCTGAGGATGACTACTGCAGAGAAGACTCAGCCGCGCCTCAAAGAGCGTTATCGCAACGAGATCCGGGACTCGCTCAATAAGCAGTTCGGCTACGCCAATGTCATGCAGATCCCCACGGTGACCAAGGTCGTGGTCAACATGGGTGTCGGCGAGGCCGCCCGGGACGCCAAGCTGATTAACGGCGCCGTCAACGACCTGTCGCTGATCACCGGGCAACGGCCGGAGATCCGCAAGGCACGTAAGTCGATCGCGCAGTTCAAGTTGCGTGAAGGCATGCCGATCGGCGCGCGGGTCACCCTGCGTGGCGACCGCATGTGGGAGTTCCTCGACCGGCTCACCTCGATCGCGCTGCCCCGTATCCGTGACTTCCGCGGGTTGTCTCCCAAGCAGTTCGACGGTGTCGGCAACTACACCTTCGGTCTCGCCGAGCAGTCGGTGTTCCACGAGATCGATGTGGACAAGATCGACCGGGTGCGTGGCATGGACATCAGCGTCGTCACCTCGGCGACGAACGACGACGAAGGACGAGCGCTGTTGCGGGCCCTCGGCTTTCCCTTCAAGGAGAACTGAGCAGATGGCGAAGAAGGCACTGGTCAACAAAGCCAACCGCAAGCCCAAGTTCGCGGTGCGCGGCTACACACGCTGCAGCAAGTGCGGCCGTCCGCGTGCGGTGTTCCGCAAGTTCGGGCTGTGCCGGATCTGCTTGCGCGAGATGGCGCATGCGGGCGAGTTGCCCGGCGTGCAGAAGAGCAGTTGGTGAGGAGTAGCGCTCAATGACCGCGATGACGACGATGCAGAGCGTAGCGATGAAGAGGAGCAGCGCTCGATGACTATGACTGATCCGATCGCAGACTTCTTGACGCGTCTGCGCAACGCCAACTCGGCGTATCACGACGAAGTGACCTTGCCGCACTCCAAGATCAAGGCCAACATCGCCCAGATCCTCAAGAGCGAGGGCTACATCACCGACTTCCGCACCGAGGATGCTCGGGTCGGCAAGTCGCTGGTCGTCCAGCTCAAGTACGGCCCGAGCCGCGAGCGCAGCATCGCCGGTTTGAAGCGGGTGTCCAAGCCCGGTTTGCGGGTGTACGCGAAGTCGACCAACCTGCCGCGGGTGTTGGGTGGCCTTGGGGTGGCGATCATTTCGACGTCGTCGGGTCTGCTCACCGACCGTCAGGCAGCCAGGCAGGGCGTGGGCGGCGAAGTCCTCGCTTATGTCTGGTAGGGCGTGGTAAGGGGAGTTTGAATCATGTCGCGTATTGGTAAGCAACCGGTTCCGGTTCCCGCCGGGGTCGACGTAACGATCGAGGGCCAGAACGTCTCGGTGAAGGGACCCAAGGGCACCCTCGAGTTGACGGTCGCCGAGCCGATCACGGTGGCGCGCAACGACGACGGCGCGATCGTGGTCTCCCGTCCGGACGACGAGCGGCGCAACCGCTCGCTGCACGGGCTGTCCCGCACCCTGGTGGCCAACCTGGTCACCGGCGTGACGGAGGGCTACACCACCAAGATGGAGATCTACGGCGTGGGATACCGCGTGCAGCTCAAGGGCAGCAACCTGGAGTTCGCCCTCGGCTACAGCCACCCGGTAGTGATCGAGGCTCCGGAGGGCATCACGTTCGCCGTGCAGGCTCCGACGAAATTCACGGTAACCGGCATCGACAAGCAGAAGGTCGGCCAAATCTCGGCGAACATCCGCCGTCTGCGCCGTCCCGACCCGTACAAGGGCAAGGGCGTGCGCTACGAGGGTGAGCAGATCCGCCGCAAGGTCGGAAAGACAGGTAAGTAGTCATGGCGCAATCACAGGCTGAAGCGCAAAAGCCCGTGGGGCAGAGCGTATCCGCGACCCGCCGGGTCTCGCGGCTGCGCCGGCACGCACGGCTGCGCAAGAAGATCTCCGGCACCGCGGAGCGTCCCCGGCTGGTGGTCAACCGGTCTTCGCGGCACATTCACGTGCAGTTGGTGAATGACCTCACTGGCACCACCGTGGCCGCGGCTTCGTCGATCGAAGCCGACGTGCGCGGTCTGGATGGGGACAAGAAAGCCCGTAGCGTGCGGGTGGGTCAGTTGATCGCCGAGCGGGCCAAGGCTGCCGGCATCGACTCCGTGGTGTTCGACCGCGGCGGCTACACCTACGGTGGACGGATAGCGGCACTGGCCGACGCTGCCCGCGAGAACGGATTGCAATTCTGATGAGCAGCATCAGCCTGATGAATGGAAGGACCGCATAATGGCGGAACAGTCCGCTGGGGGGCAGGGCCCCGACAGCCGTGACAGCCGCGACTCGCGTGACGGGCGGGGCCGCCGCGACGGCGGTGGCCGTGGCGGTCGCGACCGCGATCGGGACGGCGACAAGAGCAATTACCTGGAGCGGGTCGTCGCGATCAACCGCGTCTCCAAGGTGGTCAAGGGTGGTCGGCGATTCAGTTTCACCGCCCTGGTCATCGTCGGCGACGGCCATGGCATGGTCGGCGTCGGCTACGGCAAGGCCAAAGAGGTTCCCGCCGCGATCGCCAAGGGCGTCGAAGAGGCCCGCAAGGGTTTCTTCCGGGTGCCGTTGATCCGCGGCACCATTACGCACCCCGTGCAGGGCGAGGCCGCCGCCGGCGTTGTGTTGCTGCGCCCGGCCAGCCCGGGTACCGGTGTGATCGCCGGTGGTGCGGCGCGTGCGGTGCTGGAATGCGCCGGCGTGCACGACATCCTGGCCAAGTCGCTGGGTAGCGACAACGCGATCAACGTGGTGCACGCGACCGTCGCCGCGCTGAAGATGTTGCAGCGTCCCGAGGAGGTGGCCGCCCGGCGCGGTCTGCCCATCGAGGACGTCGCTCCGGCCGGGATGCTCAAGGCCCGCCGCGAAAGCGAGGCGCTGGCCGCTGCGGCAGCTCGAGAGGCGACCACACCATGAGCCAACTGAAGATCACCCAGGTGCGCAGCACCATCGGCGCGCGCTGGAAGCAGCGCGAGAGCCTGCGCACCCTGGGTCTGCGCAAGATTCGCCACTCGGTGATCCGCGAAGACAACCCGCAGACCCGCGGGTTGATCGCAGTGGTGAGCCACCTGGTTGAGGTGGAGGAGACCACGTGACCATCAAGCTGCACGACCTGCGGCCTGCGCCCGGGTCGAAGAAAGCGCGCACCCGCGTCGGCCGCGGTGAAGGTTCCAAGGGCAAGACCGCGGGCCGCGGCACCAAGGGTACGAAGGCTCGCAAGAACGTTCCGGCGACCTTCGAAGGTGGGCAGATGCCCATCCACATGCGGCTGCCCAAGCTCAAGGGCTTCCGCAATCGGTTCCGCACCGAGTACCAGGCCGTCAACGTCGGCGACATCGACCGGTTGTTCCCCGAGGGCGGCACCGTCGGCATTGACGAGTTGGTGGCCAAGGGCGCGGTACGCAAGAACGGGTTGGTCAAGGTTCTCGGCGACGGCAAGTTGACGGTGAACGTGGACGTGACGGCGCACAAGTTCAGCGGCAGCGCGCGGGAGAAGATCACCGCGGCCGGCGGCAGCGCTACCGAGCTCTAGAGTCTTACCGCGAGCAGACGCAAAAGCCCCCGCACGCGCGGCGTGTCGGGGGCTTTTGCGTCTTCTCGCAAGCGGGAGGTGCCCCCAGCTCGCGGTCTAAATCAGCCGCGGGATTACTTGCGCGGCAAGGCGTTCCATTTGCTCGCGGTCTTCGGCGACGTCCGCGCCGACGGGATTGAACAGGATCATCTGGGCGCCGGCGTAGATCACCTCGCGCAGCCCACGGACGACATCGGCCGGAGTTCCTGACACCGGCACCGCATCGACGCCGGGCATGCCTGCGTAGATGCGACGCAGGCCGGCGAGCACCCGTTCGCGGGCCCGCTCGGCATCGTCGTCGATCATCAGGTACACGCGCTTGCCGATGGTGAAGCTCGCCGGATCTTTCTGTTGTTCGGCCAATTCACGACGCACGGTCGCCACCGCTGTGGCGAAATCCGCCGTCGACGACGACCCGGCCCCCAGAAACGCGTCACCGTATCGCACCGCCCGGGCCAGGGCGTTGGGTGCCTGACCGCCGAACCAGATCGGTGGATGCGGTCGCTGCACCGGCTTGGGCGAGATCGGCAGGTCGTCGACATCACGGAACCGGCCGTGGAACGTCACCCGCGGCTCGTCGGACCACGCCGCCTTCATCAAATCCAGGCCTTCGGTGAAATAGCTTATGTAGGAGTCTTTTTCGACGCCGAAGGCGGCGAAGCGGCGGCGGCCGCCGCCGGGCGCCACACCGATGTCGAGCCGGCCGTGACTGAGCCGGTCGACTGCGGTGATCGATGACGCCAGCTGCAACGGATCATGCAGCGACGTAACCAGGACGGCTACCCCCAGGCGCAGCCGCTGCGTGCAGGCCGCCGCATAGGCCAGCAATTCCAGCGGCGCCAGCAGTGGTGTGCCACCGATGATCTGTTCGAGCACCCAACCGCCTTCGAATCCGAGTTGCTCTGCCCTGGCGAGGTAGGAGCGCAAACCGTCGGCGTCGAAGTCGCCGGCGACCAGCTGAGGGATCGCGATGGAGTACCGCACGGACTCCACCGTACGGGCCGGGTCGGCGCCGATCGGTAGGCTGCAAACATGTTCGCGTTTCTGCCTTCGCTGCCTGGTGTCAACGAGGTACGCGCCCTGGTCAACCGGGTCGACACCGCGCGCCACCACGGCGTGCCCAACGGCTGTGTGCTCGAAATGAACCTGCGCAGCACCCCACCGGAGACCACCGGCTTCGACCCCTTGACGATCATCACCGGCGGCGGCCGGCAGATGTCACTGCGCGAGACGGTCGCCACCATCCACCGCGCCGCGGAGGACCCGCGCGTCGCGGGGCTGATCGCCCGGGTGCAGTTGCCGCCGTCGCCGATCGGGGCGGTGCAGGAATTGCGGGACGCCATCGCGGCTTTCAGCGCCGTCAAGCCGTCGCTGGCCTGGGCCGAGACCTACCCGGGCACGCTCTCGTACTATCTGGCTTCCGCATTCCGGGAGATCTGGATGCAGCCCTCGGGCGGGGTCGGGTTGATCGGCTTCGCGGCCAACGCCATGTTCCTGCGCGACGCGCTGGACAAAGCGGGCATCGAGGCGCAATTCGTGGCTCGCGGCGAATACAAGTCCGCGGCAAACCTTTTCACCGAGGACGGCTTCACCAAGGCGCACCGCGAGGCGGTCACCCGGATGCTGGAGAGCCTGCAATCCCAGGTGTGGCAGGCGGTGGCCGAGTCTCGTGGTGTCGAGGCCGGCAAGCTCGACGAGATGGCCGACCGCGCGCCGCTGATGCGCGACGATGCGGTGGCCTCCGGGCTGGTGGACCAGATCGGATTCCGGGACGAGGCCTATGCGCGCATGACGGAACTGGTCGGTGACCCCGACGGCTCCGCAGCCGCCGACGACGTCGACGCCGAGGAGAGGCCCCCGCGGATGTACCTTTCACGGTATGCCGCATCGGCCCGGCCGCGGCTGACGCCGCCGGTGCCGGCCATCCCGGGCCGCCGGGTCAAGCCGACCATTGCCGTTGTCACCGTCGGGGGCGCGATCGTGAACGGGCGAGGGGGGCCCCAGGGTATGCCTTTCGGCCCGTCGAGCGCCGGCGGCGACACCATCGCGGCGGCGCTGCGGGAGGTGGCGGCCGATGACTCGGTATCGGCGATCGTGCTCCGAGTGGACAGTCCCGGCGGTTCCGTGACCGCATCGGAGACCATCTGGCGTGAGGTGAAGCGGGCCCGCGAACGCGGCAAGCCCGTGGTGGCGTCGATGGGCTCGGTGGCCGCCTCAGGTGGCTACTACGTCTCGATGGCCGCCGACGCGATCGTTGCCAACGCGGGAACCATCACCGGGTCCATCGGAGTCATCACCGGGAAGCTGGTGGTTCGCGACCTCAAGGACCGGCTGGGAGTGGGGTCGGACACGGTGCGCACCAACGCCAACGCCGATGCCTGGTCGATCGACGCGCCGTTCACCCCCGAGCAGCAGGCCCGGCAGGAGGCCGACGCCGACCTGTTCTACACAGACTTCGTGCAGCGCGTGGCCGAAGGCCGCAACCTGACGCCCAAGGACGTGGATAAGGTTGCGCGTGGCCGGGTTTGGACCGGCGCCGACGCGCTGGAACGCGGGCTGGTCGACGAACTGGGAGGTTTCCGGACGGCGGTGCGCCGGGCCAAGGTGCTGGCCGGGCTGGAGCCCGACAGCGAGGTCCGCTTGCTGAGCTATCCGGGCTCGTCGCTGCTGGACATGCTGCGGCCGCGAGCGTCGTCCCAGCCTGGCGCGGCCTCGTTGCCCGAGGCCGTCGGCGCGCTCCTCACGCGCTCGGTGGCCGGAATCCTCGAGCAGGTCGAGCAGACGACGAATGGCGCCAACGTGCTCTGGCTGGGATCGTCTCGCTTCTGAGTTGCTACTGGAGTCGCCCGCTGATGAAGATGATCTCGCCTAGCGGGTCGTCGTCTTCGGCGGCGGGGATTGCCAAGCCGTGACGGGTGAACAACTCGGTCCGCGTTACGCCGTCGGCGTCCCAGCCCTTGCTCCGCAGATAGTCGACGACGTGATTTCGCGCCCCGGAGTAGACCAGCGAGGCCATGTCGATGTCCAGGCCGTGACTGCGGAACCTGCTGGACATTTCGCGTACCTTGTCGGCGTCGAAGTCGACTATGCCGGGTACGAATTCGGTTGCGACGGTGCTGCCCGGGGCGCTGAGCGCGGTGATGTTGTCGAACAGCCGGTCCTGGGCTTCCGGCGGTAGGTAGATCAGCAGGCCTTCGGCCAGCCAGGCGGTCGGTTGAGTGGTATCCAGGCCGGCCTGCTTGAGCGCGGTGGGCCAGTCCTCGCGCAGGTCGATCGCCACGGTGCGCCGCGTTGCGGTCGGTTCTGCCCCGATGCCGGCCAGGGTGGTGGTCTTGAACTCGATCACCTGAGGCTGGTCGATCTCGTAGACCACCGTCCCGTCAGGCCAGGGCAATCGGTAGGCGCGCGCGTCCAGCCCGGACGCCAGAATCACGACCTGCCGCACCCCGGCATCGGTGGCGGCGGCGAAATAATCGTCAAAGTACTTGGTGCGCACGCCCATGCCGCCGATCATCGCCTGCACCCGCCCAGGCCTGATGTCCTCGAAAGCCTCGGGGTCAAGCTTGCCGTCCATCATCTTGGTGAAGAAGTCCACCCCGACCGCACGTACCAGCGGTTCGGCGAACGGATCCCTGATCAACCCGTCGGGAGCCATGGTGACCATCGCGCGTCCGGCTGCGACCATGGTGGCGGTGGCGCCGACGCTGGACGCCAGATCCCAGTTGTCGTCGTGAGCGCGTGGCATGTTTGTCCCATCTTTCGCGGTTATGCCGTGTATACAACGTCGGATTGACCTGTCGCATTTCCGCCCCCGACTAATGAGCCGAACTGGTTCCGATCGGTGGTCGACTTAGGGCAGGCTAAAGCGATGACTAACCCGACGTCGGTGGAAGGCAAGCACGTACTCATCACAGGGGCTTCATCGGGAATCGGGGCCGCCTTGGCCAGAAGGATGGCGGCCCGGGGCGCGGTGGTGGGTCTGGTCGCGCGCCGGGAGGACCGGCTGGCCGACGTACTGGCCGACTGCCACAGCACTTCGCCCGGTTCGGTGATGTGGACCGCCGACCTCGCCGACGGACTGACGGCCAGCAAGCTGGCACTGCAAGCGTGGCACGCCATGGGCGGCATCGACGTGCTGGTGAATAACGCCGCAATTCCTAAGCGGCGCAACGTGACTGCGCTTAAGCCGATCGAGGTGGAGCGCGTCATGCAGGTCAACTTCGTCGCCCCGATGCGGATGGCGCTGGCCGTGTTGCCGCGGATGCTGGCGCGCGGTGCCGGCACCATCGTCAACGTGTCGAGCGTGGCCGGACGACTCGGCATCGCGACCGAGTCAGCCTACTGTGCCAGCAAGTTCGCCTTGTGTGGCTGGAGCGAGGCGATGGCCATCGACCTGGCCGGCACCGGGGTCTCGGTGAAGCTGATCCAGCCGGGACCGGTGGACACCGAGATCTGGGACCGGCCCGACAACGAGCCACCTGCGTACAGCGGGCCCAAGGTTGCGCCGGAGGAGGTGGCCGACGGCATCATCGCCGCCCTGGACAGCGACCGCTTCGAGCACTACCTGCCCGACCTCAAGGCGGTGGTCGACGCCAAGAACGCCGACCTCGATGCGTTCATCGCCGGCATGGCGCAACGGTGAGGGCACTGGTCTACGGTGTGCCACCGGAGCCGCGCCCGGTTCCCGACGACGCGGGCCGGCTTGTCCAGAACCTGGCCCGCACACCGACGGCGCTACGGACGTTGCCGGATCCGGTTCTGCTGGGTGAGGATTGGGTGATCACCCGGCCACGGCTGACCGGCATCTGCGGGTCGGACGCCAAGCAGATCCTCATGGACTTCGGCGCGGATGACGCCGACAACGCGATGGCCGCGTTCTGCTCCTTTCCGCAGGTGGTGGGCCACGAGGTGGTTGCCGACGTGGTCGAGCTGGGGCCAACGGCCCGCGGGCTCGAAATCGGTCAGCGGGTGGTCCTCAACCCGTGGCTGTCGTGTGGACCACGTGGCATCAAGCCGCCGTGCCCGGCCTGCGAGAGCGGCGACTACAGCCTGTGCTGGAGCTTCGCCGACGGCGACATCAAGCCCGGTGTTCACACCGGCGTGTCGGCCGACGTCACCGGGGCTATGCCGAGTTGATGCCCGCGCACGACAGCATGCTGTTCCCGGTGCCCGATTCGGTGCCCGACGAGACGGCGGTGTTTGCCGACCCGTTCTCGGCGTCCCTGCATGCGGTCACCCGTCACCCGCCGCCTCGGTCGGGCCGGGTCTTGGTGTACGGGGCCGGGTCGCTGGGATTGTGCGCCGTGGCGTTACTGCGCGCGCTCTATCCTGGTGAAGGCCGGGGTTCATGCGCCCGGGCGCTGGGAGTGGAGTCCGCTGTACTTCAAGGAGATCAGCTGGGTCGGCTCCAACGCGTTCGGCATCGAAGAAGTGGACGGCGCGCGCAAGCACGCCATCGTGCATTACCTCGACCTGGTGGGCCGGGGGTGAATAGACCTGCGGCCCATGCTGACCCACACATTCGGCCTGCAGGAATGGCGGGACGCCTTCCTTGCGATCGCCGACCAGGGCCGCAGTGGCGCGGTCAAGGTGGCAATTGATCAGCGCTCGGTGCGCAATTGTCCGGTCAACTGAAAGCATTGGGATTCAATCGGGTTCGTCGTCCTCGGGCGCGAACAGTTTCTCCGGGTGGTGGAAGGTGTTGATGCGGGGTTGGCCGTGATCGTGGGGGTACCGCCCGCTTGCGGGGGAGTGGGCCGGTGGGATCCGTTCGGTGTCGCCGATCAACCACCGCATCGAGGGCGTCGAGGACCGCCACGATCTCCTCACGCGAACTCGCTGCCATGCCTCAGATTCTACGAAGACCCACCGGCAATTTCGGCCCACGAAAGACGAAAACTGTTGATAGGAAACGCACTACACCGGTCGCCTGGCCTGGTAGTAGGCGAGCTGCCCAAACAGCCGATGGGGCTGGACGGCCACCTCGGTGCAGTCGAATCCGGCCCCGCTCAGCAGCCGTGGGATCGCATCGCCGATGTTGCTGGTGAAATGCGGGTTTCGCTTCATCAGTCGGGCCAGCAGGCCGTGGTGAGCGGGCAAGCCGCCGGCGATGTCGACAAGATGTAACCGGCCGCCTGGGCGCAGCACGCGGAAAATCTCCGCGGCGACGTCAGGCTTCGAATCCTCGCCGACATGGTGCAACATCATCGACGAAAGCACCCGGTCGAATTCACCGTCAGCGTAGGGCAACCGTTGGGCATAGGCCTCGTCGAACTGAATACCGCTCATATTGACGGTCTTTCGGCTCGCGCGGGCCAGTATCCGGGGGTCCGGGTCGCAACCGACCGCGGCGATCGACGGTCGGGCACACTTGGCTGCAATGATGACATTTCCGGTGCCACAGCCGATCTCCAGGACGCGCTGTCCGTCGGCAAGTTCGGCCTGCCCGATGAGCTTGCGATAGACGCTGTTGAAGCCCAGCAGGCGGGACATCAGATCATAGGCGGGCAGCAACGCCTGGTGGCCGGTCGCCGGAAGATAGTCATGTGGATGATGTTTGGCCACAACGTCCATAGTCGTACCAAAGAATGGCGAAGGATTGGGTGATTCTCCTCAAAATCTGGACTATCTTTGGCCATATGACGCACGCCACCCGGCTCAGCCGGCATCGCGATGGCGTGCCCGTCTACCGTTACCGGACAGATCCTGAGACGCCACCCGTATCGGTGGTCCGCTATCGCGAGTTCGCCGAGGGTAGTCCGCACATTCACGACTTTCCCGCGCTCTGGTATGTGCCGGCGGCGGGTCTGGTGTATGTGGCCGCCCCGGGAAAGGTGCTCGACCCGAAGCAGGTCTTTCCCGTCGGCGACGGGATCGCGGTGTTCTTCGATCCGGTTGCGCTCGGTGAGGACGGGCGATCTCCTTGGCCGGCGTGGCAGACGCACCCGCTGCTGTTTCCGTTCCTGCACGGACGATCAGGTGGAGTGCTCCGCCTGGCCGTGCCAACCGATCGAAGGTCCCTGTGGGATCGAACGATTGGGTGTATCGAAAGCGAGCTGGCGGCTCGTCAGGAGAGCTACCGGCAGGCCACACTGGCGCACCTGACGCTGTTGCTGATCGAGTTGGCGCGACTGGCCGGTGATGTTGTCGACGATTTGCGCCGCAGCGGTGAACCGCTCCTGGCCGACGTGTTCGCGGTGATCGACCGGCGCCACGGCGAGTCACTGTCGCTGCGTGATGTGGCAGCCGAAGTCGGCATGACGCCCGGGCACCTGACCACGGTGGTGCGGCGGCGGACCGGACGGACGGTGCAGGAGTGGATCATCGAGCGTCGGATGACTGAAGCCCGCGAGCTGTTGGCCGAGACCGCGCTGCCCATCGGTGAGGTCGCCAGACGCGTCGGCATAGCCGATCCCGGGTACTTCAGCAGACTCTTCAGCCGGGCCCATGGCGGCTCGCCCCGTCAGTGGCGTGCCCGACACGCCCGCCGAGCGTGAATCGCCCGACACGGGCGCCG
>NZ_JCALCX010000040.1:0-41670 GCF_059812565.1 Mycobacterium sp. NGS49 | reverse complement strand
CTCACACACTCGAGGGCCCGGTGCCCTGGATGGCCTCGGCGATGGCATCGGCCAGCGGTTCGATCTCCTCGTCCTTCAAGTCCGCGATGGTGACGCGCATGCCCGGTGGCGTGTCCAACCGGAACCGCGTCCCGGGCGCGGCCGCCCAGCCGGCCTGTAGCAGCCGGGTGATGGCCACGGTCTCGTCCGGCACCGGGATCCACACGTTCAGCCCGGACCGACCGTGCGACACGACGTCGCGTTCGGCGAGAGCTTCGCGTAATGCGTTGCGATTAAGGGCATATCGCTGCTTCGCCGCGTGGACGAGCTCCGTCGCCGCGTCGTCCGACCACATGCACACGGCCAGATCCTGCAACAGTCGGCTCACCCAGCCGGGCCCCAGACGCAGTCGTCCGTGCACCCGCTCGACGGTACGGCGATCTCCGGCAAGCACAGCCAGTCGCAGGTCGGGCCCGTACGCCTTGGAGACCGACCGGACGAAAGCCCAGCGACGGGTCGCCCCCGCCAGGGGATGCAGCGGCGCGCCGGAAATTCTGGCGCAGTGGTCGTCTTCGATAACCAGCACATCACTGGTCTTGGCCGCCAGCAAACTGCGCAGCGCGCGGGCGCGTTCCCTGGACAACGCGGCTCCCGTCGGGTTCTGCGCGCGGGTGGTCACCACGACGGCCTTTACTCCGCGGCGCAGCGCCCGCGCCATGCTGAGCACCACCGGGCCTTCGTCGTCGACCCGGACGGGCTCCGGCGAAAGACCCAGTGCGGCAACCAGATCGAGCAGGTTGGCCCAGCCCGGATCTTCGACCGCGACCCGGTCGCCCGGGCGCAAGTGGGCGCTGAGTACCCGCTCGATACCGTCGAGCGCACCGCTGGTCACGGCGAGGTGCTCGGCGGGCACCCCGTCGCCGCGCAGGTCTGCGCGGGCACGGTCCACCAATTCGGTGGATATCGCCGACTGCCCGTACAGCAGCGGGCGCTCCGGTTTGCCCGGGGCCAACCGCGCGGTGGCGATGGGCAACAGCGCAGGGTCCGGGTTGCCGGTAGACAGGTCGCGCGCGCCGTCGGGAACCGCGAGCCCGAGCAACGAGCGCGGCGTGGTGGCCGGCCGGTTGCGAACCCGCGTTCCCCGCCGGCCCGCCGTCTCGACCGCCCCTCGGTCGCGCAACAGCCGATATGCGGCGGCCACGGTGTTGGCGTTGACCCCGAGTTGGCTCGCGACCTCGCGAATCGGCGGAAGCGGATCACCCGGCGCCAGGGCGCCTTCGGAGATTCCCTCCTCGATGCTGGCCGCTATCGACTCGGCACCCGTCCCGGATATGCTGTATCGTACTGGCACGGTATCTATTATGTACTAGAACAATATCGAGGGCAAGCAAATGGACCCGTCATACCAGCGCACCGCACGCACGACACCCAGCCGGTACCGGGACCGCGCGCACTACGACTGCGACACGGTCCATCGCATCCTCGACGAGTCGCTGACCTGCCACCTCGGCTACGTCAGTGACGGCCGGCCCGTCGTGCTGCCGACCATCCACGCCCGGATCGGCGGGACCCTCTACATCCACGGCTCGTCGGGCAGCGGACCGATGCTGGCGGCCAGGCTGGCCGGCATGCCGGTGTGCGTCACCGTCACCCTCGTCGACGGATTGGTGCTGGCACGTTCGGCGATGCATCACTCGATGAACTACCGCTCGGTCGTTGCGCACGGCATCGCACGCCTCGTCGAGGACCCGCAGGAGAAGCGGCGCGCGCTGGATGCCGTCGTCGACCACATGCTGCCCGGCCGCGCCGAGGACTGCCGAGCCCCGAACGCACGCGAAGTCGCCGCGACGGCCGTGCTCGCACTGGACCTGGCCGAAGTCTCGGCCAAGGTGCGCGAAGGGGGCGTGGCTGACGACCCGCAGGACCTGGACCTTCCGTACTGGGCCGGCGTGGTGCCGCTCCGCGTGGCGGCCGGCGCCGCAGTGCCGGACGGCGACTTGGACCCTGCTACGCCAGTGCCCGCGTACCTGGGCTGACCGCAGGCGAGAAAACCACCTCAGAAGAGCAGGTATCGGTATGCAGGTGAGCCGGGACGCAGGGTTTCGACGTGAATCTCCGTCGACCGCATCCGGGCCAGCAGGCCATCCAGATCCGCGGCCGACCCGAGCTGGATCCCGACCAGCGCCTCACCGGTCTCCCGGTTGTTCCGCTTGACGTACTCGAACAGGGTGATGTCGTCGTTGGGTCCGAGCACCTCGTCGAGGAATCGCCGCAGCGCGCCGGGCTCCTGCGGAAAGTCGACCAGGAAGTAGTGCTTGAGGCCCAGGTGAATCAGGGACCGTTCCAGCACCTCGCCGTAGCGGGATATGTCGTTGTTCCCGCCCGAGATCAGGCACACCACGGTGGAGCCGGGTTCCACGTCGGCCTCCAACAAACCGGCGACCGACAACGCGCCGGCGGGTTCGGCGATGATGCCCTCGTTCTGGTACAGGTCCAGCATCGCGGTGCACACCGCGCCCTCGTCCACAGTGGTGATCGACACCATGTCGCCGGCGGCGGCCAGGGCGGCGTAGGTCAGCGTGCCCGCGCGTGCCACGGCTGCGCCGTCGACGAACTGGTCCACGTGCTCCAGCGTCACCGGCTCGCCTGCGGCGAGTGCGGCCATCATCGCGGCCGCTCCGGCCGGCTCGATACCCAGCACCGCGGTGTTCGACGTCCGCTCGGCCAGGTAGCTGGTGATGCCGGCGATGCAGCCACCCCCTCCGACGGGCACCACCACCAGGTCCGGCTCGTCGCCCAGGGCATCCAGGATCTCCACGGCGATGGTGCCCTGGCCGGACATGGTGCGCAGGTCGTCGTAGGGCGGCACCAGCGTGGCGCCGGTGCGCTCGACGTCGTCGCGTGCGGCGGCCGCGGCAAGGTCGTACGTCGAGCCGCCCACGATCAGTTCGATGAAATCGCCGCCGTGGTAGCGGATCCGGTCCCGCTTCTGTTTGGGCGTTTTGGCCGGCACATAGATGCGGCCGTGCACACCCAGCGAGCGGCAGGCGTAGGCGAAGCCCTGTGCGTGGTTACCGGCCGAGGAGCACACCACCCCGGCGGCCAGCTCCTCGTCGGACAGCTGTACCAGCAGGTTGTAGGCGCCGCGCAGCTTGTAGGAGCGCACCACCTGCAGGTCTTCGCGCTTGAGGTAGACCGTGGCGCCGGTGACCGCGGACAACCGGTCGCTGTACTGCAGGGGCGTCGGGGTGACCACCGGAGCAATCCGCTTGGCCGCGCCGTCGATATCAGCCGCACACAGCGGCAGGTCGCGCGGGTTCGGGCTCAGTTCGGCGGACACCGGTCAATGGTGCCATGCCGCCGGCAGCAGCGTTGCAGCTCACTGGCCGGAGCGTGTTCGCCATTGGCGGCATGACGGCCACGCTATTCCCGGCGCCGCGCTATCTCCGCGATCACATTGACCCGCCGGCACGCTGTCGCAATCTCGTCGGCGAACTCGCGGCGCCGCTTGGCGATGCCGGGCTGATCGGGTCCGTCGACCAGCTCCCGGTGCCGGGCCAGCCGTAGTGCCGTCTTGAACAGCTCCATCGACCTCGACTCGGCGTTGGCGATCCTGCGCTGCAGCTCCCACTGCTTGCCCACTTCGAGGCACTCGGTGAGAAACGCGTCCTCCTCCAGCGACTCGTCTTCCAGGGCGGCCAGCCGGTCGGCGACGATGTGGTAGGCGTCCAGGAATGGCCGCAGCACCAGATGCGCCAGCAGCAGATCGGCCGACTCGAGCAGGCGGCGCACGTCGTCAGCGCCGGCGTTCTTGGTGGTGTCCTCCACCGGCCCGATCAGGCGCACCTCGTCGGCGAGTTCCCTCTCGAACTGCGCCCGGGCGGAGAACAGGAACTCGAACTTCAACAGCTCGCGCAGGCTCAGTGCCTCGTCGCGCACGGACGCCGGGGCCACCGTCCCGTCCGCCGAGTTCTCCGACGCCGCCAACAAGGCCAGCTCGGCGATCGCGCGGTCGACCAGGATGTGGATGGCGGTGTTGCGGTAGAACGCCGCAACGAGATTCTGTTCGGCGCCGATCCCCCATACCGCTTCGGTCCCCGCTTCGTACACGCTCACGACGCCGGAGTTGACCATCTGGTGCAGGGTCCAGCGGATCGTCGAGCGATTCGTCAGGTCGGCGGCGCCGGCGACCGCCCAGTTGCGGGCGTTGATGTAGCTGGCCAGCGGGCGCACGGTGGCCAGCACCTCGTTGATGGACAGCGACCGGTCGGCGCCGAGCAATGCCAGGCTCACCACCGCGGTCGGCGTCACCGGGGTAGCGCGGTTGATCCGGTGCTCCACGTCCAGCGCGATGCGTTCGACCACCGTTCCTGTTCCGGACGGGTCGGCCCGCAACTCCTCGAGGCGTTTGCGCAGCGGCAGCGGTTCGCCGAAGTCGAGGTAGGCGCGCCCCAGCCGCTCCCCTTGCTGTCGGGACAGCCGGACCAGGAACCGCAGGTCCTCGGGACGCTTGGTGGCGCCGTAGGCCTCGGTCGTCATTGCCTCCACCTCGTGCAGCTGGTCGTAGACGATTGACGTCGGCACCAGGTACACCTCCGGACCGTCGATCTCGTCGACGGCGTCGGTGAGGTAGCGCAGGATTCCGAACACCGGCGGCCGCAGTTTGCCGGTGCGGGTACGCCCGCCTTCGATCGACCAGGTGAGATTGGTGTGGTTCTGGACCAGTTGCGCCGTGTAGGCGCGCAGCACGAACCGGTAGACGGGAATGTCCTTGGTCTGGCGCCGGATGAAGATCGTCCCGGTCCGCTTGGCGAAGCCGCCCATCGGGAAGAAGTTCAGATTGGCGCCGCCGAAGGTGAAAGCCGACGAGAGGCGGTTGGCCGCGATCTCCTCGGGCAGCAACATGCCGTCGAGGTAGGACCGATGCGAGAACGCGAACGCCAGCGTCGCCTTGCGGTCCAGGGAGCGCAACGCTGCGATCTGATCCTCGTCGACCAGCACATCGTAGGCCCGCATCAGCCACCGGCTGAACCCGCGCCACGCCTGCACCGCGCGCTGGTCGAGCGACGCCGCCACCTCGCGCAGATAGCCGGCGGCCTCCACCCGCACGCTTTCGGGGTCACGACCGAGTTCGTGGGCCAGCGACTCGAGCCGCTCACCGAACCAATCGGCGTCCAATAGCTGCGTCACCGCTTCCGGATCGGTACCCAACGCCGTTGTCGCCTCATCGACCAACCCGGTGCGCTGCAGTAGCTTTCGCACTCCGCTGCGACCAACCTCCCGTGCCGTCATCACCCCTCCCCCCGTCAGGCCAGCTGTGCCGTGGACGCGGCGCTGGGCTCGTGCCCGCGTGGTCGCGCGTCACCCATGTCAGCTCCTCGATTCCAGCAGTGTCTCAGCGTGCGCCACCACCCGCGTTGTGGTGGTTGCTCCCGCTTGGAAATGCTAGACCGTTACGACTGAAGTGCACCGTTATTGGCTGGTGCCGGGATAATGGCTGCCGGAGCCGGCGGCCGCGTTCAGGGTCGCGGGGCCCAGGAAATCGGCGGAGCGTCACATCCGGCGCTCACCCCGGTATACCGTAGCTGCACGCTGTCGCTGACCGGCCTCCCAGATTTGCTGTTCGCACCACACCAGACCACTACACGGTTCCATTCCATTTCTGGCTGGAACTAAATGAGTATCGCCACTCGCCACGCGTGGTGCCGGGCAAGGAATTCAGAATGCCATTCTAAGAAATGGTGTCTTGTGAATGCCGCACCTGTTGACCAGCCTTCAGCTTGGTTTCGGCACGTCACCCGCGTTCTCGCAGATGGTTTATCTGCCAGACGATCCCGGCCTGGGCTGTGTGTCACAATTCACAGATTTGTTCTCGAATACTACTGGGCGCATTTACCAGTACGGGTAGAGTGCGCCGTCGACCCAATGATGCGTCAATGTCGTACTTCACCTCACCATCCCAGGAAATCTCAATGACGCATTTCTCGGTTCTGCCCCCAGAGATCAATTCGGCTTTGATGTTTGCCGGGGCGGGCTCTGCGCCGATGCTGGAGGCAGCGTCGGCATGGAACGTATTGGCTACTGAGCTAGGCCAGGCGACGGCTTCGTTTTCTTCCGTGACCTCGAACCTGGCGGACGCGGCGTGGCAAGGTGCGGGCTCGAGGGCAATGGCGCAGGCGGCTACGTCGTATCTGGACTGGCTAGGCGCCGCCGTTGCGCACGTCGAGCGGTTGGCGGGTCAAGCCCGATCGGTTGCGTCCGCGTTCGATGCGGCAAGAAGTGTGATCGTGCACCCCACTACGGTGGCCGCCAACCGCGGGCAGCTCTTATCGCTGGTGCTCGGCAACGTGTTCGGCCAGAACACTGCGGCCATAGCGGCCACCGAGGCGACCTACGAAGAAATGTGGACCCGGGATGTGGCGGCGATGCTCGACTATCACGGCCAAGCGTCGGCGGCGGTCTCCGCGCTGACCGGGATTGGACAACCAGTCCCGAGCCTTGCCGGTTCGGTCGGTCCAGCGGCACCGATCGTGCCCGGCAGGATCAATGATTTCGACCTACGAAACATCACCATCGGCGCCTACGACCTCAATCTCGACAGACTCGGGATCGGCAACATTGGCCGCTTCAACTTAGGTTTCGGCAACACCGGAAACCTTAATCCGGGCAGCGCCAATATCGGCGCGCTCAACCTCGGCAGCGGGAACATCGGCGATTACAACCTGGGTTCGGGCAACACCGGAAACCTCAATGCCGGCAGCGGCAACACCGGTTGGCTCAACCTGGGCAGCGCAAACCTGGGCGATTACAACCTGGGCTGGGGCAACATCGGCAGCTTCAACCCGGGGAGCGGAAACATTGGCGACCACAACTTCGGATCAGGAAATATCGGCGGCAGCAACCTTGGCCTGGGGAACATCGGTTCCGCCAACATCGGCTTGGGGAATAGCGGTGACGGAAACGTCGGAGGCGGCAACAGCGGCCTATCGAACTTCGGGGCCGGCAACTTCGGTAACCACAACTTCGGGTTCGGGAACACGGGCAACAGCAACTTTGGCTTCGGAAACACCGGCAACAACTGCGTAGGCTTCGGCTTGAGCGGGGACAATCAAGTTGGCTTCGGCGCTCTCAACTCGGGCACCGGCAACTTCGGCTTCGGCAATTCCGGTAACAACAACATCGGCTTTTTCAACTCTGGCGATGGTCAGCTCGGCGTGGGCAATTCCGGCGGGGGAAACGGCCTGCCCAGCTGGGAATTCTTTAGTTCGGGCCACATGAGTTCGGGCATCGGCAACTCCGGAGAGTACAGCACCGGCATCGGGAATTCCGGCGCATTCAGCACCGGCGTCGGAAACTCCGGAACGCTCAATACCGGCTGGTTCAATTCCGGCAGCGTCAACACGGGCTGGTTCAACTCGGGCATCACCAACACCGGGATTGGTAACTCGGGTGGCGACGGGATCACCGGCAGCATGGGATTCTTCAACTCTGGTCACACGAACGTAGGCAGTTTCAACGCGGGCAACACCAACACCGGCGGATTCAACTCCGGTGATGTCAACACCGGGTACGGCAATTCCGGCGACTCCAATACCGGATTCCTGAACTCCGGCGATCTCAACACCGGGCTGGGCAACTGGGTCGACCAGCCTGTGGCCAATTCCGGGTGGGCGAATGACGGTACCAACAATTCGGGCTACGCAAATTCCGGGTATTACAACTCGGGTGCGGATAACGACGATGGCCGTGAAGGACCGGTCCGTGGCAGCGCCGGCTTGGAAAATACGGGTAATTACAACGCCGGTTTACTCAACGTAGGCAGCTATATGTCGGGCTTCCGCAACGGGATACCCACGATCTTCGGTGCCGCCGGGAATTCCGGTTTCGTCAACGTAGGAAAGTCGAGCTCCGGCTTCTTCAGCTTCGGAAACTTCATCTCGGGCTTCGCCAACTTCGACAACCATGTCTCGGGTTTCCTCAACGCTGATGCTTTCACCTCAGGTTGGCTGCATTAACGAGCAATTTTGCTCGAGCGTGACCGCGCGGTACGTCGCGCAACGCGCTGACGCTAGCTGCCCAGACACCCTGGGCCGAGCAGCTCCTTGAGGTCACCCATCAACGCCGGCGACGGCGTTACCCGCAGCGACTGATCCAGCTCCAGCGTGGTGATCCGGTCGCCGCTGATCAGCCGCAGATGCACCTGCGAAGTGCCTGGGTGGCGGGCAAGCACCTGCTTGAGAGCGGTGACCTTGTCAATGGTGCACTGCCGGGTGGGCAGGCTGACAGCCAGTGGCCGGTTCGGCTGAGCATTGGAAAAGTCCGGCACCACAAGCTCGTTGGCGATCAAGCTGATGCGGTCGTCACGGATGGCGACCTTGGCGTTGACCAGCACCACCACGTCGTCGGCGATCTCGGCGCCGTAGTTGGAATACGTATGCGGGAAGAACATCACCTCGATACCGCCGGTAAGGTCTTCCAATTGCGCTGATGCCCAGGGCATTCCGTTCTTGTTCACCCGACGGTTGACCGAAGCCAGGATGCCGCCGACCCGCACCTGGGTGTCGTTGGCGATGTCACCGTCCAGGATCGCCGGTATGGCGGTGTCGACCTGGGTTGCCAACAGATGAGCCACACCGTTGAGCGGATGCCCGGACACGTACAGCCCCAGCATCTCGCGTTCGAGAGCGAGCTTGTGCTTGTCTTCCCACTCGTCCTCGGGAACCTTGATGGTGAACACCGAGTCGCCGGCGCCCGCATCGCTGCCGCCGAACAGGTCGAACTGCCCCATCGCCTCGGCCTTCTTGGTGCCCAGCACCGAGTCGACGGCGTCGGTGTGGACGAGGAACAGGCCTTTGCGCGCGTGACCCAGCGAATCGAAAGCGCCCGCCTTGACCAGTGACTCGGTGACCTTCTTGTTGCAGGCTGAAATGTCGATCTTGTTCAGGTAATCCGAGAAGTCGGTGAACTTGCCCTTCTCATTGCGGGTCTTGATCAAGGAACCCACCACGTTCGCACCGACGTTGCGTACCGCGCCCAGCCCGAACCGGATGTCCTTGCCGACCGAGGCGAAGTTCACCAGGGACTCGTTGACGTCCGGCGGCAACACGGTGATGCCCAGCTTGCGGCAGTCGGCCAGATACACCGCGGCCTTGTCTTTGTCGTCGCCGACCGAGGTCAGCAGGCCCGCCATGTACTCGGCCGGATAGTTCGCCTTCAGGTACGCCGTCCAGTAGGAAACCAGACCGTAGCCGGCGGCGTGCGACTTGTTGAAGGCGTAGCCGGCGAACGGAAGAATGGTGTCCCACAACGCTTTCACCGCTTGCTCGGAAAAGCCGTTGGCGGTCATGCCCTCGTAGAAACCCTTGTACTCGGCTTCAAGCACCTCGAGTTTCTTCTTACCCATCGCTTTACGCAGCGCGTCGGCCTTACCCATCGTGTAGGAGGCGACCTTCTGCGCGATGAACATGATCTGCTCTTGGTAGACGATCAGCCCGTAGGTCTCGGCCAAGATCTCGCGCAGCGGTTCTTCGAGTTGAGGGTGGATCGGCTTGACGGCCTGGCGACCGTTCTTGCGGTCGGCGTAGTCGTTGTGGGCGTTCATGCCCATCGGCCCCGGCCGGTACAACGCCAGCACGGCGACGATGTCATTGAACTCGGTGGGCTGCATGCGGCGCAGCAGATCACGCATCGGGCCGCCGTCGAGCTGGAACACGCCCAGGGTGTCGCCGCGGCCCAGCAACTCGTAGGTGGCCTTGTCGTCCAACGGCACCGATTCCAGGTCGAGGTCGATTCCCTGGTTGGCCTTGATATTTTCCAGCGCGTCGCCGATGATCGTCAGGTTTCGCAGGCCCAGGAAGTCCATCTTCAGCAGGCCGATGGCTTCACAGGACGGGTAGTCCCAGCCGGTGATGATGGCCCCGTCCTGCGGCCGCTTCCACAGCGGAATGGCCTCGGTCAGCGGCTCGCTGCTCATGATCACCGCGCACGCGTGCACGCCCGCATTGCGGATCAGGCCTTCCAGACCCCGCGCCGTCTGATAGATCGTCCGCACGTCGGGGTCGGTCTCGATGAGGCCGCGTACCTCTGCGGCTTCCTTAAACCGCTCATGGGCCGGATCAGTGATGCCGGACAGCGGAATGTCTTTGGCCATGATCGGCGGCGGCAGCGCCTTAGTGATCCGGTCGGCGATCGCGAAGCCGGGCTGGCCGTAGTGGATGCGCGCTGAATCCTTAAGCGCCGCTTTGGTTTTGATGGTGCCGAAGGTGATGACCTGGGCCACCCGGTCCTGCCCCCACTTGTCGGCGGCGTAGCGCACCATCTCCCCGCGGCGACGGTCGTCAAAATCGATGTCGATATCTGGCGCCGACGGGCGCTCGGGATTGAGGAAACGCTCGAACAACAGGCCGTGCGGGATGGGATCGATATTGGTGATGCCCATGGCGTAGGCCACCAGCGATCCGGCGGCCGACCCGCGTCCGGGCCCCACCCGGATGTCAACCGAGCGTGCGTAGTTGATCAGGTCCGCGACGATCAGGAAGTACGACGGAAAGCCCTTATCGCAAATGACCTTGATCTCGTACTCGGCGCGGTCGATGTAGTCCTGCCCGACACCGGCCGGAAAGCGCCGTTGCAGACCCGCCATCACCTCGTGGTGCAGCCACGACGCCGTGTCGTGGCCGTCGGGAACGGGAAAGACCGGCATCCGGTCGCGCGGCGCCCACACGTCGGCGTAGGACTGCACCCGCTCGGCGATCAGCAGGGTGGAATCACAGGCGCCGGGAACCTGGCCATCCCATAACTGACGCATCTCGGCGGCCGACTTGAGGTAGTAGCCGTCGCCGTCGAACTTGAACCGATTGGGGTCCGACAGCGTCTTGCCGGTCTGCACGCACAGCAGCGCCTCGTGGTTGTGCGAGGCGTCGCGGGTGACGTAGTGGCAGTCGTTGGTGGCCAGCGGCAAAATGTTCAGCTTGCGGCCGATGTCCAGCAGCCCTTCGCGGACCCGATGTTCGATCGAGATCCCGTGGTCCATCAGCTCAAGGAAGAAGTTCTCGGCCCCGAAGATCTCGCGCCATTTGGCGGCCGCCTCCAGCGCTTCGCGCTCATGGCCGAGCCGAAGCCGGGTCTGTACCTCGCCGGACGGACAGCCAGTGGTGGCGATGATGCCTTCGGCGTGCTCGGCGATGAGCTCGGCGTCCATCCGCGACCACTTGCCGAGTTGGCCCTCGAACGACGCCAGCGACGACAGCTTGAACAGATTACGCAGGCCGGCTGCATTCTCGGCCACCATCGTCATGTGGGTGTAGGAGCCGCTACCGGAGACGTCGTCGGACTTCTGACTCGGATCGCCCCAGGTGATCCTGCGAGTATCGAATCGGGAAGCCGGAGCAATATAAGCCTCGACCCCGATGATCGGCTTGATGCCGACATTAGTCGCCGAATTGTAGAACTCGCTGGCGCCGAACATGTTTCCGTGGTCGGTCATACCGATCGCCGGCATCTCCAGGCGTTGCGCCTCGGCCAGCATCGGCGAGATCTTGGCGGCACCGTCGAGCATCGAATACTCGGTGTGGTTGTGCAGATGCACAAACGAGGACTCGCGACGAACGCCTACGTCAGGAGCAGTCGGACCGGTCATAGGGACGCCAGTCTATGACTGGGCACCGACGTCGTTCGGGCGTGTCGCCAAGTGTGTCTTGCAGGCGTTCAGGCGTATCGCTCGACGAACAGTTGCAGCGACTTTTCTACATCCCCCTTGACCGCGCGCGCCGCGGCGGAGCCGACCGGTCCGAACAGAGCCCGCCCGCCCAGTTCAAGGCGCAGACCCATGGTGGATCCGTCCTCGCTGGGCGTCACGGTGACGGTCACGCCGTACTTTGCTCCGCCTTTGCCAGAGCCTGACATCGCGACCTCGTGCGGCGGATCCCATTTGGTGACGGTCCATGTCACCCGGTTGCGCAACCCCTTCGATCGCGCCACACCGATGATCTCGGTGCCTACGGTGATCTCGTCGGGGACGTCGCTGCGCCAGCCTTCATGCATCACGAGCCACTCGCCTAGTTCCGAAAGGTCGGACACGCGCTCCCACATGTCCTGCGGGCTCATCGGGACGTCGGAGGTCAACTCAACGGAAGCCATCGCCTGAGCCTAGCGGCGCACCCGGGTCGGCCGCGATCTCGCACAGGACGTTTCGGAGTGCCGTTACGCTCAGCAACAGAGGGGGGTGAGAGTGGTCGTGGATCGGGAGGGTTCGCAGTTCGGACCGTATCGGTTGGTCCGCCTGTTGGGCAGCGGTGGCTTCGGTGAGGTGTACGAGGCTGAGGACACCGCCATGCACCGCACCGTCGCGCTGAAGTTACTGAGCAGCACGTTCTCCCAGGACCCGGTGTTCCGCGAGCGCCTATTCCGGGAGGCCCACACGGCGGGCCGCCTTCGCGAACCGCACGTGCTGCCCATCCACAGCTGCGGTGAGATCGACGGTCAGGTCTACATCGACATGCGATTGGTCCGCGGCGTGGACCTCGAGACGGTGCTGAAGCGGGACGGACCGCTCGAGCCCGCGCGTGCGGTCAACCTTATTCGCCAAACGGCGGCGGCACTCGATGCGGCGCACGCCGAACAGGTGATCCACCGTGACGTCAAGCCCGCCAACATCCTGCTGTCCGGCCAAGGCGGACAGGATTTCGCCAGCCTGGTCGATTTCGGACTGGCCAACGCCGCTGGTGATGCCCGGCTCACCAAAACCGGCAAAGCCGTCGGCACCTTCGATTACGTTGCTCCGGAACGCCTTTCGGATTCTCCGGTGGACCACCGATGCGATGTGTATGCGCTGGCGTGTGTGCTGTACGAACTGCTCACCGGCATGCCGCCTTACCATGAGCACCGGGATCTGTCCGCATTGATGACCGCGCACCTCACCGCGCCTGTACCCCGGCCCAGCCAGCAGCGTCCCGGCATCCCCGCCGCGCTCGACGACGTGATCGTCCGCGGGATGGCCAAGAATCCCGAGGCGCGTTACCGTAGCGCCGGCGAACTGGCCCAGGCCGCCCAGTCGGCACTGAATCCGGCAGGACCGACCCGCGAATGGGCCCTCGACCCGGCTCCGGCCCCACGTCCGGCACCCGTCCCCCCGACCCGCCCCGGCCCGCCGCCACCGTGGGCTCAACCTCCCGGTCGGAGATCCCGCCGACGAGCCGTGTTCGGCCTGAGCGCCATCGCTGCCATCGTGATCGCAGCAGTCGTCACCGGGCTCGTGATCGTCTCCCGCCCGGGTGCGTCAGGGCCACCCACCCCCAGCGTGGCGCGCCCGTCCTCGACCATCCCGACAGTGCTGAAATTTCCTGATCTGGTTCAGGCCCGGGGTGTAGCCATAGGCAAGGACGGCACCACCTACGTCACTGAATTGAACCGAAACGGCTCGGAGGGGCTGGTGCTCAAACTGCCGCCCGGCAACTCCACTCCCGTCGAGCTGCCGTTCGGCGAGCTCAACGCCGAGGGAGTCGCTGTGGACGGCGAGGGCAACGTGTACGTCGCGGACAGCCACGGGCCGGCCGTGTGGAAGCTGACACCCGGCGCCCGCGGCCCCACCCTGATGCCGTTCGGCCACCTGAGCAGGCCGATCGCCGTCGCCGTCGGCACGGACGGCAGCATCTACGTCGTGGACGAATTCTTGAATCAGGTGCTCAAGCTTGCGGCCGGGGCATCGAGTGCCACTCAGCTGATGCCCACCACCGCATTGAACGCCCCGGCGGGCGTTGCGGTGGACAAGGACGGAAATCTCTACATCGTCGACCGCGGCGACCATCATGTGCTGAAGCTGACCGCGGGCGCGACAACAGCCACCGAGCTGCCGTTCGTCGGCCTTGAACAGCCATACGGTGTGGTGGTGGACAAGAACGGCAATCTCTATGTCTCCGACATCGACAAACGTCGGGTGTTGAAGCTGGCCGCCGGCGCGACGACGGCCGCCGAAGTGGCCTTTCCAGGGCTCAACTACCCGCTGGGGGTGGCCGTCAACGGCGACGGCGACCTTTTCGTCGTCGACTGCCATCGCAGCGACAACTGCGCGACCGGCAAGGTAATGGCTCTGGGTGTCGCGCAGTGAGTTGGTGGTACACGACGTGCGAACGAGGTGGTGGACGTGACCGGTGATCCGACGGTTGACCATACCTCGGGCTCACGGGTGGGCACACGCTTCGGGCCCTATCTGCTGCGCCGCCTGCTGGGCACCGGCGGATTCGGCGAGGTGTACGAGGCCGAGGACACCGTCATGCACCGTGTGGTGGCGCTGAAGCTGCTGTCCAGCAGCTACTCGCACAACCCGGCTTTTCGGGAGCGGCTGTTCCGGGAAGCGCGCACCGCCGGACGACTACACGACCCACACGTGGTGCCGATCCACGGCTGCGGTGAGATCGACGGACAGCTCTACATCGACATGCGCCTGATCGACGGCACGGATCTGCAGAGCAGTCTGGAACGCGGCGGCGCGATGTCCCCGGCGCGGGCGGTCGACATCGTGCGACAGATCGCCGCCGCGCTGGATGCCGCGCACGCCGAAACGGTGATACATCGCGACGTCAAACCGGCGAACGTGCTGCTCGGCAAGGACGACTTCGCATGCCTGGTCGACTTCGGCCTCGCCAACGCCGCCACCGATACCAAGCTCACCAGTGAAGGAACCACGATCGGTTCATTCGCCTACCTCGCCCCGGAACGACTGGCGTCAGGCGAGGTGACCCCCGGTGCCGACATCTACGCGCTGGCGTGCGTGCTCTACGAGTGCCTGACCGGGCAAGCGCCCTATGAGGGCCGCTCGGAGATACCTGCGCTGGTCGCCGCCCACCTGACCGCGCCGCCTCCGCAACCCAGTCGGCAACGGCCCGGCATCCCGATCGGCTTCGACGAGGTCATTGCGCGCGGCATGGCCAAAGAGCCTGCGCAGCGCTACCACTCCGCCGGCGAACTCGGTGCCGCGGCAGCGCGAGCCCTGAACACGCCGGTGCAGTCGTGGGCGCCGCCACCGCCTGCCGCGATGACCCAACCGTGGACGCCGCCCCGTCGGAGCTCGCCGCCGCCGAGGCAGCCGTCGCGCCGAAAGTCGCAGCGGAATTTGGTCATCACAGTGGCCGTGATCGCCGTTGTCGCCGTCGTCGCCACCCTCGTCGTGCTCCTGAGTGCACCGGGACCGGGCAGGCGGTCCGCCAGCAATGCCACTGCCCAATCGACCACCGCCGCCCCGCCGTCCACCGGCGCCGCCGCGCCTTTGAACGCGACGCGATTGCCGGTGATCGGTCGCGGCGAGCTGTTGGGTGTCACGGTCAGCACGACTGGGGACGTCTATGTGGTCGACTCCGGGACCTCGCTGGTGTACCAGCTCGCGGTCAATGCAACCGCACCAACGGAAGTGCCGTTGCGTGGGCTGAGCTCACCCAAACGGGTCGCCGTCGACGGATCCGGCGCCGTTTACGTCACTGACTGGCCCCAGGGCGGCCCGGATCACGTGTGGAAACTCCCGCCAGCCGCGCCCGCCCCGACCGACCTGCCACTGGGCCGGATCATCCCGCGGGGTGTCGCTGCCGACGCTGCCGGGAATGTGTTCGTCGCCGGTCGCGAACAGGTGCTTGAGCTGGCCCCGGGCGCTGCCACGCCCACGGTGTTGCCGTTCGGGAGTGGCGCATTCGAAGACGTGACCGTCGACAGCGCCGGCGCCGTCTATGCGTTGCAGCGGGGGCGGGTGCTCAAATTGGACTCCGGCGCGGCCGCGCCCACTCAGTTGCCGTTCGGTCAACTCGGAGCCGCGGAGGGTGTGGCCGTCGACGGCAAAGGCAACGTCTTCGTTATCGATAATGCCGACGGGATGGGACGATTGCTCAAATTGGCGGCGGGCGCCACTTCCTCGACCGCGCTGGGCGCACCGGAGAACAAGCCGTTTGGTGACGTGGCCGTCGACGCGGCCGGCACCATCTACCTGACCCAGGCCACCCGGCTGCTTAAACTCGCGGCCGGCTATGCCTGAGCAGCGCAGCGACCTCGCGACCATCCTTGCACAGGACGGCCCGCTCGACCCGGCACGCGCGGTCAACGTCGTCCGGCAGATCGCCGCGGCAATCGACGGCGCACGCGCCCCACAAGCCATTCATCGCGGTGTCACACCCGCCGCGATCGTGCTCACCAGGACGGCGTCTGGGGATGAGTCCGCTCATCTGGCCGATGCGGCGCCAGCGACGCCCTCAACCGAAAAGACCCGCGCGCTGGTCACCGACGCAGAGGCGAATTATCGCGCCGACATCGTCGCCCTGGCGGCGGTGTTGTACGAGTGCCTGACCGGGCACCCGCCCGCCCCATCGTCCGGGCATGCGCCGATGCCGCGGCCCACTCAGGAGCGGGCGCGCATCCCCGCCGGGTTAGACGACGTCGTCGCGCGTGGCCTATCCGGCGATCCCAGCCAGGGTTACCGCACCGTAGCCGAACTCGCGGCTGCCGCCGAGCGCGCCCTGACCGCACCGGCGGGCCCGGCCCCGAGCCCTTCGCAGGCGCAGACCCGTGTCATCGGTCTGCCCGCTGCGCCCGGCCCGCCGCGGCAGGAACCTTGGCACGGCCAGTCCCCGACGGTGTCCTTTCCACATTCGCGGCCGGTCCAACTACCTCCCAAGCCGCCGGCCCGGCGCCGCTACCTCGCGCCGATGATCGCCGCGATCGTCATTGTCGGCGCCGTCGCCGCCGGCGTTGTCGCCATCCCCCACCTGGTGCGCCACGATGCCGCGCCTGCCAGCACCACCCCCACACCCGCACGCACCCGGCACTCCTACACCACTCAGCCCGCCGTACTGCCCTTCCCCGGATTGCAGCTGCCCTTTAGGGTCGATCTGGACCGCGCCGGCAACGTATTTCTGCTGGGGTCAACCATCGAAGCCGATTCCGGTTCGTTCGACCCCGGTCGTCCGAAGCTGCTGAAGCTGGCCGCCGGGTCGAACAGCACCACCACTCTCGAATTTCCCGGAGTGGATTTTCGGTCCGCGAACGACATGGCCGTCGATTCCGCCGGCAACGTCTATCTCAGCGACGGTTGGCACGTGTGGGAGATGCCGGTCGGCGCACAGTATCCGCTTCGGCTGCCCTTCCAGGGATTCGTGACGATCTCGGCTATCGCGATCGACGGGGCGGGCAATGCGTATGCCACCGGTCCGCTCGCCGGTGACGAAACCCTGAAGTTCGGGGTGAAAAAACTTGTCCCCGGCGACAACCGGCCCACGGATCTGTCGTTCCCCGATCTCTACCTGCCCCGCGGGATCGCGGTCGACAAACACGGCGACGTGTACGTCACCGCAGGAAACAGAGACTCAGGCAAAGGACGCGTCCTTAAACTTGCGGCCGGTACCACGACACCCACCGAGGTCTTTACCACCGGCCTCATCGAGGCCCGACACATTGCGTTCGACTCCGGCGAGAACGTGTTCATCACAGACGGTTACAAGGCACGGATGTCCGAGCTGCCGGCCGGATCCACCAACCCCATCTCGATCCCGTTGCCGGCACGGTCCTACAGCGTGGTGTTCGACTCCGCGGACAACCTGTACGCCGCTACCCTTCCGACGCTCGACAAGAACGATCGCGTCGTCAATCCCGGGCACGTCCTCAAGATCGCGCCCAGCAACTAGCGTGAGCGTTCAGCGGCTGGGACCGCCGCGCAGGCTGTTCCCGATGCGGATCGCCGGCAGCAGCAAGGTACGAGGTAGCAATCGACCAGTGGTGCTGGCAACCTTCGGCACCAGCCCTGGGACCACGCCGCGCTTTCCGGACAACATTCCCTGGATGGCCTGTTCGGCGACCTCTCGCGGGGACACCTGTGCCAGGGGAATGCTGAACCGCTCGGCATTGGCGATCTCGGCCCACTCGGTGGGAACCGGACCTGGACAAAGTGCGGTGACTGACACGCCCGTGCCGTGCAACTCCTCCTGGACGGCCTCGGAAAATGTCAGCACGAACGCCTTACTCGCGGAATACACCGCCATGAACGGCAACGGCTGGAACCCCGCTATCGAGGCGATGTTGAGCACCGCACCGGCCCCGCGTTCCACCATCCCCGGCAACACGGCACGGGTTAGCTCCATCAACGCCAGCGCGTTGAGCGTCACCTCTTCGCTTTCGCGCTCGGGCGGCAGCTCGTAGAAGCGTCCGCTGGTCCCGAATCCGGCGCTGTTGCACAATCCGGCGATCGGATCGGAGCTCAACCGATCAGCCAGCTTGGCCCGCGACGCGGCGTCGGACAGGTCCAACGGCAGGACCTCGACGCCGACTCCGTGACTTTCCCGGAGTTGCCCCGCAAGCTCATCCAGACGTTCACGGCGGCGGGCGACCAGCATCAGTGGAAACCCGCGGCGCGCTAATCCCTTCGCCAGTTCGGTACCGATCCCCGACGAGGCACCGGTGATGACGACGGTGGTCTGCGTGGTCGGCTTGGGGAGGCTCACGGCGTCACCAATGTATTCCCCGGGTCGCCTGCAGGAAGGTTTCACTTCGCTTGTCGAGATCTGCTGACTCACCGGCTTTTTCGCTGCCTTTGGCCGCTGAGGAGTCATCGAACATGCCGAATGCCCGATTGCGCACTCGGTCCATCACTGCCGGGTTGACGGCATCTGCGAGGGCGGCGAACTGCCCGAACGGCGAACTCGCCCGCCGCGGACGATGGATCAGGGCGTCGGTGATGACCCCGGCCGCCTGGTCGGGGGTCAGAGTCGGAAAACTGTCGTACATCGTGGTCGGGCTGATCATCGGCGTTCGCACCAAAGCCATGTGCACGGTGGTGAATCGGACGTTGTCGCTGACGGTTTCGGCTTGCAGCGCGTCACACAAGCTGTCCAGCGCGGCCTTGCTGGCGATGTAGGCACCGAAACGCGGCGCGCGGGTCTGCACACCCACCGACGACACGTTGACGATGTGCCCGAAGCCGCGCTCACGCATGCCAGGGATGAATTTCAGGATCAGCTGGACAGCACCCAGGTAGTTCAGCTGGATGGTGCGCTGATAGTCGTGGATCCGGTCGTAGGACAGCGCGAGTGAGCGCCGGATCGAGCGTCCGGCGTTGTTGATCAGGATGTCCACGCCACCCAGATCCTTCAGTACCTTATCGGCCATCTCAGCGATCGCGTCCAGATCGGACAGGTCACACGGATAGACGTGTGCCGTGCCGCCTTCGGCTCGAATGTCGTCGGCGACCTTTTCCAGGTTCTCGAGGGTGCGCGCCACCAGCACCACGGTGCCGCCGGCCTCGGCGATCCTGTGCGCGGCCGCCTCCCCGATGCCTGACGACCCGCCGGTGATCAGGACGGTTTTACCGTTGACCGCGTCGCTGAGCTTGCGGCCCTGCACCGCGTCGAGCAGGTTCCTCAGATAAAACGGCCGGTACCGCCCCGCGGAGTTAGGGGTGTTGATGATGTTCGACACTGCCGCGAAGGGCTTTTCGACCAGGTTCGTAAGGTCACCAAGGTTCATCGGCAGTTGCTCCTGATGGTGGTGTGGAAGATGTGACAGTGAGTCATGAAGCCAACCTAAGACATTGGCGGGTGAATAGATATAAGGATTGGCACTTCAGATAATTCGGGCGCACCGCCGCTTCGCCCCCCGGCCGTGCACCGGCTCTCCGATGGCAGGTGCGCCAGGTACGAGGTATCACCACGCATCACTTCCACCTGTTCGCAGGACATTTGAGTGACACACTGACCGCGGCGGGCGTCCCTGCCGTGACCGAGGTCCTGGGCGACTCACGCCGCTGACCTCGATGTCGGCTTCGGGGAGAGCAAGTCGGAAAGTCTGACGCGCTGACGACGGCGTGTCGCAACCGTGCTCGTCCGCGTGACCGGTAGTCAGCAGGTATGAGACTCGTGGTCGTCATCCTGGCCGTTCTGTTCGTCAGCGCCTGCGGCGACGGGGGATCTCACCCGGCGCCGCCGGGCACCTCCGCGATGACCACCACCAGTGCCTCGCCGCCCGCCCCGGCGATGACATTCGACTGCGCGAAACCGGCGAACAAGGCGCAGCAATTGGTCTGCGACGACCCGCAGCTGAAGGAACTGGATCGTCGGCTGCAGGCCGCGTATCTGCAGGCGCTGGCGCGCCCGGGGGCCGACCAGACCACCCTGAACACCGCGCAGAACGCGTTTGCGACGACCCGCGACGGCTGCGCCGATTTCACCGAGGCCCGGACCTGTGTGGTGGAGGCCTATCAGACCCGGCTGGTCGAGTTGGCCATCGCCGCCCCTGCGACCGTAGCGCCACCCGTCGTCAACTTCACCTGCCCCGCCGACGCCGGAACACTGACCGCACAGTTCTACAACCAGTTCGACCCGAAGACCGCAGTACTGGACTGGAAGGGCGTCCGCGTCATCCTGTTTCTGCAGCCTTCGGGCAGCGGCGCCCGGTATGGCCGGCAGGGTTCGGAGTACTGGGAGCACCAGGGCGAGGTGGCCCTGGACCTCGCCGGTACCAAGTTCATGTGCCGCACCCAGTGAGCGGTCAGTCGAACACAACGACAGCGCGCCCGACGATGTCGCCGCGGCAAGAACACCGGCACGTTCCACTTCTGCGTGATCGACCCGTTGTTGGAGGACTGGCCAGGCGGATCGCACAGAGCGGCGGTAAACGACGCGGTTCGGTGTGGAAGTTCGCACCTGGCATCGGTTTTCACGTGTGCTACCGCGAAGACGTTCGGCAACATCGTCGAGATCTATTCGCACGGTACGTGCCACAGATGGAGTGCGCCTACACAGGTTAGTCGGAAGCCACGCCGACACCAGTTGTGACATGACCTGCCGAACGGCCCGCCGGTCTTCCGGAATTGCCGCATACGACAATGGGGGTATGGGCAGGACCTTCGAAGAGCTGTTGGCCGAGGCGGATTCGGCATCAATTGACGGTTGGGACTTCGCCTGGCTCGACGGGCGCGCGACTGAACAGCGGCCGTCCTGGGGCTATCAGCGGTTGATGAGCGGCCGGTTGGCGAAAGTGTCCGCGGCGCTGGACATCCAGACCGGCGGCGGTGAAATACTGGCCGGAGCCCCGAAATTCCCGCCGACCATGGTGGCCGTGGAACCGTGGCCGCCGAACGCAGCCCTGGCCACGCAGCTGTTGCACCCTCGCGGCGTCGTCGTGGTGGCCGTACCAGACGAGACCACGTTGCCTTTTGCAGCAGAGGCGTTCGACCTGGTGATCAGCCGGCACCCCAACACCGTGCCGTGGTCTGAGATCGCGCGGGTATTGCGGCCCGGTGGAACATATTTCGCGCAGCACATCGGTCCTGGCACCGTCTCCGAGTTGGTCGAATTCTTCATCGGGCCCCAGCCGCAGGCGTGGTCGCGTCGCGAACCGACATACGAACGGACGCAGGCAGAAGCCGCCGGATTGCAGATTGTCCACATGCGAATGGAGCGGTTACGCCAGGAGTTCTTCGACATCGGCGCGATCGTGTACTTCTTGCGCAAGGTGATCTGGGCCGTGCCCGGGTTCACCGTCGAGCGCTACCGCGGGCGGTTACGCGAACTTCACCAACGCATCGAAGCTGACGGACCGTTCGTCGCTCATGCGGCGCGGGTCCTTGTGGAGGCGCGCAAGTGTAAGTGATACCCCATCGGCACCGGATCGCGCAGCCGGCGCCCTCGCGCAGCACGCGCCGTCAGCCTTCGGCGCGTAACACGTCCAGTGCGTGCTGAAGATCGGCCGGGTAGGGGCTGACGATCTCAATCCGACGACCGTCGGCCGGGTGCGCGAAGGCCAGCGATCGCGCGTGCAACCATTGACGGTCTAATCCAAGCCTTTTCGCGAGCTTAGGGTCTGCGCCGTAGACGAGGTCACCGCAGCAGGGATGGTGCAGTGCGGAGAAATGCACCCGAATCTGATGGGTGCGACCGGTTTCCAGGTGCACGTCGAGCAAGCTGGCGGCGACGAACGCCTCCATCGTGTCGTAATGGGTGACGCTGTGCCGGCCGTCCCGGGTCACCGCGAACTTCCACTCCGGACCGGGATGGCGGCCGATCGGTGCCTCGATGGTTCCGCTGGACGGGTCCGGATGGCCTTGCACCAGAGCGTGGTAACGCTTTTCCACGGTGCGCTGCTTGAATGCCCGTTTGAGCGCGGTATAGGCGCGTTCAGAGATCGCCACCACCATCACGCCGGAGGTACCGACGTCCAGGCGATGCACGATGCCCTGACGCTCGTGCACCCCGGACGTGGTGATCCGGTAGCCTGCTGCCGCCAGGCCGCCCAGCACCGTCGGCCCGGTCCAGCCGACCGAAGCGTGTGCCGCCACCGCCGCGGGTTTGTCGACCGCGACGATGTCCTCGTCGGAGTACAGGATCGTCATGCCCTCGATGTCTACTGGCGTGTTCTCCGGCGGTTTCGGCGGTTCCGGCAGTCGTACCTGCAACCATGCGCCGGCGTTCAGACGGTCGGACTTACCCGCCGTCACACCGTCGAGTTCGACACCGCCGTCTTCGGCGATGGCTGCTGCGGCACTGCGGGACAGTCCCAGCAGACGGGCCAGACCGGCGTCGACGCGCATACCTGCCAGCCCGTCCGGGACAGTCATCGAACGATCAGTCAATGGGGTCCTGATCTTCGTTGTCCCCATTGGACTTTCGCCGGCCCACCGTATCGAAATCGAAACCGAAGATCGAGAGAATGACGAGCAGGATGGCGCCCCCCACCACTGACGGGTCGGCGACGTTGAATACCGGCCACCATCCGACTGAAAGGAAGTCGACCACATGTCCGCGCAGCGGGCCCGGCGCTCGGAAGAAGCGATCGACCAGGTTGCCCATCGCGCCGCCCAGGATCATGCCCAGCCCCAAGGCCCACCACGGTGATACCAGCCGTCGTCCCATCCAGAAGATGCCGACGACGACGCCGGTCGCGATCAGGGTGAGCACCCAGGTGTATCCGGTCGCCATCGAGAACGCGGCGCCGGAGTTACGCACCAACGTCCACGTCACGGTGTCGCCGATGATGGATACCGGCTGACCGGGCGGCAGCAGTTTGACTGCCAGAACCTTGGTGATGATGTCCAGCGCGAGCACGACGGCCGCCACCGACAGGAGTAGCCGCAGGCGCCTGGGTGGGCCTTGCGATGTGGTGGCCTCAACGGGTGAAGTCAGCGGATCGACGGATCCTGTTGGTTCGTCGGGCACCCCACCATCATCCACTAGTGGCGATCGCAAGCGCGGCAGAGGCCGCGCGCCGCGGGTCGACACCATACAACCCGTGGCGATCGCAAGCGCGGCAGAGGCCGCGCGCCGCGGGTCGACACCATACAACCCGTGGCGATCGCAAGCGCGGCAGAGGCCGCGCGCCGCGGGTCGACACCATTACAACCCGTGGCGATCGCAAGCGCGGCAGAGGCCGCGCGCCGCGGGTCGACACCCACACGCAAGTGGTGACGTGACCTCGCCGGCGGATGCGAATTGCGGCAGTGCGCAATGATCCCCTCATGAACCGCATCACCGTCATCACCACCGGAGGGACGATCTCGACAACGACCGGCGCCGACGGTGTGCGCCGGCCCACCCACAGCGGGGCGCAACTGACCGCAGGTCTCCGGCGGGCGTTCGACGTCGAAGTGGTCGATCTGATGGCTGTCGACAGTTCTGAACTGGTCACCACCGACTGGGACCGGATCCGCGCCGCAGTACTCACTGCCATCGACGACGGCGCTACGGGAATCGTCGTCGCCCACGGCACCGACACTATGGAGGAAACGGCGTTGTGGCTCGAACTCGGCTACGCCGGCAGCCTGCCGGTGGTGCTGACCGGGGCGATGCGCAGCGCGGACGCTGCCGACGCGGACGGCCCGGCCAACCTGCGCGACGCGCTCACCCTGGCGGCCAGCCGGGATGCCCATGGCCTGGGGGTGGTCGTGTGTTTTGCCGGTCGCGTCTTGCAGCCGTTGGGTCTGCGTAAGGCGGCTACCCAGGACCTGAGCGGTTTTGCCGGACATCTGCTCGGGACCGTGGCCGGCGGCGTGAGCCTGACTGGGCCCAAGGTGCGGCCGTTCCTCGGCGAGTTGATCGCCGGGACGGCACCGAGGGTCGACATCGCCGCGGCATACCTGGGCAGCGATGCGGTGGCACTGGACGCTTTCGCGGCGGCCGGCGCGCGAGGGGTGATCCTTGAAGCGCTGGGATCCGGCAACGCCGGGGCCGCTGTGGTCGACGGCGTTCGTCGCCTGTGCCGCGAAGGCCTGGTGGTCGCCGTGTCCACACGTGTGCCCAGAGGCCGCGTCAGCGCGGGATACGGCCCCGGGCACGACTTGGTTGAGGCGGGAGCGGTGATAGTGCCGCAGCTGGCCCCGTCGCAGGCTCGAGTGCTGGTGATGGCGGCGCTGACGGCGGGGCTACCCGTTGACGACGTCGTCCGCCGCTGGGGTTGACGGCGGCGGCACCGAATCCGGTTCGTGCCTGCGCAGTTCACCGATGTAGTCAGGCCAGTCCAGGCTGTCGGCCGGGTTGGCCGCGGTGATGTCGTTATCGACGACGGGGAAGGTGCGCGCCGGCCCCGGTCCCGTACTGCGAGTCTCGAACCTGACGGTGACCACACCGTGGCCCGCGCCCTGCACCCAACCATGGCCGAATTCGCGATGGGTCACGTCATCGCCGATCCGCCACGGCGTACCGTCCTGTCCGGTCAGCAGCGCCGCTCGCATCGTCTCGAAATCTTGGTGCGCTTCGGTCTCCGGCGACAGGTCCAACTCGGGAAATAGCGACTCCTGGCGGACGTCGCTGAGACCGGAAAACCCAACGCCGAGAAGGCGAATAGGTCCGATTTGCAGCGGATCGAGCAGCAATCGGCGGGCCACCGCTGTCAGGGCACTCGCTTCGGCCGTCGCGTAGGGCAGCGTCGTCGAACGGGTCAGCGTACTCATGTCGGACTTCTTCAGCTTCACCGTCACCGTGCGAGCGCCGCGGCCGTCCTTGAGTAGCCGCCGATGTGCGTGCTCGGCGATCGGCTCGATCGCCTCCCGCAGCTGGTCCAGGGTGGTCAAGTCGGCGGCAAAGGTGGACTCGGCGCTGATCTGTTTGGCTTCAGCGCGTTCGGCAACGGGGCGGTCGTCGATTCCGTGGGCCAACCGATGCAGCGCGGGTCCGATTGTTGCACCCAGGATATTGGCCACTTCCGGCTCGGTCAGGGCGGCCAGTTGCCCAACGGTTTCGATGCCGAGTCTGTGGAGTTTCTCCTCCGCGACCGGACCGATCCCCCACAAACGTCGTACCGGCAATCCGTTCAGCAGCTGCCGCTCCTCGTCGCGGCGGACTACTCGAACACCGTCGGGCTTGGCCAGTCCGGAGGCGATCTTGGCGATCTGTTTTCCCGATCCCGCGCCGACGGAGGCGATCAGACCGGTTTCGTCGCGTACCCGCTGCCGCAGCAATTCGCAGAACGCCTCCGCCTCGGCGACCGAGGCGCCGGCAAGCTGCGAAGGCTCCCCGAACGCCTCATCGAACGACAGTTGCTCGACGATGGGAACCAAGCCGCGCACGGTGTCGAAGACCCGCCGGCTCGCGATTCCGTAGACCATGCCGCGCGGCGGCAACACCACAGCACTCATCCCCACCAACCGGCGGGCCTGGTGCATCGGCATGGCTGAACGGGCGCCGAAGATCCGCGATTCGTAGCTGGCTCCGGCCACCACCCCGCGTCCGCCCAGGCCGCCCACCAGCACCGGACGTCCCCGCAGGGTCGGCCGGGTGAGTTGTTCCACAGAAGCGAAAAACGCGTCCATGTCCAGGTGCAGCACCCAACGGGACTCCACGGTCATCGATGCTATTGCCAACTTTCACTGCGGCGCGTTGCGGCCATGCCGCCCCAGGGCGACGTCGACGGGTTCGTTCGTCAACGGACATGCAGGTGCTGGGTCTCCTGCGGACTATTGCTCGGGTGCCTGCCTTTTGGACATCCACTGCCCTTCAGAGTTTATGTCGACAACAAAAACATTAGATTTCACGCATGTTTAATAACGGCTAACTCGGCCGATTCCCGCCTTACCGGGATACCGCGTATACCGCACCAGGGTCGGGGAGATAACTATGTCGGTTGTCATTACGCCAGAGTGGGTACAGGTCGCAGCCGAGGATTTGGCGGGCATCCGCGCCGCGATCTCTGATGCGTCCCATTCCGTTGCCGGGTTGACCACTAATATCGCCCCGGCCGCCGCAGATGAAGTGTCGAACGCCGTCGCCGCGTTATTTGACGAGCTGGGAGCCCAATATCAGGCCATCAGCGCGCGGACGCAGGCATTCCATGCAGAGTTCGTCCGGGCTCTCGGCGCCGCCGCCGGCGCTTACCTGGGCTCCGAAGCCGCGATAGCCGAACAATTACTGGCAAGTACAGCGGCCGCCGCCCCGGCGGCGTCGATTCTGGACGGACTCACCGGCGGATTGGGCAATCCGGGTGGCCTGTTGAGCGGGGTCGGCGGATTGTTCAGCAACGGCGGACTACTGGGGGGTCTCGGTCTGCCATCCCTTCCGTCGTTACTGCCTGGCATATTTGCGCCCGCACCCGGCGCAACTCCCCCGAGCCTGGCCGCCATCACTGGGCCCTACCAGGCGCTGGTGACCAACACGATCAACAATCTGCAAAGTCTCGGCAATGGTTTGGCCGCCAACCCATTCCCCTTCTTGCGCCAATTCATCGCCAACCAGGTCAGTTACGGAAACACGATTGCGACGTCCTTGGCGACCGCGGGCCAACACCTCAGCGCCGGGTTCGCTGCCAGCCAGATTCTGGCCGACCTCGCGCCCATCGCCGCGATACCGGGTCGAATCGGACAGAATGCGTTCAACGTGTTTGCTACCCTCACCGACTTCTCTTACTCGATCGGGGCGAACCTCGACCCGCTGCAAGTTGGTGCCGCATTCTTCGGTCTACCGATTGCGCTGGGAATTGACGCCATCGGTTCGCCCATCACCACCGGAAGTGCACTTGCCTCGGTTGCGTCGGCTTTCAGTAGCGCGGTGCGCAGTGGCGACGCCTTCGGTGCCGCGGTTGCGGTGCTCACCGCGCCCGCGGTCGTCACGAATGGCTTCTTGAACGGTCAGGTCATGCTGAGCCTGGGCCTGCCGGGGGTCAGCTTGCCGATCGTCGGCGGCGTGGGTTCGGTCACCGTACCGGCTACCGCAAGCATCCCGGTCGGAGGGATTCTCACTCCGCTGTCGGTGAACACTCTCATTGTCAATCCGCTGTTGACAACGCCGCCGCTGGTGTCCGTCCCGCTCGGCGGCACGCCGACGGGCGGGATCCTGCCTGGACTTCTGCTGTACGCGCCGCAGCGACTGGCGGAAGCAATCGGCGCAGCGCCACTACCCAGTCCCCTTCTCCCCACGCCACAGGTAGTGCTGCCTGGTCTGCCGTTCGTACCGGGTCTGCCGTCGCTGGGCGACCTGTTGCCCGGACTGCCCGCGTTGCCGGACCTGGGGTCGGTGCTGCGCGGCATAGGTGGGCTGGGCTTGCCGACGCTGCCCAGTCTGCCGGCGTTGCCAGGTCTGCCGCAGTTGCTGCCTGCTATGACCGTACCGGGGTCGCCGACCACGTCGCCTTTGCTAAGCGGCCTGCTCTAGCGGCGCGGTCGCGGTCCGGCTGGCGCGGCCCCAGGTGCTTCGCCCCACGCCTAGCGCGCGGCGCACGAAATCGCCACCCGCACACCGTCGCCGATATCTACCCCGTCCGCCGGTTCACCGAATTCGAAGCTGGTAGCCAGGATCTCGCCCGCGATGAGGTCGCGGTGCGTCAGCGCCCACTGAGCTCGCTGTTCGGGCACCGACATCACCACCGCAATGCGATCGGACACCTCGAGCCCTGTTGACTTGCGCAGCTCCTGCAATTCGCGGATGCGGTCCTTTGCCCAGCCCTCGGCCTCCAGTTCCGGGGTCACTGTTCCGTCGAGCACCACAAGTCCCGCGCCGCCGGGCAGCGCGGCGGTGAATTCCGGGTCAGCCGCCACCAATCGCGAGCTGTACTCATCAGGCTGCAACACCGCCGGACCGGCCGTCAGGGTGCCGTCCGGGTTCAGCACCCCCTCCCCTGCCTTCACCGCTTTGATGGCCGCCTGCACATCCTTGCCCAGCCGCGGGCCGGCGACGCGCGCGTTGACGGTGAGCTCAAATCGGCCGTACGTGTCGATCGCGTTGGTGAGCGCGACCCGCTTGACGTTGAGCTCGTCGGCGATCAGCTCGGTGAACGACTGCAGCTGCGCCGGATCTTCCACCGCCACAGTCAATTTCGGCAGCGGCAACCGGACCCTGAGCTTCTTTGCCTTCCGCAGAGATGATGCCGCCGAACACACGTCCCGCACCTGGTCCATGGCGGCCACCAGACCGGGATCGGCGGGCAGTTCGCCGGACTGCGGCCAATCCGTCAGGTGCACCGAGCGTCCGCCGGTCAGCCCGCGCCAGATCATCTCAGTGGTCAGCGGCAGCAGCGGGGCGGCCAGCCGCGCGGTCACTTCCAGCACTGTGTGCAGCGTGTCGATAGCGTCGGCTTCTTCCACCCAGAACCGCGAACGCGATCGTCGCACATACCAATTTGTCAGCGCCTCGGTGAACTGCCGCAGCTGTTCGCAGGCAACGGAGATGTCGCAGTTGTCCAGCGACACGGTCAGGTCGTCGCGCAGCACCGCGAGCTTAGCGAGGATGTAACGATCCAGCACATGCGCCGAATCCGCCCGCCAAACACCAACTTTCGGCGCATACAAGGCCAGGAAGGTGTAGGCGTTCCAGAACGGCAGCAGCACTTGGCGCACGCCGTCGCGGATACCTTGTTCGGTGACGATCAGGTTGCCGCCGCGCAGAATCGGCGAGGCCATCAGGAACCAGCGCATGGCGTCTGAGCCGTCGCGATCAAACACCTCGGTCACGTCGGGGTAGTTACGCAGCGACTTGCTCATCTTCTGGCCGTCCGACCCCAGCACGATGCCGTGTGCGACGCAGGTTTTGAACGAGGGCCGGTCGAACAAGGCGGTGGCCAGCACGTGCAGTGTGTAGAACCAGCCGCGGGTCTGGCCGATGTATTCGACGATGAAGTCACCCGGATAGTGGCCGTCGAACCAATCCCGGTTCTCGAACGGGTAGTGCACCTGCGCGTACGGCATCGAACCCGAATCGAACCACACGTCGAGCACATCGGGGATCCGGCGCATCGTGCTGGCGCCGGTCGGATCGTCGGGGTTGGGCCGGGTGAGCTCGTCGATGTAGGGGCGGTGCAGGTTGTCCGGGCGCACACCGAAGTCGCGTTCCAGCTCGTCCAGGCTGCCGTACACGTCGATTCGAGGGTAGTCCGGGTTGTCGGACTTCCACACCGGAATCGGCGTGCCCCAGTAGCGGTTTCGTGAGATCGACCAGTCGCGGGCACCCTGCAGCCACTTGCCGAACTGACCGTCCTTGACATGCTCGGGATACCAGGTGATCTGCTGGTTCAGTTCCACCATGCGATCGCGGAACTCGGTGACCCGCACGAACCACGATGACACCGCGCGGTAGATCAGCGGGTTGCGGCAGCGCCAGCAGTGCGGGTACGCGTGTTCGTACGTCTCGTGACGCAACAGGACTGCGCCGTTGGCTCCGGCCGGGCCTTGCTGGTTCTTCAGATCGCGGATGATCTGCGAGTTGGCATCGAAGACGTGCTGTCCCTGGTAGTCCGGGACCGTTGCGTCGAAGCGGCCTCTGGCGTCGACCGGGGTGACCGGCACGATGCCGACGGGGTCGGTGGTCGCCATGTCGTCCTCGCCGTAGGCCGGCGCCATGTGCACCAGCCCGGTGCCGTCTTCGGTGGTGACGAAATCGCCTGACAGCACTTGGAAGGCCTCGGGCGAGTCCATGAAATAAGCGAACGGCGGCAGATACCGGGTGCCCAACAGCTCCGCGCCGCGGTAGGTTCCGAGTACCTCGGGCTCGTCGCCGAGTTCGCGGGCGTACGCGGCCAACCGCGCCTCGGCCAGAACAAAACGCCGATCACCGGATTGGACCTGGACATAGCTCACCTCGGGATTCACCGCCACGGCCAGGTTCGACGGCAGAGTCCACGGCGTCGTGGTCCAGATCAGCAGGTGAGCGCCGTCGAGTTCGCCGCCGACGACCCTGAGACCGACGGTGAGAGCCGGGTCCTGACGGCTCTGGTAGACGTCGTCGTCCATCCGGAGTTCGTGATTGGACAGCGGCGTCTCGTCGCGCCAGCAGTACGGCAGCACCCGGTAACCCTCATAGGCCAAGCCCTTGTCCCACAGCTGTTTAAACGCCCAGACCACCGACTCCATGTAGCTGAGATCGAGTGTTTTGTAGTCGTGGTCGAAGTCGACCCAGCGCGCCTGGCGGGTCACATATTGCTGCCATTCGTCGGTGTAACGCAGTACCGATGCACGGCACGCGTCGTTGAAAGCCGCGATGCCCATCGAGTCGATCTGGGACTTGTCGGTGATACCCAGTTGCCGCTCAACCTCCAGCTCAGCGGGCAAACCGTGTGTGTCCCAACCGAATCGGCGCTCTACCTTGTTCCCTCGCATGGTGCGGTACCGCGGCACGATGTCTTTGACGTATCCGGTCAGCAGATGCCCGTAATGCGGCAGCCCATTGGCAAACGGAGGCCCGTCGTAGAACACATACTCCGGCCCGCCATCCCGCCGGGCGATACTGGCTCGGAACGTGTCGTCGCGAAACCAGTAGTCGAGAACGTCCAGCTCGAGCGCGGGAAAATGTGGGGTGCCGCCGCGCGGGTCGGCGCCCAGGGCAATGCGTGGATAGGCGCTGTCGGTCATTCGTCTCCTGTGCCATAAATCACAAGGCACGGGGACGACGACGCGCTGGAAGCGCAAGCGCCGCGGTACCACCCCGCTTGCCGCACTCACGCACGGCCACTTATTTAGGGCTGTGACGGGCCCACCCGTTCGGTTTTACTGGGCTTCGCAGCTGTTCTTCCGAAGGCTCCCCGGTGATGGCCGGATCGGTGCCGTTGCGACGATGATACCCGGCCGCAGGCACGCCAGCAGTCACGTCACCGCACTGACTGCGGCTGTTCGACCTGGGTTCAATACCAATGCCGCGAAAACCAAAATCAAACGACCAACATCAACTAAGCTCGGGTTCAGCAACGGTCGAAAACGTAAAACGCGGATGGGAAGTCATCACAGCGTCGGGCGTGGTCAACCCACATCGGCGGCAATTTTTGCCTGCAAACGGCAAACCACATAAAGGGGGGTATGTGAATACCACATTAGTCGGCATACCGAGTGCCGTCACCAACCCAGTTGGATGGCTGGCTGGGGGGTCCGTTGCGTGCGACACGTCGTCGGATACCTGGCAGCTTGGCTCCCGTCAACCAAGCGGAAACGGCCTGGACGCGGCCTTGAAGCCCGCTTTGTCGACGCCCCTACCAGCGTCATCACCGTTCCAGATTTCGTGTGCCGCCCGCAGCTCTACGGTGCACCGCAACCAGCTGAAAGACTCGGAGGCGAAATGGTCAGAGTAGGGAAGGTGGAGGCCGGGACAATCCGTGACTGGAATCCTGAGCCCGGCACGCTCGTGTCATGGCAGCCGTCGCCTGCTTCGCTCGCGAAGGCCGAGCAAGCGCAGGCAAGCACGGTCCCGCCCAGCTACATGCAGACCCATCACCTTCGCAACTTCCGGTCCTACGCCAACCGTGGTCTTGAGATGTCGCGTTTATTGATTTCGGCGTGGGACATTCCCGGTAAATGCGACATCCGCACCATGACGCACGTGATCAACGCGCACCTGCGTCGCCACGACACCTACCGAAGCCGGTTCGAGCACATCGAGGGCGATCGCTTCGAGCGGCGAACCATGACCAAGCCCAACGACGTCCAGTTCGTCGCGATTCAACACGGCGAACTGACTGGGCAAAGTCAGTGGCAAGACCATTTGTTGGCCACCCCGAGCCCGCTCGAATGGGATTGCTTCCGTTTCTCGATCATCCAGCGCGCAGACCACTTCACTTTCTGCGTGGCCATAGACCATCTGCATTGCGACGCCATGTTCGTCGGTGTCGTATTCGCCGAAATACATCTGATGTATCTCACACTCATCGGAGGCGGAGCGCCGCTGCGCCTTGCGGAACCGGGCAGCTATCAGGACTACTGCGCCCGGCAGCACGAGAGCATATCCCGGCTCACTTTGGAGTCCCCTGCCGTAAGCAGATGGGCCGAATTCTTCGACAAGATTGAGGGGTCTCTGCCCGAATTCCCACTACCGCTCGGTGACACGTCTGCGCCGTGCGAGATGATCGCCGTCAAGCTGATGGACGAGCGGCAAACCGCTGCGTTCGAATCTGCTTGCATATCGGCGGGAGCTAGGTTCTGCGGTGGCGCATTCGCCATCAACGCCGTGGTCGAACATGAATTGACCGGAGCCGACGAGTATCACGCCATCGTCCCCATCGACCTCCGCCGAACCGAGGTGGACTTTATGACGACGGGCTGGTTCACCGGCTTTGTTCCGATCACCGTCCCCACCACGGGATCGTCTTTCCGCGAAATCGTTAGAGCCGCTCAGGAAAGCTTCGATTCCGGCAGAGACCTGGCGGACGTGCCGCTGGATCGGGTGCTCGAGCTGGTGCCGTGGCTGCGGGAAGGCCAATGGGGGGCACCCTTGCTATTTTACCTCGACGCCGGCATTCCTCCGCTTTCCGCTCTCGCGAACTCGCACATGGAACACCTGCGCGCCCGCCTCTGCCACGACGGCGGGATGATGGGGCAGATAGACATACGGGTGAATCGGTTAGAGAAGGAGACACAGGTAACGGTGCTGTTCCCGGACAACCCGATAGCCCGCGAATCAGTCACCCGCTACGTCGAGGCGCTGAAGTCCGCGTTTGTTCGCGTCGCCGAGGGACGCGACGTGATGCCGGCGCGGCGCTGCAACGGCGGCCTACATCTTGCTTACAGTCGGCGCACGTATGAACCTGCGACCGCGTCGCCTTCCGTGCCCACTTGGCGTACTGGCTAAGCGGAAATCAAGGTTGTCAGCGAGTTTCGGACGGGGCGATTTCATCGGTTATGACGGATGACAGGGTCGCGTTTCTAGACCATGCGTCTCTCCTGCGGTTGCGGGCCACCGGCTACGAAACCGTCGGTCAGGCATTGTGGATATATGACCGGGCGGTAGACATGGACGGGTTGCGACGTTTCAATCGAAACCTCGGCCGTGGTTTGCTGGGACGCCGAATTGAGCGTTCTCCGTTGCCGTTTGGCCGACCCCGTTGGGTTGCTTTTCACGATGCACCCGACGTCGCCGTCGCTCCGTCGCCCCAGCCTCGGCGTGCAATCAAGGCGTGGCTGGACGAACGCGCAAAGATTCCAGTTGACCCGGAGTATGGACCTTGCTGGCATCTTGGAGTCCTCCCGCTAGAAGACGGCGGCTCCGCAATTAGCTTGGTGACGTCGCATTCCGTAGTTGACGGAGTGGCCTTAAGCATGGCCGTATACGAAGCCATCAATGGCATCGACCGGGAGCTCGGCTATCAACCGCCGAGATCCCGCGGCCGCATGCGAGGTCTTCTGGTTGACGGTTGGCAAGCCCTCCGTGGCTTGCCGGAGGTCCTGCGGGCATTTATCGCCTGCATAATGATCTTGCTCAAACGCGACTCTGGCGCTGCAGGCCAATCGCATTCACCGCCGGCTACATCGGACAGCAATGACGAACCCATAGACTGTCCATCGATATCACTTTCTTGCGACGTCTCTTCATGGGATGCTCGCGCAGTCGAACTCGGAGGGTCCAGCAGTTCGCTTTTCGTCGCTTTCGCGACCAAACTCGCTCAACTCTTGGGGCGGCTAGGACCGGCGGACGGCGCTGTCACTATCACAATGCCAGTCAGTGACCGTATCGCGGACGATGTGCGCGCGAATGCACTTACAGCAGTTACATTCCATCTCGATCCAGACCGCGCGACATCGGATTTCCAGATTATCCACAACGAGATGAAGCGGAGTCTCGCCACCCTTGAGCACACCCCAAACGAGCTGCTGAAGCCTCTTCCACTGGTGCCTTATACACCGAAATGGCTAGCTCGCAAGTTGGAAGGGCTGGCTTTGGGTCACGCGGATTTGCCGGTTTGTTGCTCCAACCTTCGGGATCTGAATCCTGCAATCGTCCGCATCGACGGTACCGATGCCGAATATTTTTCCGCGCGCTTGGTCAACCGTGGCGCAACCAAGCAACATGTCGAGCGGGAAAGCGGCGAACTTTATCTTTTTTCCGGACGCATCGCTGGGAAGATTTTTGTTAGCATCTCCGCATATCAACCTGGTGCCGAGAACTCAGACCAGTATCTTCGCGGGCTGGTAGACCAAGCGCTTGCCGAGTACTCGCTGGTGGCGGACGTACTCTAATGACTCCCGCCCCGCGGGTGAGTCGACTTGCGTCTGCGGTATAGGGAAATAGGTTGCAGGGGGCCGCTGATGAAATTCGCACTTGCCATAAATGGCACGCGTGGCGATGTCGAGCCTTGCGCAGCACTCGGTCGGGAGTTGTTGCGGCGCGGCCACGAGGTACGCGTCGCTGTACCACCGAACCTGACTGATTTGGTCGCGGCAGCCGGGCTGGAGGCAGTAACCTACGGTCCCGACACTCAGGAGCTCCTCGACGACGAGGACAATTACCGCGAATTCTGGAAGCCTCGAACCTCAATCAAGTTAGTGCGCGAGGGCATCGCGGAACTGCGCGAGGCCTGGGCGGATATGGCGACGACCCTAAACACACTCGCAGACGGCGTCGACCTGGTGTTGACGGGCATGATCCACCAGGGCATCGCAGCCAATGTCGCGGAGTGTTACGACATTCGGCTGGCGACGATCCATTACTTCCCCGCGCGTGCCAATGGCCAGTTCATTCCGATATTGCCAGCGCCGTTGAACCGTTCCCTGTTGTCGGCGCTGTGGTGGGTGCATTGGCGCGTGACAAAGAATCCGGAAGACGCGCAACGCCGGGAGCTAGGCCTGCCGAAAGCAACCGCATCCTCCACATCGCGCATTCTGCAGAGCCGCTCTCTTGAGATCCAAGCCTATGATGAACTCTGCTTTCCCGACCTCGGAGCCGAGTGGGCGGAACAAGGTGATCGGCGACCGTTCGTCGGAGCCCTGACACTGGAGTTGCCGACGGATTCCGATGACGAGGTTCTGTCGTGGATTGCTGCCGGAACGCCGCCGATCTACTTCGGATTCGGCAGCATGCCGGTTGATTCGCCCGGCGACACAATCGCCATGATCAGCGCCGCCTGCGCAGCGTTGGGCGAACGGGCGTTAATTTGCACCGGACCTAATGCATACAGCGAAATAGAAACCCCCGAGCACGTTAAATTAGTGACTTCGGCCAGCCACGCCGCTATATTCCCCGCCTGTCGCGCAGTGGTACACCACGGTGGCGCCGGAACAACCGCCGCAGGCATGCGAGCCGGCGTCCCAACACTGATCCTCTGGATCTGGATAGAGCAGCCGATCTGGCTAGCCCAGATCAAGCGGCTCAAAATCGGTTCCGGACGCCGGTTGACGGCCACCACTAAAGAGACCTTGATCAGCGATCTCCGCTCAATTCTGGCTCCCGAATACGTCACCCGAGCGCGCAACATCGCGAATCAGATGACCAAATCTGGTGAAAGTGCCACGCGGGCAGCTGATCTCTTGGAAAATGAGGTGAGCCGGAGTTACCCCAGCCATTAGTTTCGCGACTGACGGTCTGCAGCTCCGCCGACCACTCGAATAGGACGATATGGCCGCCGCAGAGCGCTTCTTGATCCGCAGAGCCCCAGTGGCCTGCGCTTTCTGCCTGTTCACCCAATGTCGGTCAGCTACAAGACGGCAAAGGTAAGGAGGGCGAAGGTGTGGACCACAGTGCTCATTCTCGCGCTGATGACAGCTACCGAGCCGGTGCGTCTCGGGGTTGCCACCTTCCTGGTCTCCAAGCCGCGCGCCATGGTGAACTTGCTCGCTTTCTGGTTTGGTGGCATGGCGACGGGCATAACCGTCGCGCTCGGCGTCTTACTTCTGCTTCGCGACTGCGCGAACGCACTCGTCAATCATGTGACGTCCCTCGCGGCAAGCTCCGTTGTGGGACACATTCAAATTGCCCTAGGAGTGGTTGCCTTAATGGTCGCCGCGCTGGTTGCGAAGGGTTTCTCGATGCGTTCACCCGCACCAGCGCTAGTCAACACAGGTGACTCGTCGTCGCAACTGGTGGAGCACAAGCCAACCCGGTTCTCGCGGCTGATGGCAAGCGCTCAGGGCGCCCTGGAAGGCGGGGTTCCATGGGCGGCGTTTGTCGCCGGTCTGAGCTCAGCGGGACCGCCGCCGGTGGAGTACCTCGTAGCGCTCGGGGCTATCGGCGCCTCGGGAGCTGCGATCGGCACCCAGGTCAGCGCCACTATCGCTTACCTCCTCGTAATGCTTGCGATCGTCGAGATTCCGCTCGTCAGCCACTTGATAAGCCCTGCAAAAACCGAAGCAACGATGCTGTGGCTGCGTAACTGGCTACGGACCCACCGGCGGCAAATCCTGGCCTTCGCCGCCACTGCGGCCGGAGTAGCCCTGCTCTCAAATGGTATGGGCGGCATCTGAATCGGCACGCCGGGACGGATGAGCACCGCCAGCGTCGCCTCTGCAGATCGCGACCACCTACCCTCCAGGACCAAGGACGGATGGCCATGCCCGTTGCGAGAGAAGAGAACAGCGTCACTCGGTACTACCGACGAGCAGCGCCAGAGATGTTGCGATTCATCCCAACTGACTTGCAGCGCGTGCTGTATCTCGGCTGCGGAGACGGATGGTTCGGCACCAAGATCAAAATTAAAACCAGCGCGCAACTATGGAGCATCGAGCCCGACGCACACTCAGCTCAGCGCGCAACTGCCGTCATGGATCGCGTCCTGACCGGAGACCTGGACGATCAGATCGCCGAACTTCCCAACGGCTACTTTGACGCCATAATTTGCATCGACGTATTCGAACGGCTGGTCGAACCCGGTGCGACGCTGCGACGGCTTCGCGCTAAGCTGAGGCCCGACGGCGTCGTCGTCGCCGCGGTCCCAAATTTCCGTTTTCTTCCTGCCCTAGGCTACGTGCTGTTCCGAAAGGACTTTCCGCAGGAGGACTTTGGCATCTTCGACCGGACCCACATTCGTTTCTTTACCCGCCGCAGCATTCGGCGGATATTCAAGAGAGCGGGGTTCAAGGTACAGCGGATCGAGGGAATCAACGCTTGGCGCGGCACAGTTGGCGTGTTTGTGGCCGTCATGAGTTTGGGGTTCTTCGCCGACGGCCGATATCTCCAATATGTCTGCGTGGGATCACCGGCCCCACCCAGACCAGACCTGCTGAGAGGGTTCAGACAGCGTCCGCCACAGCTTCAAGACGGCTCGGGCGCCAACGACTTTCCGAGTGCCGCAAAGACGTTGAAAAACCACTCTTGATGCGGCCGCAGCAGGGAACGTTGAACGGCGCCAGGCTGGATGCCGCTTCTTTTCTGTGAAAGAGACGGTGGTTATGGCCAAGCATTATCCAGTCGAGCAGCGTGAGCGCGCGGTGAGGATGGTGCTCCATCACCATGATGAGTATCGGTCAGTGCATGACGGCTGCCAGTTGGTCGGCCCGACGGTCGGTGTGGGTGCCGATTCGCTGCGGCGGTGGGTGTTGCAGGTCCGAGTCGACGCCGCGCAACGGCCACGAGTCACGAGTGCATGCGGTCGACCTCAGACGACGAACGAAAACTTCACCGATTGACCAGAGCGTCCTTCATGTCGATAGGCCGGAAAAGCGGAAGCGCGTGACAGTCGAATTCGTCGACAGGCTCAGTGAACGTTCCGCTCATACTCAAGGGGGCCTCGCCGTTGCCGTTTCCATTGGTGGTGTGATGGCCGTTCGTGTGGCCGCTTCGGTTGGTGTGCCCATTTTGGTCACCAGAGGATACGCAGAATGTCTTCGCCAGTTCGATCTGTTTACCGTTCCCGTTGAGTCTGTCGTGGCCATTGCCCAGCGCTCGACCGCTCCGGGTCAGCTTAGGTGGCACACGCATGGAGCCGAATAGCGGGAGCGCGTGTTCCCAGAGATCGTCGTAGTCGCTGATTCTTTTTGGGATGTCCGGCATCGTTGCTTTATTCGCTTCAGCGCTGGATACCAGGTCCCCGCGGCCCTTACCAGTGGTCGGTGAGCGCTTCAAGGTAGTCGACGGCGCAGCCAACCCGGGGCGGGGCTTAGAGCGTCGGACGGTATTCACCACGCGGTCCAGCAGGTTGGGTTTACGGGCCCGAGCCTGTCGGTAAATTCGCCGGCGCGGTGTGGAGCTGGTTCCGATCTTTGACGGCCACCAGTTGATGTGGCCAAGCATCGCAGCTATGGCGGGCACAGTGACACTGCGCACCAGGAAGGTGTCGATCAAAATACCGGTCCCGATGATGAACCCGGCTTCGACCATGGTGCTGATGCTCGCGGCCAACAGGCCGAACATTGAAGCAGCGAAGATAAGACCTGCGGACGTAATGACACCGCCGGTCGAACCCACTGTGCGAATAACGCCCACCCGCACACCGTGCGGCGATTCGTCACGAATCCGGGAGATGAGCAACATGTTGTAGTCGGCGCCTACCGCAACCAACAAGATGAAAGACAGGCCGGGCAAGCTCCAGTGCAAATCCTTGCCGAGTATTAACTGGAAGACGATGACACCCAGGCCCAGCGCGGACAAGAACGAAACCAGCACCGAACCGATGAGATATAACGGCGCAACGATCGCTCGTAGCAGCATGACCAGGATCAAAAACACGATGATGATAGTCGCGACAATTATGAACTGAATATCATGATCGTAGTAATCACGCGTATCCCGAAGCCCGGTCGGAATCCCCGCCATCGACACCGTGGCGTCCGACAACTCCGAGTTCGGTTGGGCGGCGTGTGCTACTCCGAGGATGTCATTGACCTGATCCATCGCGGCGGTAGTGAACGGATTGAGAGCACTTTGTACGAGGTACCGGGCCCCATGTCCGTCCGGTGAAATGAAAATCTGGGCGCCCTTTTTGAACTCTTCATTGGCCATCGCCTCCGGCGGAATATTGAAACCAGCCATCGACGGCTTGTTCGCGTCATGCTTCATCCCCAACAAAAACGACGAAGCCTCGTTGAGTCCGGTGCCCATCCTCTTGGTCTGTCTAACGAGCTCGTTCACACCATCAGCAATTGCGCGGCTGCCTTGAGCGAGGGCGCCGGCGCCTTGCTGCATTTCGTTTAGCCGATTCTGCATTCCGTCGATAGACCGCAACAGGCTGACCGCTTGATTGAGGTTTGTCTCGAGTTTGTCGATTGTCTGAGCGACGGTTTGGAATTCTTGAGTCTGCTGCAGGCTACGGCCGAGCGCGGTAATGCTGGTGAGGCTTCCGCTGGTCTGCGCTTCGACAAGCGCCCGCAGCTGGTAACGCGACGCCGCGCAGGCCGGGTCAGAGTTGCACTGCGGGCTGGCGTTAAGTGCCGATACGACTGGGCCGGCCCAGGCAACTACATTTGATACGTCGACCATGTTCGAGGTGAGCGCATCCCCGAGCGCGCGCATCCGGCCGACGAGCTTGGCCGTTTGGTCGAGAGTGTTGAGGGTCTTGTCGCCGCCAATTAGTTGCTTCATCGTCACCAGGAGGCTGACCAGCGCGCCTGCGTTGGCGACCGACTCGGTGACCTGATCGCGCACCTGCGCAAGAGAGTCGGCCAACTGGTTAGAACCGTCGGCGAGTTTGTCCAAGTCGCCTCCGTGGTCACGGATCCCCGTGGACGCTTCGTCAAGTTTGCCACCGACTTCGCCCGCCTGATAGGAGACTTTGGTTTGCTCCAGCGGTTCTCCTTTAGGCCGGGTCAAACCGCGTATCGCGATGATGTTGGGCAATTGAGTGACCCGGCTGACCATTAGCTCCAGGTCAGCAAGGGCGGTTGGGCTCCTCAAGTCGCGTGGAGACTCTATGAACAACATCATCGGAGTCATCATGTTCTGCGGGAAGTGGCGATCCATCGCGTCGTACCCGGCGACGCTTTCGACGTCACCTGGTAGTGCCTTGAGATCGTCATAGTTGAAACGCACCAGCAACGTGCTGCTGGCCAGGATGGCGAGCACGATCAGGCTGGCGACCAGATGAATCCGAGGCCGCCGCACAATGCGTGTGCCCGTAATCCTCCAGTAGCGACGGGTCAACTCGCGGCGCGGCTTGACCCAGCCGCGTCGTCCGATAAGGACCAAGATCGCGGGCAGTAAGGTTAGTGCGGCCACAAACGCCACCAATATCGAAATTGATATTGCCGGTCCTATGCTTGAGAAAATGGACAGCTTAGAGAACACCATCGCAAGGAATGTGACTGCCACAGTGGCTGCCGACGCAGCAATCACTTTCCCGATGGACATCATCGCATTCTTGACCGCCTGATCCGAATCGAGACCCTTACGCACGTAATCGTGATAACGGCTGATCAGGAAGACGGCATAGTCCGTTCCGCCGCCAATCATAACTGCGGTCATGAAGACAATGGTCTGCATCTGCACGTCCAGACCGATTAGTGACAGCCCAGACAATAGGCCCTGAGCGGACGCCAGGGAAAGACCAATAGTCGCCAGTGGCACCAGCATTGTGATGATGTTTCGGTAAACCATCAACAGAATGAGGAGTACGCTGACCGCGGTGCCAATCTCGATTAAATGTGTATCTTCCTTGCCAATGGTGACAAGGTCGTCCACGGTGGCCACGGCTCCGGCGTAGTGAGCGGTGAGCGTTGTTCCGGCGACAATATCTTTAACGATCGCCTGGATCTTCTTGTACGCCGACTGCGTTGCGGGGTCGTCTTGGCTCGTCTGGAACACGACGGGCAAGTTCCAGGCCTTATTGTCCTTGCTTGCCAGCACTTCGCGCAGCGGGGGCGTGCTGATGAAGTCTTGCAACGAATAGTTTTCGGAGCGCAGCTTCTCAACCAACTTTTGGTAGGTAGCTAAGTCGGCCGGGCCGAGGCCGTTCTCGTTGGTCAAGACCACCAACAATTGAGAGCCGCCCTTGCCGCCCCTTTCATCAAACACCTTGGCCATCTCTTTGGTGGTCACCATCGTCGGAGCATCGTCCGGCAGGGCGGCAGCATTATTCTTTCCGGCGGCGGCCTCCATGAGCGGCGGGTATACCAGAGCGGGTATGAGTGCGGCCAAGATCCAGACTGCAATGACGAGCAACGGCTTTTCGATGACGAACTTGCTTAGTTTGTCGAAAATGCCCCCGGGGCGGGCCACCTCGGATTCACTCATCAGCCGTAACATCCGCTGGGGTAGGCGGCCTCGGCGAGCGGACGCGTCGCGACGACTGCAACCACGGCCGCCTGTGGCTCATTTACGCCTGACCACCTCTTCGCGGCGGGGGCCAGGCTGTGAATCCTGAAGCATCGCACGTAGACCCACAACCCCCAAAATCCAAGACACTCAAGTAATTCAGCAAGTGAGCGATAGCCTAGTCGGTTGGGTTGGCGGATGTAGGAAAATCGTGCGGACGTACAACAAATTTGTCTCCGGATGAGTGAACTTCGGCTGGTCAGGCTGCGCGACCGCCGTCGTAGGATGAGCGTTATGCGGGGGAAGGGCTGATGGAGCCCTCGTTGTCAGAAGTTGTGCAGCAGACCCCCTCGAGACTCGAGGTGGGTGCGGCGAC